>NZ_JANRHP010000002.1:0-332665 GCF_024733725.1 Parasutterella secunda
CAAAAAACCCCGAGTCTTTATGATTTCGGGGTTTTTTATTGCATATTGCGACTAAAACTGCGATAAAATTCACGGATTGGAGCTTTGTTTGCTCCTCGCTGTTGTTATAAAGGATCCGCATGATATTCAGACGTTCACTCGTCTCTGAACTCGCTAACACAGCCGGTGCTGTGTTTACGGTTATCTTCTCGATTGTGCTTACGATCGGGCTGGTCCGTATTTTGGGTCTGGCTGCTGGTGGCCGTATTGACAGCGGGACCGTGATGGAAATGGTGGTTTATGAGGCGCTCGTCAATTTAGCCCCTCTGTTAGCGGTTTCCCTTTTCATTGCCGTTTTAATCACGCTTACCCGAAGCTGGCTTGATAGCGAAATGGTGGTCTGGTTTTCTTCGGGTGGCATCAGTTTAGTCTCCTGGATTCGTCCGGTTCTGCGCTTTAGTATCCCTATTATTCTTCTCATTACTGCCTTGTCGCTGGTTATTTCACCATGGGCAAAAGGACAAAGTGAGATGAACCGAGAAGTCTGGTCTCAGCGTGATGATGTCGATAGACTCTCGCCCGGTCGATTCATTGAAATTTCTGGTGGCAAACAAGTTTTCTTTATCGAGGAAGTTTCCGCTGATGGTCTGTCCGTAAAAAATGTTTTTCTCACAGAGACTGATCCTAAATCCGAAATGGTTTTAATGGCAGAGACGGGGGAAGTGACAACGAATGAACAAGGCGACCGCTATGTGATTTTGCATGACGGGCATCGCTATGAGGGTAAAGCCGGAACGCCCGAGTATCGTGTGACGGAATTTAAAACCTACGGTATTCGCCTGGATGTAAAACCGGAAAGTGCCATTCAGATGAAGGATGTGGACACCCAGCCCTTACCGCTGCTTGTCATGCAAAAAGATAATTTGGAAGCCCAAGGCGAGTTGCTATGGCGAATTTCTTGGCCTTTGGCGGCACTTAATTTAATATTGATCGCTATTCCGCTCTCTTTCACAAATCCTCGAGCCGGTCGCAGTCTGAATATGGTTGTGGCACTTTTGCTTTTTGTTTTGTATCTGAACGGAATTAGTGTGGGTAGAACTTGGGTGGAACATGGAACTTTCCACTTGATTCCTGCCATCATCCTTTTAAACGGTGCATTCACTGTTTTAGCTGTTGTACTCTTTTTGCGTCGCACGATTATGCAGCGTTGGGTGCCTGTGTGGTTGACACTGAGTTATTGGCGTGCAAGGAAATAAGCGATGAAAGTTATTACCAAGCACCTGACTAAAGAAATCTTGCAGGCTACGGGCTTTGTGCTCTTAGCTCTTGTGGCTTTGTTTGCCTTTTTTGACTTAGTCGGTCAGCTTGGTCGTATCGGTAGCCGCTATGGTCTTTTAGATGCCTTTGTCATCACTGGTTTAAGTTTGCCCATGCGAATTTATGAGGTGATGCCTATTGCGGCATTACTGGGTACGGTCTTTGTAATGAGTCAGTGGGCCTCTCGCTCTGAATTTACGATTTTGCGTGTGGCGGGATTGTCACCTGTGCGTTTGGCAGCCATCTTAATGGTACCAGGTATCATTCTGGTGGCCTTTACCTACGCTTTTGGTGAATTCATTGCCCCGTCTTCGGATTCTTATTCGCGTGAGTATCGTGCGACTGTTCAGCATAAGACAATGGATATCCGAGGATCGGACACCGGAGCATGGGTTCGTGAAACGATCGATTCTCCCAATGGTCCTCAGGTTCGCTATATCAATATCCAAAAAATGACGCCGACTGAAGAGGCCCTTGATTGGCGTATTTATGACTTTGATGAAAAGCAGCGCCTGACGAGAGTGATTGCCGCAGAATCTGGTAATTATGTTGATGATCAGGGGTGGATTTTGCAGGGAGCTGTTAATACTGCCTTGCCTCTTCTGGAAAATCTCACTCAAACCCCGATCATGGATCGCGTCATGGTGAGTAATCCCACTCGAATGATGTTTAGATCTGCGATTGACCCAAGCATTTTCGGTGTGATGATGCTTAAACCTGAAAATATGTCCATGAGGTCACTCTATCGCTACGTCAATCACTTGGAGCAAAGTCGCCAAGAATCGGATCGTTATGAGATTGCCCTATGGAATAAGGCGTTCTATCCGATCGCTATTTTGGTCATGATTGCTTTAGCGATGCCCTTTGCTTACATGAACCGTCGCTCAGGCGGTGTGAGTATTAAGATTTTTGCGGGCGTTATGATCGGTTTGGCTTTCTACACGATCAACAACCTTTTCTCTTACATCGGTATGCTCAATACCTGGCCACCTTTGGTGGTGGCGATGGTTCCGACCGCCTGTATGCTGGTCTTGGCCATGATCGGCATGTGGTTTGTCGAAAGACGCTAACATCTGGAGCTCGAGAAATCGGGCTCTTTTTCTATTGATTCCAGACAAAAGTCGCCAAAGCCTCAATTGAGGAGCTGAATGTTAATGGGGAATTGTTTATTCAGGCCTACGGTAAAGAAGCTTCGGATTTAGAAATTGGCAAATTAACTACAGAAGAAAACTCGAATATTCGAATCAACGATACTGAAGGTTGGGGGACTGCCATTCATATCACTGATGCGGAATTTAAATCAGGGACAACTTTTTCCAATATCAATAGAGATGAAGGCTTAGAGCCGGTATTTAAGACTGTTGATTTTAAAAATATTAATGCCGCAGATTCCACGATTGTTAACCAAGCTAATGGGAAAATCAATATTGGTAAACCGACTGGTTCAAATATTTTGTCTGTTGAGGATACCGCAGAAAATCAAATAAGCATTGGGAAAAACATGAGTACCAACTTTACCTTGGTAAGTTCTGACAGCTCTCATGGTAATTCCATGTCAAGTGTTGATCAAGGCGTCGCTGATTTAGCTGCAACCGTTGATCTGAATACCAATGGAGCAGAAGATGCCGAAGGTATGAAGGTTGTGATCGGCGCCAATGACATGACCGGTCGCATTGAAGCGGTTTACGACGCCAAGGGCAATAAGATCAGCCAGACTGAAGATGTCAATGAAACAAACCGTACGCTAACCGCCGTTGCTAATCTTCTTGTTGTTGCCTGGCGCGCCGAATTAAATGATCTTTATAAACGCATGGGTGATCTTCGTGCAACGCCTTATAAGAGCGGCGCATGGGTGCGCTATAACGGCGGTAAACTCAAGTGGTCCGATGGTGATTTGGAAAACGCCTTCCACATGATCCAAGTCGGTATCGATACATTGCCCACAGAAAACAATATCCGCTTTGGTACCGCTTTCAGCTACACCAAGGGTGATGCTGATTTCAATGGAGGCAGTGCTGATTTGGATACTTACAGCTTAGCGTTGTACGGCACTTGGTTAGGTGACAAAGGACAATACGTTGATGTGATCGGCCGCGTGGCGTCCATTAAGAATGACGCCAATGCCAGAAGCTTGACTGGACAAGGTAAGGCCTATGACGGCAAGATGGATAACACGGGCTTATCTTTGTCGGCAGAGGCCGGATGGCGATTTGCCCTGCCTTATAACCTCTTCATTGAGCCGCAAGTTGAAGCCACTTACAGCTACATTGATTCGGATAGCTTCCGTTATGGTGATCGTAAGTACGAGCTGCAATCAACGGATTCCTTCATTGCTCGCGCTGGCTTCATGGCAGGTATCCAATGTCCGGATAACAAGGGCAACGTCTATGTGAGAGCTTCCGTGGTGCATGACTTCTTAGGCGAAACAGACGTTAAGGTCAGTAACGCCCATATGTCTCGCACGGTCAGCAATGATTTTGGCGGCACCTGGGGAGAATTCGGTATTGGTGCCAATGTCAGTGTGTCTGACAACACGTATGTGTACGCGGATGTGGAACACACCACCGGCGGAGAAATTGAAGAGCCGTGGCGCGTGAATTTCGGTGTCCGCTATAACTTCTAACCTAATAAAAAGAGCCCCGAGAGGGGCTCCCATCAATCAAGTCGCAGGCGGTTGGCAGGTGGAAAGAATCATCTGTCAACCGTTTGCATCCAAATGCGTCTTTTAACGCTCGGCTTTAACAACATAGGTGAGGATTGCGTAAAGCACCGCGCCGATAATCATCGCGGCAACCACGCCGATATTGGCTTGAGCAAAAACGCTTGCCTTTGCTTCTTCACTTAATAAGAAGCTTGTAATCTTGCCAATGTAGGGGTCGCTTGAAGTGATCGTTCCTAATCCGACAAGCGTTGCGACCAGCAGTGACAGACAGGCACTCCAGCGTAAATTTTTCCCACCCTGAGAAGGCGGCAAAGCCAAGTTAACATTCCAAGACAGGCGCTTTTGACGCAAAAGGTCCACGATTTCGATCGCGCCCCAAGATCCCATAATGACGGAGATGGCCGCTAAGAACGATGTGAATGTGGATAAGAACGAGTCGGAAATAAACGTTAAGTAGAAGGCACCCAAAGCAATAATGACGGCATTCATTATTGTTGTGGCGGCGCGACTCATGGGCACACCCATAGCCATTAAGGCAAGCCCTGAACTATAAACCCCTGTCATGCCAGCAGACATTAATGAGGTCACGATCACAATAGAGAACGGAACAAAGAACCAGAAAGGCAAAATTCCCGTTAAGGCCGCAAGCGGTTCGCGAGAAGCACGAGCTAAAAGTTCCGGATTGCCGGCACTTAACATGACCCCCAAAATTAAAAGAACGGAAACAGGCAAGGCAATACCGACCGTGGTCCAGAAAATGACTCCGCGGCCGGGCGTGTGTCGTGGCAGATAGCGAGAGTAGTCACCGCCGTAATTTAAGAATCCTAAGCCAACCATGGTCATGGCGAGCACGATTCCACCCAAGAACGTGGCAAAAGAGCCAGAGGGCGCATCGCCTAGGGTTGCAAAGTTGATTTGCGGTATGAAGAAAAAGAGATAAACCAAAGTCATCAGGCCCGTGATCCAAGCGATGATTTTCTCAATCTTCATAATGAAAGCGTGACCGTAAACGGCGCCGATCATCGTAAAAAAGAGCACAAATGCAAAACTCACGAGCAAACACGTTGTTGTGGCTGTTCCTTGCGGCGTTGCCATCACGGGAATCAATTTAGCCACTAAGTCAGCAAAAGTGGTTGAAGCCATGGAAAGCATCGTCACTTTCCAGCCCATGTTCGCCACATAACCGAAGAAGGTGGGGACTTTGTTGCCGTGGTAGCCGAAAGCCAAGCGCGATTGCACTAATGTCGGAAGCCCGGTACGGACGCTGCCGACCGCCAAGATCCCCACTAATGAACAAGATAAGAAATAACCGATAACGCCTGCTGCCATCGCTTGGGCGACAGAAAGTCCCAAGCCGAAGACGTACATCCCGCAGGTGATGCCGAAAATAGAAATATTCCAAGAAAACCAAATTGGGAACAGATCAGCTGGTTTGCCGTAGCGCTCACTATCCGGCACGGGATTAACGCCGTTGGTTTCGATTTGTGAAATGTTATTGTCGTTAGCCATGATAAATGAAGAGATTAAAGAGAATATTGTTCAAGCTCTGAGCGAGTGGGAGCGGTTGCGGCGCCTTCGCTTGCCGTGACATGAGCTGCAACGGCGTTGGCGATAAGCGTGGCTTCGGCCATTGTTAAACCGCACATGAGGCCAGCCAAAAGGCCGCCCGTGTGAGCGTCGCCTGAGCCGATTGTGTCAACGAGATTAACTTTGAAGCTGGGGATGCGTTTAGCCGTCCATCCAGACGGTTTTTTCTCTGTATAAACCGCGCCGTTCCTGCCATCGGTGACAACAGACGGATTGCCCGAGCGAACCGAAAGGGCGATGGCGGCATCGGTCGCATTGTGCGTATTGGTCATCCACATCGCTTCACTGCAGTTAACGGTATAAAGACAGCCTAAGTCTTCGAAAGCTTTAAGCCGTTCCTGTCCCATTTCCGTAACACGAGGACCCGGATCAAAAACAATTAAAGCGTTATCAGCTTTTCGGTTAAGAACGGAGAGCAGCACTTCACCGTTTTTCCCTTCGGCTTGGTAACCCGAGACGTAGATATAGTCGTATTGGGAAAGGTTGAATCGGTCAAACCATTGAGCCTTCATTTGCCGTTCCAGGCCAAACATCGAAATGAAGGTCCGCTCTCCTGTGTGGTCTGCAATCGAGAGGCACCAACCGTTGTCGCCTGCTCCTTGCTCACGATAGACGGGAAGGTTGCGCCGAGTGAGTGTCTGCTCAACGAGATCGGCAAATTGTCCTTCACCCACAGGCATATAGGAGTCAAACGGAAGGCCTAATTTCCAGAGCACGTCAGCTACATTAAAGGAGCAGCCACCTACAACTGTTTTCTTAAATTTTCCTTCGATATCGGCGCCCGCGTGCGGCATTTCGTGGACACTTAAAATCATGTCCACAAAGGCTGAGCCTAAAATGAAGACTTTTTTCTGAGGGTTAAGGGCATTAACCAACTCTTTTACGGCTCGCATAGTCAATCCTTGTTAAACGCAGGGCGCGTTTCGATGATTTGATCAGCCAACTCCAAGAAATTAAGGTTATTGGTCTCTTCGAGTGTCTTTAACCAATCAGCAGGAATACTCTCAATGCCATTCATGGCTCCGCATATCGCTACGGCCATTGCCCCCATCGTATCGGTGTCTCCACCCATGTTGGCGCACATGATGGCGGCTTTTTTTGCATCCCTGCAGAACCAAGCCACGGCTAAAGCAGCCGACACAGACTCGCTTGTCATCGTCCCCGTTCCGATGACTTCGTAAATCCAGCGTGAATATTCTTCGGGATCATGAATATTGCGGGCTGCATCCAACGCTAATTCAAAACGACGTTTAACCGAAGCTGCCCAAGTAGGTTCGCCATAAGTTTTAGCGATATCAAAAATCGCTAAAACATCATCGGCAGCCTCATCCCAAGAGCGTCCGGCAACGCCACTTGCAACGGCTTGAGCAACCATGGCAGCACCGGCGATGGCCACGTCAGTTCCATGCGTAACTTTGGAGATGTCAGCGACAGTTTTTGCCAGCAATTCAGGGTTGTCCGCATCAATCAAGCAGCCGACAGGTGCAATACGCATGGCCGCTCCATTGGTGAGCGCCGTTTTGAGATATTGACTCGGATCGCGGCCTTCGCTGTGAGCCAAAAGACTAGCTTTGGAGCTGGGTCCCAAGAGATTAATTTCAAAGCCATTCATCGAGATGACCCAGTCGATTAAGCGCTTTGCTAATTCCTTAACAGGCGGTACGGCCTTGTATTCCAAAAGAGCTTTCAAGACAACAAAGGCTTGAGCAGAATCATCCGTGTAGTGAGCCGCCTTGAAGTAGCATGCAACGATGTTATCTTCAGGACCATCTAAAAATGTATCAATCCAGCCGAAGCGTTCACGTACTTTCTCACGAGGCCAGAGTTCTCCGGGCACGCCCAGAGCGTCGCCCAACACCATGCCAGCGATAGCGCCGGCTATTTTGCTGCGAGTGCAATTTTGCATGGCAAATTTTTGATCAAGAAAAAAGAAAGATTCGATGACTGCGACAGTCAGCGGTATTACAAAAACGGATTGATTTTAGCGAAATCAACGCTGTACGCAATAGTTAGAGCTATTAAATGACTATTGTTGTCGCTAACGGTTGGGTCAATTCATGTGGGTTGACGATTGAGTCAATGAGAACTCAATAAGAAGGATAGAAAGATAACTTGAGAGTGCGAAAAAGATAACAAGAAGCGACAAGACGTTGGAAATCTTGTCGCTTCACAGCAAAAGCATTAACCCTTGATAATCACGCCGGCTTGTGGATTAAAGGAAACATTGACGGTAGAGCCCTCGTCAATGATTTGAGTGCCGGGCAGGAAAGGAACGGACATGCTAAAGGGTTTTTCTTGTCCGGAGCCTTCAATGACGACGTGATAATCAATGCGGTCGCCTTCGAAAAGACGATTGACAATGCGCATCGCAATAGCGTTGTCGGATTCATTCATCGTCAGATTTTCCGGTCGGACAACAAGCAAAGCGTTTTCACCGATAGCAGGCGGATTTTGCTTTCCCATGCGGGCGAGCAATTCTTTGCCGGCCACAGCAAAGTGTCCCCAACCGTTTTCGTCAACGCTCGCCAGTTTCCCTTGCAGGAGGTTGGCTTGACCGATAAAGTCTGCCACGAAAGGTGTTGCCGGATCTTCGTAGAGATTCATAGGCGTACCCAACTGGTCAATGTGTCCGCGGTTCATCACCATAATGCGGTCTGACATTGTCAGGGCTTCTTTTTGATCATGCGTCACATATAGACAAGTGATTTCCAACTCTTGCTGAATTCGGCGAATTTCACTTCTCATGTGAAGACGAAGCTTGGCGTCAAGGTTGGAAAGCGGTTCATCCATGAGTAAAAGCTTGGGACGCAGAACCAATACACGGGCCAAGGCAACGCGTTGCTGCTGGCCACCCGAGAGTTGATTCGGGTAACGTTTTTCTTCTTTGGTCAACCCCACCATGGCAAGCGCTTCACGCACTTTCTTAGCAGCCGCCTCTCCGGTTTCTCCACGAATTTTCAAACCGTAGGCAACATTGTCGAAAATCTTCATGTGCGGGAAAAGGGCATAGTTTTGGAACACAAAGCCCAAGCCGCGTTCATTGGCCGGAACATGGGTGATGTCAACGCCATCCATCAAAATTTGACCGCTTGTCGGTGTTTCAAAGCCGGCGATCATGCGAAGGGTCGTCGTTTTACCGCATCCGGACGGTCCAAGAAACGTTAAAAACTCACCGGGCTTAACTTCTAGGTTAACGTTATTAACCGCCATGAACTCTTCATTGTCTTTGACGTAGCGGCGAGAAATATTTTTCAAAGTAAGAGATACGGACATGATTTATCAGGCTCCAATATGGTCGCCGGTACGGCAGAGTACTTTAGCAAGCAGCGTCATCGTGCCGGAGGCCGCGAAGACGAGCAAAATCAAGATGACAGAGAAGGCGCAGGCTTGTGCGAACTGAAGTTCAGTCATGCATTCCAAAATACGCGTTGTGATCAGCGTCCAGTTTACGGAAATGAGGAAAATCGTTGCGCTGATGGCCGTCATGGAGTGAATGAAAAGGTACTTCATACCAGCAAGGATTGCCGGCAGCACAAGCGGGATCGTAATCGATATGAAGGTACGAGTCGATCCGGCACCAAGACTGCGGCTAGCCTCTTCAATGGAAGGATCAATCTGCGTTAACGCGGCGATCACATTACGGATACCGGCTGACGAGTATCGGAAGAGGTAAGCGGCAATCAAAATATAAACCGTACCGGTGAGCACAATCGGCTTATCGTTAAAGGCAATGATGTAGGCGATACCGACAACCGTACCCGGCAGCGTGTAGTTCAATAGCGAAACCGTCTCAAGCGTCTTGTGTCCGCGAATCTTCAGACGAGTCGTCACGTAGCCGACGAGAACCGCCAAAAGGCCGCCCAACGGTGTGCCGATACAGGCGATGATGAGCGTATCTTTGATCGCCTTCATGCCGTGAGTGAACACGTAGTTGTAGTTATCAAACGTGATGGTATTGTTGACGCCCCAAACCTTAACGAGCGAACCAACCAAAATGACGGCGTAAATGGCAATGATGAAAGCCACGACAACCGCGACAATTGAAGCCATCAAAGAGGTAAGCGCAATGCCTGGTCCCTTGATGCTACTCTTGCCGCCCGCTTTACCGCTTACGGTGACGTAACTCTTTTTGCTGACCCAGTAGTGCTGCAACGCATAGACAACCAAGGCCGGGATTAAGAGCATGAAGGATAAAGCCGCACCACCCTTAAAGTCGTACATGCCGGTGATTTGCAAATAAGCTTGCGTCGGCAGAACAGGGAAAGAGTGACCGCCCAAAACCTGAGGTGTAGCGAAGTCCGCGAGCGAGCAGGAGAAAACCAACAAGAATGCGTTGGCAATACCGGGAGCGGCAAGCGGCAGCGTCACCGTTCTGAAGACTTCGGAGCTAGAGGCGCCCAACGAATAAGCGGCGTCTTCAAGATTCGGATCGATGCGAGCCAAAATCGTGGAGATCGTCATAAAGGCAACGGGGAAGAAAGTGAGCGTTTCTGAAATAAACGTTCCCCAGAAGCCATAGAAATTAAAGTTATCCAGCCCAAAAAACTGCAACACCATGCCGTTGGGACCAAGCAAAAGAGTCAAGGCGATACTGCTTGTAAACGGAGGAGAAATAAGGGGCAGAATAGTAATGGCGCTTAACGCGAACTTGAGCCAGGTGGGCAGATTCAAGCGCGTTGTTACAAATGCGAAAACGAAACCTAATGCCGTACCGGCCACTCCAACTGAGCAGCCCAGCAAAATACTGTTGACAGCAGAGCGTCTGTCATACCAGTTATCCAAGAAGGGGCGGAGGTTTTCAAAGGTGAAGTTGCCGTCAACCCAAAAGGTCATGGCAAACAAACGGCACAGCGGATAAAGAACAAAGACACCCAACAAGAGCCAAAGCATAACGACCGTTAGCTTGGTAGCCGTGTCTCTATTAGCAGATGATGCAGACGAACTCATGGAGAAATTAATCAGCAATGAAAAACGAACGCCAGAAACAGGATCTAGCCACTGCCGACCCTGTCTCTGGTGAGTTTAAGCGCAAATGTTAAGCAACCTACTTGATCACTTCATTGATCCAGCGTTGCGTGAATTCTTTACGCTTTTCACCCTTCCACGTTACATCGACAGAAATCGTCTTGATCTTCGTGAGGTCCAAAATCGGATTACTGGTCTTCACGTCATTGCGTGTCGGCACATAGTTGATCTTGTTAGCCACGATGAATTCAGCGAACTTCTTAGAGGTTGCCCAGTCAACGAACTTCTTGGCTTCGGCGTTGTTCTTACCACCCTTGACAACACCCGTTGCTTCAATACCGAAGCTCACGCCGTCTTCAGGATAGGTAATCGTGACCGGATAACCTTGTTGTTGGATATCGAGAGCGTCCACAATGTAGAAAATGCCGGATGCGCATTGACCCGTGGCGATCGGCATGGCACCGCCCGCACCGCTCTTGGTGTACATCTGAACGTTGGCGTTCATGGCTTTTTGGAACTTGAACGCCTCATCTTCGCCCATCACTTTCACAAGCGAATAAATACGTTCGGTAGCCGTGCCGGACGTGCGGGCATCGGCCATTTGCAGATTGTTCTTATAGCGCGGATCAAGCAAATCAGCCCACTTGGTCGGGGCTTGCATCTTGTTCTTTTCCAAGAACTTGGTGTTGGTGAGGAAGCAAAGCGGAATCAAACCGATACCGGTCCAGTAGTTATTGGGATCACGATAGGCCGAAGAAATCGCATCAGAGTTGGCAGGACGGTAGGCTTCCAAAATGCCTTCCGTGACACCTGCGGCATACATGTCAGCCGGGCCGCCTAACAAAACGTCAACTTGAGGATTGCCTTTTTCTGCTGTTAATCTTGCCAATGCTTCACCCGTAGAGAAGCGCAGGAAGTTCACCTTAATGCCCGTATCCTTTGTGAATTGCGCAAAGATTTGGGAGGCGTACTTCTCAGGCATGATGGTATAGGCGTTGAGTTCAGCAGCGTTAGCCGAAGCGGTCAACACAACAAGCCCCGCCAAAAGTGCAGAGAGTTTCTTTGACATATCGATTTCCTCGAAGTAAGTGGTGTTTTATTTTCAGAGCAAGGCGCAGTCCTTTAAATGAGCTCAGACCGGTGCGCGGCGCAAGAACGGGAGATGCTCAAGGACTATGCTTAAACTTGCATTTTAGCAACGAAATTTAATCACGTTCAGGGGGAATTCCCCTGAAATTTGGCGACAAAAAATCTCCTGTCCACTATAGGAAAATTCCGTGGTGGACTATAAGATTTTTCCAGTTCGGTTGATTAAGTCCGCTTGATTTTGTCATGCGCCCGCTTAAAATCGATTAGCGCTTTGGCTGTGTGCGACTGCGCATTCATAACTTCAGCAGGAGTTCCGCAGGCAACCACATTGCCGCCGTCAACACCACCTTCCGGTCCCATGTCGATAATCCAGTCCGCTTGAGCCATGATATCGAGATTGTGCTCGATCACAATAACTGTGTTGCCGGCATCGACCAATCGATGCAGCACGGCAATCAATTTTTCAACATCGGCCATGTGAAGACCGACGGTCGGTTCGTCTAATACGTAGACCGTTCTGGGGGCCTTGTAACCTCGTCGCTTAATGTCGTCGCGAGCCTTGATGAGTTCAGTGACCAGTTTTATGCGTTGGGCTTCGCCTCCTGACAAGGTAGGCGAGGGTTGCCCTAGACTTAAGTACCCCAATCCGACATCCTGCATCAGTTTGAGCGCATGAGCGATGGAAGACTGGGTGCTGAAAAAGTCAACAGCTTCGTCCACGTCCATGGCGAGGATTTGTCCGATGGATTTTCCCTTCCAAAGAACCTCAAGTGTTTGAGCGTTGTAACGAAGTCCGCCGCATGCTTCGCACGGAATCTTCACGTCCGGCAGGAAATTCATTTCAATGGTTCGAACGCCTTGCCCTTCGCAAAGCTCGCAGCGTCCGCCTTTCATATTGAAAGAAAAGCGCGATATGCCGTAGCCTCTGGCCTGAGCCTCATTGGTGCCTGCGAAAACACGTCGGATGGCGTCCAAAAAGCCAATGTAGGTGGCAGGACACGAACGAGGTGTTTTACCAATCGGCGTTTGATCCACCTCTAAAACACGATCGACATGTTCAAAGCCTTCAATGCTCTTGCAAAGTTCACCCTCGTAGGGTTTCTTTTCCGATAGTGTTTCCGTTAAAACGGGCAGGAGCACCCCTCGGGCAAAACTGCTTTTACCAGAACCCGATACGCCGGTAAGAACAGTGAGCCTGCCAAGAGGGATTCGAACCTCGTTAGCTTTAAGGTTATTGAGTCGCGGCTCTTTAATCGTGAGCCATTGTGTGTTGCTGTCAACTGGTCTTTGCGGGATAAATGTATGCTCAATCGGCTTGCGCAGATAGCGGCCCGTCAAAGAGCGTTTGTTTTTCACGATATCGGAGACTGTGCCCGTGGCGATAATTTCACCGCCTCGCACACCGGCCCCAGGCCCAACATCAATGACATAGTCTGCTTCACGGATCGTATCTTCATCGTGTTCGACCACTAAGAGCGTGTTGCCTTTATCGACAAGCGCTTTAAGAGAATCAAGCAATAGACGATTGTCGCGCGGATGTAAGCCAATCGTCGGTTCATCAAGGATGTAGCACACCCCTTGAAGATTGCTGCCAAGCTGCGAAGCCAAACGAATGCGCTGCGCTTCTCCTCCGGACAAACTGGGAGATGAGCGGTCAAGCGTCAGATAGCCCAGTCCCACTTTTTCCAAAAATTGCAGCCTTAATACGATTTCTTTTAACGCATCTTCAGCGATATTGGCCTCACGTCCTGAGAGCTTAAGTTTCTTAAAGAAGTTTGAAGCCTCACTTACGGTCATGTGTGCCATTTGCGAAATGTTTAAGCCTGCAAATTTCACCGCACGAGCCACTTCGTTGAGGCGCTCGCCGTGGCAGCTGGGACAGGGTTTCGCTTGAGCATCGGCCCATATTCTTTCTTCTCCAGTCGCGTTTTCATCAAAGCCTTCAATCAAAAGACCGGTGCCGAAACAGGTCGGGCACCACCCCATCGATGAGTTGTAAGAAAATAGTCTCGGGTCCAATTCCGGAAAACTTCTGCCGCAGATGGGGCAAGCCCGATGGGTGGAGAAAATCGTTTCTGAACCGTTTTCATCGAGGACCGTTAAAACACCTTTGCCAATGGTGATTGCTTCTTGAAGGGCACGCTTGAGAGTCTTTTCATCTTCAGCTTTTACGGTCACTTCCGCAACCGGTAATTCAATTGTGTGATCCTTGTAGCGGGCTAGTTTCGGAAACTTTTCCGTGCTCACGAATTTACCGTCAACATAAAGTCGCGGATAGCCCTTTTTCTGCGCCCATTTAGCCAAATCGGTGTAAATGCCTTTGCGCTTACTGACCAATGGGGCCATGATGTGAATCGCTTCATTTTTATAGCGACTCATCACGGTTGAAACAATGGCCGGGAACGATTTGGGCTCAACTTCGACCCCGCAGTCAGGACAGTATTGATGTCCGAGCTTTACAAAAAGCAGTCGCATAAAGTGGTAGAGCTCGGTCATGGTGGCAACGGTGGATTTGCGTCCCCCACGTGATGTCCTCTGCTCAATGGCAACGGTCGGCGCGATGCCGGTGATGGAATCCACATCGGGTTTGCTGGCAGGCTGCACAATGGAGCGAGCATAGGCGTTGAGTGATTCCAAGTAGCGGCGCTGACCTTCTTTAAACACAATGTCAAAAGCCAGTGTCGACTTGCCCGAACCCGATGCCCCTGTCACCACCGTAAAACGATTGTGAGGAATATCGACAGAAATATTCTTTAAATTGTGTTCTTTGGCGCCTTTTATCGCAATAACGTCCGAAGCTGCGGTCGCTGTCGTCAAAGCAGCATTTTTAGCACTTTCTTCAATGAAATAAGCCGAAGTATTTTCTTGAGTGAGCGTTTTTCTGTATGTTTGAAGCGCCTGACCTGTGTAGGACTTCTTTTCAGCGATTAAGTCATCCAAGGTGCCCTGAACAACGATTTCACCACCCGCATTCCCACCTTCGGGACCTAAGTCAATGACCCAATCGGCACAGTTGATGACATCGAGATTGTGTTCGATGACAATGGCGGTGTTGCCTCGGTCGATAAGCTCTTGAAGAGAGCGCATAAGTTTGTCGATGTCATCGAAATGAAGTCCGGTCGTCGGTTCGTCAAAGATGAACAAATCATTTTTACTGGCTTGGGAATTTTTCTGAGCCAAAAAGCCCGCAATCTTTAAGCGCTGAGCCTCACCACCGGACAAGGTTGGAACCGGCTGCCCCAGTTTGATGTAATCCAGACCGACCTTACGGAGCGGTTCTAATTTTGAGACGATGGCCGGGTCATTCTTGAAATATTCACAAGCCTGAGAGACAGACAAATCGAGAACGTCGGCGATATTGAATGACTTACCTTCCCGTTCAATCGTGACTTCCAGTATTTCCGGACGGTAGCGGGTGCCGTTACAGGCTGAACAGCGCAGGTAAACATCCGAGAGAAATTGCATCTCGATATGCTCAAAGCCGTTGCCGCCGCACACCGGACAGCGGCCATCGCCCGAATTGAAGCTAAACGTTCCGGCTTTGTAATCTCTCGCTTTGGCCGTGTCGGTTTGTGCAAAGAGATTACGGATGGCATCAAAGGCGCCAACGTAGCTAGCCGGATTAGACCTTGTGGTTTTACCGATGGGTGATTGGTCCACGTAGTGAATATTTTCAATCAAATCGGCTCCGATCAATTCCTTAAATTGACCGGGGGATTCCGTTGGCATGCCTTTGGCTTTGTAAAGAGCCGGCACTAAGATGTTTTCAATAAGAGTGGACTTGCCTGAACCCGAAACGCCGGTCACAACGGTCAGAACACCAATCGGAAAGCGAGGAGAGATGTCTTTTAAGTTATGCTGTCGGGCGCCTTTCAAAATTAAACTGGGCGTTTTGGCGTTTATTTTTCTGAGAGTTGCCGTGGCGCTGATGCGTTCTCGTCCGCTTAAATAACGGGCGGTTAATGTATCGGCTTGAATAATGTCTTTCGGCGTTCCCTTGAAAATAATCGAGCCGCCTTTTTCTCCGGGGCCGGGACCCATGTCATAAATGGTGTCGGCGGCGAGCATAACTTGGGGATCGTGTTCAACTACAACCAAAGTGTTGCCGGATTTTTTGAGTCGTTGCATCACACGGTTGATTCGGTCCATGTCGCGCGGGTGCAGGCCGATTGAGGGTTCGTCAAGTACAAAAAGGGTATTAACGAGAGAAGTTCCCAAGGCCGTGGTGAGATTGACACGTTGCACTTCGCCGCCCGATAGTGTCCGGCTTTGCCGCTCAAGCGTGAGATAACCTACGCCCACATCGACGAGGTAGCGAAGGCGTGAGAGAATCTCGTCAACAACCATGCTGCCAGCTTCATCCGTTTGCCCTTCGTCTCGAATGACTTCAAAGAATTCCAATAGTCTCGATAGCGGCAGCCGCATCAAATCATAAAGATTAAGCCCCGGAAGATGGCTAAGAATTTCTTCGGAGTAGGTACTGCCTGCAGGGCGGTGACGTTTGAAATTTAATCCTTGGCAAGCACGCTCGGCCGCCTTTTCTGACCCGACACGCCATAAAAGAGCCTCCGGTTTCAGACGCGCGCCGTGGCAGTCCGGACACTCCTGATAGTTTCGATAGCGCGAAAGCAGTACCCGGACGTGCATCTTATAAGCTTTGGATTCAAGCCACTCAAAAAAGTGCTTGACACCGTACCATTGTCGAGTCCACTTGCGGCTCCAACCGGGTTCTCCGTTAATGACCCAGTCTTTTTCTTCTTGTGTGAGCTCCCGGTACGGAACATCCAAGCGAATGCCGTCACGCTTGGCATAACGCTTCATGTCTTTGAGACATTCGGCGTTTGTTTTGGTGTTCCACGGTTTGATCGCACCGCCTTCAAGCGTAAGCGATTCATCCGGAATGACCAGGGAGTAATCCACACCGATGACTCGTCCGAAACCTCGGCAGGTTTCACAGGCACCAAGAGGTGAGTTGAAACTGAAAGTCGCATCGGTGGGCTTTTGATACTCAATGCCACAGTCGGCACAAGATAGTCGGTTGGAAAAGCGACGCCGCACTTCCTCATCGTTTCCCATTTGAGCAACGACGGTTAATTCGCCTTTTCCAAACTTAAACGCATTTTCCAGTGCTTCGATTACTCGCGGCTTATCGGCTTTACTGAATCGGAATCGATCGGCGACCACCTCTAAAATTCGCGTGCCGTTATGGTCTTTTTCTCCATAAATCTTGGTAAATCCCTGAGCGGCCAGACCGGCAGTAACCTCTTCGATAGTCATTGTTGCCGGAACCGGAACATCAAAAAGGATGGAAAGACGCGGATCATCAAGCTCTGTTGTCCACAAAGTCAGAGCCTTGTAAACGGAGAGCGGAGTGTCAGCCTGGACGAGTTTGCCGCATTGAGAGCAGTAGAGTTTGGCCTCTCTGGCAAAAAAGAGTTTCAGGTGATCATTAATTTCCGTCATGGTGCCCACGGTTGAGCGAGACGTTCTGACGGGATTGGTTTGGTCAATGGCAATGGCAGGCGGCACCCCTTCGATACGGTCGACCTGCGGTCTATCCATGCGGTCTAAAAATTGCCGAGCATAGGGGCTGAATGTTTCAACGTATCGGCGCTGTCCCTCGGCGTAGAGCGTGTCAAAAACCAAAGAGCTTTTGCCCGAACCCGACACACCCGTGACAACCGTGATTTTCCCAGTTTCAAATTCAACATTGAGGTTTTTCAGATTGTTCTGCTTGGCACCGAAAATCTTGATGTTCTTATCCATTGCTCAGTCCAGAGGAATTATCCGTATCAAAAATTGCACATTGACAACGCCATCTGATTTTAATGGTCCTTTGCCGATTCTATCCAATGGTTTTTTCCTCATGACTTAATAGAAAAAAACAATTTCGACAGTCACTTCAGAAAGCAGGGGAATGGTGGTAGAAAATCATAGAAAGGCGCATTTTAGGGAAATTTCGCACACAGAAAGAAAATGCGGGACTATTATCGAAAAAGTTGAGAAAACTCTGACCGAGTCCTCGTCATACATATGAATAAGGAAGTGGAAAATGAAAACCATTGATTTGAAAGCTCATCTTCAATTGGATATGGCATTGGGGGAGGTTCTTCAAAAACGTCGCACTAATCGAGATTGTCAAAGCAAACAATTAGATGAAGAGGTTTTATCAACACTTCTTTGGGCTTGTGCGGGGATTACCGACGAAGACGGCCGCAGAACGGTTCCTTCAACGATGGATTTGCGCGCGGTAACGTCTTATGTGTTGCGCGCTGATGGCGCCTGGCGTTACAACGCGGCCCAAAATTGTCTGGAACAAACAACCGACAAAGATGTGCGCGAAGTCTCTACCGTTCGTCAATTTGACTATGTTAAGACAGCTCCGGTAACGATCGTTTTCGTGGCCGATAAAGAACGCTCTAAGACGGCCCGCCCGACAGGTGTTTATGTGGATGCTGGCACAATGGGACAGAATTGTTATTTGGCAGCCACTGCCATGGGGCTGGCTGGATGCATTCGTGCCTCATTTGACCATGAAGAACTTCGCAAGGCTATAAACTTGACTGAGTATCTTGAACCGATTTTGCTCTTTA
Source organism: Parasutterella secunda (assembly GCF_024733725.1). NCBI lineage: Bacteria > Pseudomonadati > Pseudomonadota > Betaproteobacteria > Burkholderiales > Sutterellaceae > Parasutterella > Parasutterella secunda. Next base: position 18,193 of record NZ_JANRHP010000002.1, read on the forward strand.
CGGTGGGGTACCCGAAATAATTTCAGGATGATCGTTTCACGAAGGGGGAGGTAAAGGACTCTGTGGCTTTGCCTTGTTATGATAATTCCTAACTTGTTATTTATTTTTATATTTTGATGCATATATGCATCAATTTTTATATAAATTAATGTGCGGATGCATCTATTTATATACAATTTGATGCATTTACGGCATTGGCTTTTTATAGGTGTATTTGTGTTCCTTTCTCCCCATTAATAATCTTTTCGATTTGATCCAATGCCCCGATAACTGCTGTTCTTTCTGTTTGTTCAACGAAACGGCAAGCGGCTTCAACTTTAGGGCCCATGGAGCCTTGAGCAAAAGACATTCTTCGTAGAGAAGTGGCATCTATTTGTCTGATTAGTGATTGCGAGGGCTTTCCCCAGTCCGTGTAAACACCATCGACATCTGTTGCAATAACAAACAGATCTGCATTAATCGAGATGGCCAGAAGTGAAGAAGCAAGATCTTTATCAATCACCGCTTCGGCTCCGTTAAGCTGTCCTTCACTATCAAAATAAACTGGCACACCGCCTCCGCCGCAGCAAACGACAAGATGCCTGTTTTCAATTAGTGTCTTAAGCGCTGACAATCCCAATATCCTTTGAGGATCGGGGCTGGCTACAACGCGTCGGAATTTATCGTTGTCAGAGGCCATTGTCCAACCGTGTGTTTGACTAAGTTTTTCAGCTTCTCCTCTTGTGTAGATGGGACCGATGGGTTTGGTCGGGTGTTTAAAAGCCGGATCATTTGGATCAATTTCTGTTTGCGTCAAAACATTGATGACAGTGATGGATCGGGAAACGACATTGGTGAGTTCCCGAGCAATCATGTAACCGATCATACCAACAGATTCTGCGCCAATTGCATCAAGCGGATACATGGGTACATTGGGGTAAGCATTCTGTTGTAGCGCAATGAGTCCTACTTGAGGTCCGTTTCCGTGCGTGATGATGAGTTCATTGCCAGGTAAAACTTTCGCAATTTGCTGACACGCCATGCGCACATTGGTCTGCTGCACTTCATAGTGCATGGGTTCTCCTCGCTTTAAAAGAGCATTCCCTCCGAGAGCGATCACAATGCGCATGTTTAAAATTCCCAGAAGCTAATGAACCCCTACAACCGCAGCCAACAGTGCCATACGCAAAGCTACAGAAAAGCCGATGGCTTTAAAGTAGAGTTGATGTTCGGTGTTGTCGATGGTGAAATCGAATTCGCCAGGATTGCGGGGTAAAGAGTGATGAAGTCCAACTATTTTGCCAGTTTTATCTTTAATGGTTTGGAGCATTTCCAGCGAGATGTAGAAATTCGCCATTTTTCTTTCAAAATCCGCCCGGTTGGGATCATCCTTTTTTACTGAGCAGCCGGGTAGATAAATTAAGTCAGCCTTTTCATCCATGTAGAGGATTTCATTTTCTTTCTTTGTCAAATCAAAATGCTCTTCAAAATGAGCTCCCATGACCGTCAATTTATGACGAACGATTTCTGGTATCGGTAAGGCACTGGTTCCGGTGTAAATGATTTTGGCGCCTAAGGCGGCGAGTGTTAAAGCAAATGAGTGACCGGAGCGAGCTCGTGATAAGTCCGGGGTTGCAATGGCGACAGTGACTTTGGATAGCTCGCCGAAGGCCCGCCAACAAGTATAGGCATCCAAAAGGCCTTGAGTCGGATGAGTTACATGACCGTAGCCTCCGGAAATAACCGGAGCGCAGTAACCTTCAGTGGCATTTAATGCTTGCAGCGCCTCTTTGTCATCGGGATGACGCATGACAATGACATCGGCATATTCTGAAGTCACTCGCAGACTGTCGGCTAAGGACTCATTTTTGGCAAAAGAGGCGCTGTGCAAGGGATCCGTTTCAGTGATAACAGAGCCTCCCAAGCGAAGCATGGCGTTTTCATGCGAGCAGCGTGTGCGGGTAGAGGGCTGAAAAAACAAGGTGTAGAGTACTTTCCCATTTAAAAGATTTAACCCCGTTCGCATAAAGGGCTCGAACATTTCCGCTGCTTGAAACAGACTGAGGATTTCTTCAGAAGAAAAGTCATCAATAAAGGTGATGTCCCTTCCCCTCATGTGAGTGGCATCGAGCACTTCACGAATATCAAGGGTTTTAAAGTTTGTATTTAGCGCCATGTTGATCACTCCAATGGGAATGATTTTAGCGAGCCTGGGGGCTGGGATTAATCCAATTGTGGCAATCCGAAAGGATAAAAAATCCCCTTGTTGAAAAACTTCAGCAAGGGGAAGAATAAATCAGAGAATTAACGCAAGTAGTCTTCTGTCACACGGGCAAAAACGCTTGCCGCAATCGGTAAGCAGGCGTCGTTGTAATCGTAAGACGAGTTATGCAATAAGCACGGGCCGTCTCCGTGTCCTTCTAAGCGATGCGAACCGTCGCCGGAACCCACGAAGAAGAAGGCGCCGGGCGTGGTTTGCAGGTAGTCCGCGAAGTCTTCCGAAGGCATGACCGGTTCTTGTTCGTGCAGGCGGTCTTCTCCATAGAGTTCTTTCACGGCGTTTTGAACTCGGTCAACGCATTCCGGCGTATTGATAACCGGAGCGTATTGACGCGTGAAAGTAAGATGGGCTTTTGCACCGAAAGCTTGTGCGACGTTGCGGCTGATTTGATCAAGTTTTTCCTCGACCATGTCAGTGACCTTATCGTCAAACGTTCTGACGGTGCCTAAAATGCTAGCATGATCGGGCACCACGTTATAGGCCGTACCGGCTTCAATCTTGCAAATACTTAAAACAGCCGGGTCAATCGGGCGTTTCATACGAGTGATAATGCCCTGAATAGATTCGCAGATTTGAATAGCCGTGAACACGGGATCAATGGACAAATTGGGCATGGCGCCGTGAGAGCCGCGGCCATCAACATCAATTTTGAAGACGTTGCCGCTTGCCATCATGGCCTTTTTGTTAATGCCAATTTTCATCGCCGGTGTTTCAGGCCAGTTGTGGCAGCCAAGGTAGAAGTCAGCCGGGAACTTCTCCATAAGCCCGTCGGCAATCATGTGTTGAGCGCCGAATCCGCCTTCTTCACCGGGTTGGAAGACAAAAATGACCGTACCGTTGAAGTTTTTCGTTTCGGAAAGATAACGGGCAGCCAGCAAAAGTCCCGTGATATGACCATCGTGGCCGCAGGCGTGCATGACTCCGGTATTTTTTGAAGCATGTTCAAAATGATTGGCTTCTGTAATGGGCAGTGCATCCATATCAGCACGCAAGGCAATGCGTTTAGTGCCGTTTCCGTTTTTCAGAACCCCGACAACGCCCGTTCCGCCGATTCCGGTGTGAACTTCAATACCCCATTGAGTCAGGTATTGGGCGATTTTCTTAGAAGTTTCAAATTCTTGGTTGCTTAATTCCGGATGGGCATGGAATTCACGGCGGATGCGGGTGAATTCCTGAGCCAACTCTTCAATACGAGCGATGGAAGGCATTTTTATTTCCTTTGTTAGAAAAGGTTGATTGGGCTAAGTGTAGCTCAGAAAAAAGGGGATCTTTTTAGAGATCCCCTTGACTTAATCAGTAATGATTAATGACCGCGCAATTTTTCCGCAGCGTCTTTCACTGAGCGGCGTAGCGTATCAAAGGCTTCTCTGATGGCAAGCATCACGTCATTGTTGGTGCGGGAGACCACCAAGTCGCTGCCGGAGGCAACAATTGTGACACGCACAGTGTAGGCGCCCATCGTCTGATGGCCTTCTTGAGTGATGGTGGCGTGGCAGGGGCCCAAGTTACGGTCAAATTTGCTCAAATCGTTCAATTCTTTTTGTACAGCTTGTTCTACCGCTTCGGAACGACTGATACCATGGAATGTTACTTGTAATGCTTGTGCCATATAGATCCCTCTTTTTGTTTTGTTATTAGAAAGAGTGGGAAGATGGCTCTCTTCCCTTCCTACTTCATAGTGTACTGAAGTTATTCCGAGCAAATTGTGCTTTTAAGCAAAAGATTGCGCAAAGAAGAAAGAAAATGTTAATGCACGATTTCCAATGACTTGTTGTGTTTTCTGCTAAGATCGCGCCCATCTTACATAAACTATTCGCGCAACTGATTGATTACAAAGCGCGTTTATAAAAGGAAAACAAAAAATGCGTAAACCTTGGGAAGAAGCGGGCAGCCATCGTGATGATTTTGGTTTTGAGGATCGTCCGCGTCGCTCAGACCGCCGCTTTGACGATCGTGATGGTTTCAAGCGCCGTTCTGATCGTCGATTTGATCGTCGAGAAGACGGCTTTGGACGTCGTGACGATAATTTTGCTCGCCGTGATAAACGCAGAGATGACCGCAGGGGTGGTTTCTCTAAGCGTCGCGATGATTTCGCTGAGAATCTATACGGAGTACGGTCCGGTCCCCGAGCCCGTGCCGCTATGGCAGGACGCGGCACGGTTGCCCGTCGCCAAACAGCTCCCAGCCGCAATGCGCTCATTACGCTTGATGCGGATGTGGCTCGCGTTTTCGCTACCAGCGAGGCTGTCAATGCCGTCTTGCGTCATTTGATTGCTTTGGCCGGCATCATGGGTGAAGATGCCATTAAGCAAGCAACCCGTGAAATTGAAAATGCTCAGGCCGAGGAGGTAAAACAGTCGCCCGAAGAACCCGTGGCTGTTCAGGCTCAACCGGTGGCAGAATTCCAGACGACCGACGAGGATGAAGAATGGTTTGATTTGCCTGTAGAGGGTGAAAAGGCCGAGTGATAAGAAAAAGCGCTCAGCCAAGGAGTGTGTGGAAATGACATTGCGTTATACAGTTACTCCTGTTCCTTACTCAGGAACATTTCACGTTGAATTGGTACTGAGCGCTTGCGATGAATTATTGTTGCGTCTGCCTGCCTGGCTTCCCGGCAGCTACATGATTCGGGATATGGCAGCAGAAATTCAGTCCTTGGATGTTTTATGCGGCGGCCAGTCTTTCGACTGCCGCAAAGTCGATAAAAGCACGTGGCGCGTACAGCTCGGTGATAAACAGCGGAGAGTGACCGTCCGCTATGAAGTCTTTGCCCAGGACCCATCAGTTCGGCGGGCTTATTTAGATACTGACAGAGGTTTTTTAACCTTCTCAAGTTTGTGTCTGTACCCGATCGGAAGCGAAAAAGAGGCGATAGAAGTAGAGATTTGTGAACCCAAAGGGGTAGGTAGCTGGCAAGTGGCAACAGAGCTTTCACCTCTTGAAATCAAAGAAAATGGTTTTGGGCGCTATCAAGCCGAAAACTACGACGAATTAATTGATTCGCCGATGGAAATTGGTCCCTGGCAAGCTATTGAATTCAAAGCTTATGGCGTTTGCCACCGAATCATTTTAAGTGGGAAGGTGCCGCCGTTTGACCGGCAACGACTCAAAAGCGATGTTAAGCGTTGTGTGGAAACGGTTATTTCGTTTTTTGAGCCAAAGACACGCAAAGCTCCTTTTGCATCTTACTGTTTCTTCTTAAATTTAAGTGAGAATTTATACGGAGGACTCGAGCACCGCGCAAGCACTGCACTGGCGGCTTCCTTTTTTGATTTACCCATTGAGAGTGAGACAACCATCAGTGCCGGTTACGCTAAGCTTTTGGAGCTTTTTACCCATGAGTACTTTCATGCTTGGTGGGTTAAGCGGGTCAAGCCTTCCGTTTTTATTCCCTATGACTTAACGCAGGAAACTTACACGAACCTGTTGTGGGTTTTTGAAGGTTTCACAAGTTATTACGATGCGCTGTTGACCGCGCGAAGTGGTGCGACGGATACAGAAAGCTATCTGAAATCCTTGTCCGAAACCTTAAACCGCCATTATTTGGGCAGTGCGAAAAATCGACAAAGTTTGGCCGAATCTTCCTTTGACGCCTGGATTAAATACTATAAAGTCAGAACCAACCGAAGCCGTTCGGTCACGAGTTACTACGACAAAGGGGCGCTTGTTGCCATGGCCTTGGACGCTTTCATTCAGAAAGAAAGCGTAGGCAAACACTCTTTAGATGATGTTTTGCGTTTTGCGTGGCAGCAATTTAAAGAGGTGGGCAAAGACTATGCCGGCCTAGATGAAGAGATGATGCCGGAGATCATTTTCGAGGCGACCGGAATTGACGTGAGTGAGGAAATCGACCGTTGGGTTTACGGTTGCGAGGAACCGGACTACAAGCGTGTACTCAAAACGATGGGCATTGACTTGACCGAAGAGAAACTTCCCATTGAACGGGAAGTGTTGCAGGCGACCTTGTCCGGAACAAACGCACTTAAAGTCAGTCAACTCGATGAAGCGGGAGTCGCCGAGCTTGCGGGGCTTTGTGTTGGTGATGAACTCCTTGCTATTGATTCCATCCGCGTTACCAAGAGCAATTTAGAGAAGCTTCTTAAGCGCTACGGCCAAGCAAAATCTTTCTCCCTGCACGTATTTAGAAGCGGTCTTTTGAAGGAACTTTCCGTGAAGCCCCGAAAGGCAGATGTACGCAAAATAAAGCTAAGCGTCAATTCAAACGGCAAAGCATTTTGCCGTTGGTTAAACCGTTAAAGAGCTTGTTGAATCCAGTTTTTCAGAGCAGGGACTAGGGCCAGAGCATCTCGTTGTCCCGCATCGTAGCCGCGCTGCACATCTTGAGGATCATGAGTCAGACGTTTAATACCCAAAGACGTCTGTGGCCGAATGACAAATGCATTGCCTTTTTGAGACGCTTCGTCAATATCTTTTTGTGTTTGTTCATAGGTCAAAGGGGAATGGGCAAATGTTTCACAGAACTGGGGGTATTTTCTGTAAAAGAGTTTTGCCAGATACGCATCCCGATCTTTGACCTTGTGTTCACGCGGTTGAGTGGAAATAACGATATTGCGGTCAAATCCTAATTTTTCGAATGCTTTTAAAGGAATACGGTCAGAGCAGCCGCCATCGAGCAGCTTTTTACCTCGAAATTCCACGATTTGAGAAACGTAGGGCAGAGACGCTGAAGCTCTCAAACCGTCAATTTCTTTTTCCATATCCGTTAAATGCAGATATTCTGGCTCTCCGGTTTCAACATTGGTACAGGTGACATAGTAAGCAATGCCGGAATTTTTAAAGGTATCGTTATCGAACGGATCGTAGATGTAGGGGATATCGTGGTAGCAAAACTGGGTGTCTACGATATTGCCAGTTTTGATTAACGTTTTAAAGCTGAAAAAACGGTCATCGCCGCAAAAGCGTTTGTAGAAACGAAGACTTCTGCCTTTTTGGCCGGAAACAAATGAACAGCCGTGAACAGCGCCTGCTGATACGCCAATGACGCCTTTGACAGGAAGATTAAGGTCTGACAGGACATCTAAAACACCGGCGGCATAAATTCCACGAATGCCACCTCCCTCAACAACAATCCCTAAACGATGATCCGACATAAAAATCAAACTTCAGTTAAAGAGGTATTGAATTATAGAGAGGCCCAACAAAAGAAAAAAAACTCCACGTCAGTTGCCCGACGTGGAGAAAGAAGCAAGAACACACTAGCTCTTACTTCGAGGACGGTTGGGCAACAATTGTTGCCAGTCGGTTTTCAAGCGCGGCTGCAATCGCACAACGATTAACAAGCTCACGGGCGAAAACCAGGAAATTTAGATAAAGCTCACTGCCACGAACGGATAAGCCGGCATTGGGTATTTTGCGCAAAAGCTCAGCCTGCATATGGTCAATCAACTCAATGGCTTCATGAGAGTGGGTAAGAATGGCGTGGATATCCAACTTTTTGTCGGAACCTGTTGCAATTTTGTCGAGATAACCTACGAGGCTTAAAAGGTCATTTTTCAAGTCACCTTGGAAAATACGATGGCGATTGGCTACGTGATCAGTGGCCTGTTTGCTCAAAGATTGCAGCGAACGACCGATTTCTCGAATATTGGTGAAAATTCGGTAGTAGCAATAGCGGGCGTCAAAGTCATCCTTGGTAGGCTTAAAGCTTGAGTTAGCCATGCGGTAATACAGTCCCCGATCAGCACTCATTTCATCGAACAAATCAGAACTACTGGTTTTGACACGACGCAGAGCGCTTTCGTTGTCATTGAGAAATTCATGGACCAATTGATTGAAAACGGTAAGCGTTTTTTCAAAACTGGCGTCAGCCTTTTGATCAACCAATTCTTGAACCTTTTTCGCGTCATAACGCGTGTCAAGATCGGCCCGCATATTGACGGTGTCAAGTTTTGTACGAAGGTTGGATCGGATTAAGAGAACGGTTGATCCCACGGCCAAAATTAGTGCCGCAATCGGTCCGCCCCAGAGCGTAAAACCGCAAACGATGGCAGCCATGGTTGAGGCGCTCAAAGCAGTCAGGAACCAACCGCTGATCACCGTCAGCACGCCGGAAATACGGTAAACCGCTGTTTCACGATCCCAGGCGCCATCTGCAAAGGATGAACCCATGGCAACCATGAAGGTGACATACGTGGTCGATAGCGGCAACTGAAGGCTCGTGGCCGAGGCGATCAATGCCGCGCTGACGACAAGATTAATCGAGGCGCGAACGTAGTCAAAAGGCAGAGGTGTTTCACCGCGTTGAAGTTTCTTGGGCTCAAAGCGGCGATCAATACCTTTTTGTACGGAAATCGGAATGATCTGGTGAATGACTTGCCCCAGTCCCATACTGGCACGAACAATCATGCGGCCGGGCAAGGAACTTCCGAATTGTTCCTGTTCACCGGAATTGCTGGAAGAAAGGTTAATGGATGTTTGAATGACGATTTGAGCTTTCTTTGAGAACCAAAGCGTGAGCACCATGACAAGGCCTGAGAAAAGCAGAAAGCCGGTGGCAGCCACAGTCGGTTTTAAAAGGCCTTCCATGGTAAAGGCTTCGGCGGCAGCGCCTGAAGCTACCCATTCCTGATAGGAGTCCCAAGCCGCAAGGGGAACACCGACAAAGTTCACGAGGTCATTGCCGGCAAAGGCGAAAGCCAAAGAGAATGTGCCGGCCAAAATCACAATTTTGAAGATATTGACGTTGAAGACAATGATGAGAAGGTGAAAAACAACTGAAAGAACCACAAATAAGGTTCCAACAATTGGCCAAGTATTTTCATTCATGAACAGGATCCATTCGGGCTGCATGAAGCTTGCCCCCTTGGCTCCTTTCATCACGAGAAAATAGAAAATGGCCGTCAAAGCGATGCCGGCGAAAACGCCGCCCACGCGGCGGTACATCTTTTCAAAATTGAAAGTAAATATCAGGCGGGTAATGTATTGAACAACTGCGCCCGTTACGAAGGCGACGGCAACGGAAATCAAAATACCGGAAACAATTGTCAGAGACTTGGAGCTATTGATGTAATCGATAACATTCGCAAGCGACGCTCCATCCATTAAGAGTGTATAAGCCGCGGCAGCCAGAGCACTTCCCAATAATTCAAAAACAATGGATACCGTGGTTGATGTCGGCAGGCCAAGTGAATTAAAAAGGTCCAACAAAATGATGTCCGTGACCATTACCGCAAAGAAGATCACCATGATTTCGGAAAAGGTGAACATCTGCGGATTAAAAACACCAGAGCGGGCAATTTCCATCATGCCCGACGAAAATGTTGCGCCCAACATGACACCGATGCTCGCCACGAGCATGATGGTTTTAAAAGAAGCGATTCGGCAGCCCAACGCCGAATTTAAAAAATTGACGGCGTCATTGCTGACCCCGACAAAAATATCGAAAACAGCTATCAGAGCGAGAAAGGCAAGTAGAGCGAGAAAGTAGTATTCCATGATAAAAACGTCGTTATCTGAACAAAATAAGAGTGAACACACAAGTGCAGTTGGCGGCAGTATGCGCTTACAAAATGACAGAACTGTTTGAAAAAGATGTCAGAAGGATTACAAATCTGTGAAAAAAGAAGGATTGCTTGAGAGTATTTGATGGTTGAGATAACCGATTTTCTTATTGCATAACACGGTTGTTTTAAATGGGATGAAGTGCTTAAAACAAAATAGTTAGGGAACTCAAAAATAGTCAGTGGCGATGTGGCGTTTTACTTTTTTCGGTTACTAAAATCGACGGTTGGTTTGATACTTTTCCGAAAGGATTGACAAATGACCAGATACGTATTTGTCACAGGCGGCGTTGTGTCTTCTTTAGGCAAAGGTGTGGCCGCCGCATCTCTAGCTGCCATTTTGGAATCGCGCGGTTATCGCGTCACCATGATCAAAATGGATCCTTACTTAAATGTAGATCCGGGCACCATGAGTCCCTTTCAGCACGGAGAGGTGTTTGTAACCGAGGACGGAGCGGAAACCGATTTGGATTTGGGGCATTATGAGCGCTTTATTTCAGCCAAAATGCACAAGGCCAATAATTTCACGAGCGGTCAGATCTATGAGAGCGTTTTGCGCAAAGAACGCCGCGGGGAATATTTGGGTAAGACCGTGCAAGTTATCCCGCATGTAACTAACGAAATCCAGGAATTTGTGAAGCGAGGAGCGGGCAGTGCCGATATTGCTGTTGTCGAAATCGGCGGAACGGTAGGGGATATTGAATCACTTCCCTTTGTTGAAGCGGTTCGCCAGTTGAGTTTACAGGTAGGGCGTGAAAACAGCTGCTTTGTTCATTTAACGCTTTGCCCCTGGATTGCGGCCGCAGGTGAGCTAAAGACCAAACCGACCCAGCACTCAGTGCAAAAGCTTCGGGAAGAGGGCGTTTATCCTGATGTCCTTTTGTGTCGCGCGGATCGCCCTATTCCCGAGAATGAAAGAGCCAAAATTGCCCTCTTTGCCAATTTGCCGGTTGATCACGTTATCAGCGTTTGGGATGCTAAAACAATTTATGAAGTGCCGCTGATGTTGCATGAGCAGCATCTCGATGAGATTATTTGCAAACGGCTCGGATTAGATCAATCCAAATCAGCAGACCTTTCTGCTTGGGTGAAAATTTGCGAAGAATTACAAAATCCTCAACACGAAGTCAATATCGCGCTGGTAGGAAAATATGTTGACTATGCCGATAGCTACAAGAGTTTGAACGAAGCGCTTTTGCATGCAGGAATCCATACTCACACACGGGTGAATCGCATTTTTGTGGATGCAACGGAAATTGAAGAAAAAGGCACAGATAAGCTCAAAGGCATGGACGCTATTTTGGTGCCGGGCGGATTTGGAAAGCGTGGCACTGAAGGTATGATTCGAGCTATTGAATATGCGCGTGTGAATAAGATTCCCTATCTGGGTATTTGTCTTGGAATGCAATTGGCCGTGATTGAATTTGCCAGGCATGTTTGCGGATTGGATCAAGCCAATTCAACAGAACTTAATCCTGATACACCACACCCGGTTGTTTCTTTAATTACAGAATGGACTGATCGGGATGGAGCTACGCAAAAACGCGATGAGCAAAGCAATTTAGGTGGAACGATGCGTTTAGGCAAGCAGGAAGTGCCGGTAAAAAAGGGAACGCTCGCCTACGAAATCTATGGCGGTACGGTAGCAGAGCGTCATCGCCATCGCTATGAGGTCAACAATACCTATGTTCCCCAATTTGAAGCTTCAGGAATGGTCATTTCTGCCTGCACGCAGGAGGAACATTTGCCAGAAATGATGGAGTTGCCTAATCATCCGTTCTTTTTTGGCGTGCAATTTCATCCGGAATTTACCTCAACTCCGCGTTTTGGGCATCCGCTTTTTAAAGCGTTTGTTAGGGCCGCTCTTAATTACCGTGAGACTGCCAAATAAAAATGTCCGTTTACGAAGTCTACAAACTGTTTTGTAGGCTTCGTTTAAGGGCTGTGTCAGTGCTCTTTTCAGCGCAAAAAGATTTTGGCTGGCGGACCTCTAACAGGTTTGTTTTTCTTCAATTTTTTAGGTAAAATCCCAACCCTTGTTATTTCAATAGGTGTTTCTCTGTCGCCTTTTTGAATTAACGGGAAACGAATTTTTGGACTCTGTCGCTGGTGCTTGCGGCCTTAAGCGACAATCCGTTTGCGCGCGACTTGAATGAAAATGTCGTGCGTTTTCATTGATAGGTGAATGAATAATGAAGACCTTCTCGGCTAAGCCGCTCGAAGTGACTCGCGAATGGTACGTGGTTGACGCTACCGATAAGATCGTCGGTCACCTCGCTGCTGAAATTGCTGCCCGTTTGCGTGGCAAGCACAAGCCTGAATACACGCCGCACGTTGATACGGGCGATTTCATCGTTGTGATCAACGCTTCCAAGATGAAGATGAGTGGCGACAAGGCTAAGAACAAGCGTTACTATCGCCACACGGGTTATCCTGGCGGCATCATCGAAACGACTTTCGAAAAGATGCAACAACGCCACCCGGGTCGCGCCCTTGAAATCGCTGTTAAGGGCATGCTCCCGAAGGGACCCTTGGGCTACGCCATGATTAAGAAGTTGAAGATCTATGCTGGTGAAGAACATCCGCATACGGCTCAACAACCTAAGAACCTCGACATCTAATAAGGATTCGGCATGATCGGCAATTACAATTACGGCACCGGCCGTCGCAAGAGCTCCGTGGCCCGCGTCTTTATTAAGCGTGGTTCCGGCAAGATCGTGATCAACGGTCGTCCTTTGAATGAATACTTCCACCGTGAAACCGGCCGTATGGTCGTGATGCAACCGTTGGAACTCACCGAAAACGTTGAAACGTTTGACGTGATGGTCAACGTGCGTGGCGGTGGTGAAACGGGTCAAGCCGGCGCTGTGCGTCACGGCATTACCCGCGCTTTGATTGACTACGACGAAGGCTTGAAGGCCCAGTTGTCCGCCGCGGGCTTCGTGACCCGTGACGCTCGCGAAGTCGAACGTAAGAAGGTCGGTCTTCGCAAGGCCCGTCGCCGTAAGCAATTCTCCAAGCGCTAATCGTTTTACGATTGCAAATTGCTTCAATCCTGCCTCAAGCGGGATTGGCAACAGAAAGGCTCTCCAAAGTTGGAGAGCCTTTTTTGTAGGCGTACAATAGCGAGATTGTTTTTTTATTTGTCTAAAAATGTCTTTAACGGCACTGACACTGGTGTTGACAGCGGCACTGGTGCACGCAACTTGGAATTATTTTCTTAAAAAAGCCAACGCCACCCGACCCTTTTGGTGGTTGGTTTATATCATCACGGCGGTCATTACCGTCCCGACGCTTTTTATCTACGATCCGCAAGCGCTCACCAATATCACTCCGACCGGTTGGCTGGTCATCGCACTGTCTGCGCCTATTCACGTTATCTATGGGCAAGTTTTGCAGATAGGCTACAAAAAGTCAGACTACTCCATTGTTTACCCGACAGCACGCGGAACCGGCCCGTTGATTACTGTTTTATGTGCAGTGTTGATTTTGGGTGACAGACCCTCTTTTTGGGGGTGGATTGGCATTGCTTTGATTTTGGCCTCCATTGTGCTTCTAGCGATGCCGCACAAGCAAGATAAGCAAACGCAGGATCTTCGTATTCGCGCGGGGATATTTTGGGGGTTCTTGACGGGCTGTTTTATTGCCGGGTATTCATTTTGTGATGCTTGGGCCGTGCAGCAAGAAACGGGGCTTACGCCTTTGAGTTTTTATTTCCCATCGATTGCGGTGCGGGCGATCGTCTTTGCCCCCTTTATTATGATGCATGCCAATTGGAAGGCAGAATCAAAAGAGATTCTCACCACACCGCGTTTGCAAAAGGCTTTAGCAGTGGTCACCGTGGGCTCTCCCTTAGCCTATATTCTGGTACTTTATGCCATGACCATTGCTCCGCTTGCTTATGTGGCCCCGAGCCGAGAAGTCGGCATGATGATTGGGGTAGTCCTGGGCGGTTTACTTTTGCGAGAGCGCTTGTCAGTGACACGTCTGGCCGGGGTGATCGGGATGACTTTAGGTGTGATACTGGTTGGACTGGAAGGATAACGTTTCGCAACAAAAATGACGTGTTAAAAAACGTATAATCAACAGGTTTTCTGATGGACAAAATCACTATGCAAGACAACACACAAACAAATTTGGCTCCGGATCCCATCCACTTTACCGATGCGGCGGTAGCAAAGGTTAAAAGCCTGATTGAAGAAGAAGGCAATGACAATCTGAAACTGCGTGTATTCGTGCAAGGCGGCGGTTGCGCAGGTTTCCAGTATGGCTTTCAATTCGATGAAAAAGAAAACGAAGATGACGCCAAAATGGTTAAGGATGGAGTGACGCTCTTAATTGACTCCTTGAGTTATCAATACCTTGTCGGTGCAGAAATTGATTTCAAGGAAGATTTGACGGGAGCGCAGTTTGTTATCCGCAATCCTAATGCCGTGACAACCTGCGGCTGCGGTTCATCTTTTTCTGTTTAGTAAGCCGGGTAGAGCGCGCCTAAGATGCGCTCGCCTCGAGCTCGCGTAACAGCCGGGAGATTCCCGGCTTTTTTATTGGCGAAACGATAGGCAAGCCAGGCAAAAGCCATGGATTCAACATGCATGGGGTCAACGCCTAAAACAGAGGTGCTGAAGACGCCATAAGGTCCTTTTTGCAACTCCTGCATCAGCAAAGGATTAAGCGCTCCGCCTCCGCAGACAAAAAGTTCTTTCGTATCAGGCTGCGTTTGCGCGATAGCAGAGAGAATACCTTGAGCGGCCAGGGCAATCAGGGTGCGCTGAACATCTTCAGGATTAAGCGACGGGAGCAAAGGAAAGCGCTCCAGAAGCCAGTTTTCGTTGAAATATTCTCGACCAGTGCTCTTGGGAGGTTTGCGTTTGAAGTAAGGATCTGTCAGACACGCTTCAAGTAACGCGCCAACAATCTTGCCCTTCGAAGCCCAACGTCCGTTTTCATCGAAAAGCAGTCCGCAGTGCTTTTGTACCCACACATCCATCAATGTGTTGCCTGGGCCACAGTCAAAACCTAAGACAGTCTTTCCTTTTAATAAGGTCACATTGGCAATGCCGCCGATGTTGACAATGGCTCGAGGTGAGTCGCCGGAGAATATACAGGCGTGAAAGGCGGGGACAAGCGGCGCACCTTCGCCCCCTGCGGCCATATCCCGACTTCTGAAGTCAGCGATGACATCAATGTTGGTGAGTTCTGCTAGTAAGGCCGGATTATTCAGCTGCACAGTAAACCCTAATTGCGGGCAATGGCGAATGGTTTGTCCGTGAACCCCTATGGCGGCGATATCCTGAGGAGTGAGATTAAGTTTGGCTAACAAGCGCTTGACCACTTGTGCGTAAAAGTGAGCCAATTGAATGGCCGTTTGGCCGCACCGATTAATTTCATCGGGCCCGGATGTTAAAAGCGATAAAAGAGCTTTTCGCAGTGAGAGGTTGTAAGACAAGTGTTCGTGCCCGAGAAATTGAACTCGGTCAGCCTTGAATTGGCAAGCCACCGCGTCGGCGCCGTCAAGGCTCGTTCCAGACATCAAACCAATGAAAATGTCCGATCGCCTGCTCATCTTATGACCTGGGTTGTTCCGGGGTGCTTTCTTCTTTAGCAACCGCTTCCCTCGGTGTCAGCGGTTTAACGGATTGAATACGGTTAAGCATAGCCAGTCGAGCCGTCAGAGGACGGGCGGAGGCTAGAAGTTTATGTTTTTCTTCGTTCGTCAGATGTTCTTTATCCGGAATACTTGTTTTCAACGGATTGACCTGACGGTTATTAACACGCAATTCATAGTGAAGGTGAGGACCGGTCGCCAAGCCTGTGGCTCCGACATAGCCGATAACCTGCCCGCGTTTAACGGGGACACCGACCTTCATGCCTTCGGCAATTCGGGACATATGGCCATACAACGTTGTGCGTGAATCATCATGTTTAATCATGAGATAGTTGCCAAAACCGCGTTTATCAAAAGAACGTCTGGAAATAACGCCGTCGGCAGCGGCAAAAATTTTGTTGCCTCGGGGAGCGCCAAAGTCAGTACCTTGGTGTGGACGAAGCACCCCCGTCACAGGGTGGCGTCTCATCGGCATAAAACTGGAAGTCACGCGAGCGCCTTCAACAGGAACGCGGATAAAGGTTGTACGGTTGGAGGTACCATCCAGGCTATAGAAACCTCCGTTTCGTGTGCCGTCATCGGCCCAGAAACTTTCGTATGTTTTGCCGTGATGGGTCACGGAGACAGCCAAAATCTTTCCGTTTCTGACAAAGTCTCCTTCGAGGAACTGGCGCTCATAAATAACGCGGAAATCGTCGCCTTTTGAAATGTCTAGGCCGTTGTTGATCGCGCGTTCAAACGCCAAGGGCATTTTTTCTGCAATCTCACCGGGGACTCCGACAGCTTTGGCCGACTCAATCAGTGACTCCTCAACAAGTCCGGCACTCATTGCTTGTTGTGTTTCATAGACGAAGGGAGCTGAGTTGATGACAAAACGCTCGCCTCTGCGTGAGATCGTGACGACAGAATTTTTTTGATTAGCTGAGCGGCTTTCCAAGAAAATCTTTAGGGTTTGGGCTTTCTTGTCGGCAGTCACTTTTGCCTGTACATAAACGCCTTCTCGAGGTGTCGAGAGCGGTTGAGCTAATGTTTGACCACGAATGAAGCGCTGCAGCGCCGCGTCTTCAATATTTAATCTTGAGAAAATAGCTCCGAGCGTATCGTTGACTCGGATCATTGTTGTATGTGTCGTTACGGCACTATGCGTGGTCACAACGGTGATTTGGTCCGCAATGGATGGAATGGGAAGCGGAGCGACAATTTCCGTTTGCAGGCTTCTTGCCATTTGTTCATCATCGGACGGATAGGCCGAATAGGTAGCGATGGCAACAGAAGCGGGCAAAATGCCGAAGGTGATACCAAAAACCAAACGTCTGTATGGGCTTTTAGCAACCCGATCCCATGAACGAGCGCAGCCGCGGGCGACAAGGCACAAGCCTTGGCCAACGGTACGTAAATTCTTAGCAAGGATACTGGGCGCAGACATTAGAGGATTGATTGGTTACAATAAGCCGATACGCAATCGGAAAACGGCACTAATTTTACCCGAATTACTCTACGAGACCGATTGAATATTCTGTTTTTTATGTAATTTTTTTTGTAAAAAATCTATGAGCGAAACTGAACAAAAATATCCTGTGACCGAACAGGTCAAGGAAGCCATGGCAACCATTAAGCGCGGCGTTGACACGCTTTTGATTGAATCGGATCTTGAGCAAAAGTTGGCTCGCTCGCAGGCAACGGGAACGCCTTTGCGCTGCAAGCTCGGTTTGGACCCCACAGCTCCGGATATTCATATCGGTCACACGGTTGTGTTGAATAAATTGCGTCAATTGCAAGATTTGGGCCACACCGTCATTTTCTTGATCGGTGATTTCACGGCCGCTATCGGTGACCCTTCTGGTCGCAACGTGACCCGTCCGCCTCTTTCTCGCGAACAAATTGAAGTCAACGCTAAGACTTACTTGGATCAGGCAAGCCTTATTTTGGATCGCGAAAAAACGGAAATCCGTTACAACTCCGAATGGAGCGACAAGATGACGGCTACCGATATGATCAAACTGGCCTCTCGCTATACGTTGGCCCGTTTGCTTGAGCGCGATGATTTTGCCAAGCGCTATGCTGAACAAGCCCCGATTGCCATGCATGAACTATTGTATCCGCTCATGCAAGGTTACGATAGCGTGGCTTTGAAGGCTGATATGGAATTGGGCGGCTCGGATCAACGCTTCAATCTTCTTGTCGGCCGTGAATTACAACGCCAATACGATCAAGAGCCCCAGTGCATTTTGACCATGCCCCTGCTTGTCGGTTTGGACGGTGTTAACAAAATGAGTAAGTCCAAACACAACTACATCGGTATCACCGATACGCCGAATGATATGTTTGGCAAGGTGATGAGTATTTCTGACGACTTGATGTGGAATTGGTACGACCTCTTGAGCCTAAAGAGCAACAGCGAAATCGCAACGCTCAAGAATGAGTGTGCCAATGGTAGAAATCCTCGTGAAGCCAAGGTTCTTTTGGCTAAAGAAATTGTTGAACGTTTCCACACGAGCGCGGATGCTGATGTCGCGGAAGTGGAATTTAATAACCGATTCCGCGCAGGCGAAATGCCCTCGGAAATCCCGGAAGTTAATGTGGCCGCTGTGGATGGCGAAATCGGCATCGGTAAACTCATTAAGGAAGCCGGCATGGTGCCCAGCGTCGGCGAAGCAAACCGTAACGTTGACCAAGGGGGTGTTCGCGTCAATGGAGACCGCGTAACCGATCGCGGATTAAAACTTAAGGCCGGCACGTATACCATTCAAGTGGGTAAGCGTAAGTGGGCTAAAGTGACGGTTCACTAAGACCATTTGATGAAAAACAAAAGCCGCGACGAACGAAGTTTTGCCGCGGCTTTTTGATAAAGGATAGGATAATGATCGGATTACTGCAAAGGGTTAAAAACGCGTCCGTGACGGTCAATGACCAAGTCATTGGTGCCGTGGGAAAAGGTCTTTTGGTTTTAGTGTGTGCAGAAAAAGGCGACAGCGAAGAGCAATGTGAAAAGCTTGTCAAAAAAGTGTTGGCCTATCGGATTTTTGAAGATGAAAACGGCAAGATGAATAAGAGTGTGTCCGATATCGGTGGAGAAATATTAATCGTTTCCCAATTCACCCTTGCTGCGGACACAGCTAAAGGACTTCGCCCGAGCTTTACGCCTGCAGCGGATCCCGAAACGGGAAAGCGTCTTTATGAGCACTTTATTGAAAGAGTTAGAGAAAGTGGTCTTAAAACACAAACAGGGCAGTTTGGCGCAAATATGCAGGTGGCCTTAATCAATGACGGTCCGGTGACGATTTGGCTAAAGTGTTAAAACATTGACAAAAGCGTCTGAAGCAACGAATAATCAAGTTAGTAATCTTGGGAGGATTGCCTATGAAAATAACCAGTCAAGATTTTGAGCACGGACAGTGGATTCCGAGCGAATGTGCCTACGGGCAATTAGTTGACGGCAAATTCGCGTTGGCTGAAAATTTAAACCCTCACCTTTCATGGAGCGGTTTGCCGCAAGGAACACAATCCGTTGTTTTAGCTTGTATTGATCCGGATGTTCCGACGGACCGAAAGGCTTTGAATGAAGAGGGTGAAATTCCTGCTGATCAACCAAGACGCGACTTTGTGCATTGGTTGGTTTGGGACATGGATCCTGCCGTTTGCGAAGTGAAAAAAGGCGAAGCCAGTGTCGGTGATGAAAAAAGCGGTAAGCGTTTTGCCAAACCGATGGGAATTGAAGCGATCAATGACTATAGCTCAGAGGCGGAAATTCATCGCGGCTACGATGGTCCCTGTCCTCCGGGATTCGATGCTCGTATTCACGGTTATGAATTCCGAGTGTATGCGCTTGATGTCAAAACATTGGACTTGCCCGATACGGCTCGTTGGCAGGAAGTTTGCCAACGTATGGCTTCGCATGTTCTGGCCAGCGCAACGATCCAAGGAATTTATAGTTTGAATCCCAGGTTGCAACCGCTTTAAGCGATTCTCACTGGATAGACTAATGGGGGAGCGAGTTGCTCCCCCAAGTTGTTCTTAGGTTTATTGACAAGACGTTTTTCATTTTTTGTACATTAAATGCAATAGGGCACGGATTTATGTACCGCAAAGTTATTGAACCGCTCAAAGGAATAGGAATCCATTTGTCATTTGTGGAGCAAGAGAAGTTGGCAGAACGAGGTTAATGAAAGAATTTGCAGCGCAGTGTTACAAAAGTACGGTATATGTCAATATTGAAAATTTAATTTTGGTCAGTAGTGTCCAAATCGGCCTTTAAAAGTACAGTCAAGATCTGTTCGCCTACAGTAGGGAAATAACGGACAGAAAAATGGCGGTTTTCTTTGTAGATTTTTAGTTACCACACAAAAAAACTAAGAAACCGCCACGGATATTCATTTTAACGAATCTGCCAACCAAAATGCTCCCATCAGCTTCTTCGCTCAAATCCTGAAGTATTTATCCCAAGATTGGATTCTTGAAGAAGATAAACGCCTCAGTCCCAGGTGTAACGCACGTAAATTTACTCTGTGGGATCAAATCGTTTCCTTATTGTTCTGCCATCTGGCTGGTTGTGATTCGCTCAGAGAGATTGAAGATGGACTCATTTCTGCTGTCGGCAAGCTTCAACATCTCTCAGCCAAAGCCATGGGCCGTACAACTTTGGCCTACGCCAATGAACATCGTCCCTATGAAATGACCAAGCGACTGTATTTTCGTTTGCTGCAAACTTACGGCAACCTATTTAGAGGGCATTTAGATCAAGACTTCAAAGGACCGAAAGATTTGGTTGCCTATTGCGGACTTGTCCCAAGAAATCTAACTACCGGACACCACCAAAAGACAGCTGGCATCACCAAACGGGGCGATCGATTAATGCGACGCAATGTTGTGCTTGCCGCCAATTGTCTCTACAGGATGAACAAGCACGGGAATTTACCAAACTGGAAGCTCAAACGTTGGATGGATAAGAAGTTTTTAATCATGCCGTACCAAAAATTTATCATTCAACTGGCGGCAAAACTATTGAGAATCGCCTATCCGGTGATGAAATATGGAACGGGTTTTGATTATGCCCGAGCCGGTGTTGCTCGCAGTGCAATAAAAGTGTAAAGATTAAACAGAGGAGCAATCAAGAACAATACGTTATGAGAAAGCCAGAGGCGCTTCCACACAGCCCGTTGCTGTCCATTGTCTTGCAGACAATCCATTTTATTGGGCATTGGAAGTCCTTTTCTGAAAGTTCATAGTGGGCAAATGAAATCCGTTAGGAATTCTGAAACAGCCCGGATAGATTGCTAGAAACAGACTCTTTCATTAACGTAACCAAGTTCAATGACTGCTTTAACAATGAGAAAATGTAAGTCACTAAGGCCAAGACCTCAAAGCGCCGCTTTTCAGTCTTGCCCCTAGTGGATGATATTTCTTAAAAGAGCGTGTGCAAGCCCTTTCGCGGCATATCCTCGCTCAGTTACCTGAGCTCGGTATTCCACGTTGGCTTGACACGGTTGCATCCACCACGTTCAGAAAACAACTAGTTAGCTACAGCCACTGGCTGTTGTTAAATGGGAAAATTTTTTCCTCTTACCCTTGACAAACGGTCGGGTTCCATAGATGGCCAGCAGTGAATTTTTCTGCTGTTCTTGAGGCTATTGAAGCCTCAAAATGATATTGCATCAATTTACAACATATGCAATTGTTCTGTACAACCTAATTTTTGCAAAAGCTTAACGAATATTGGAAAATGTTCTTTATAAATCATCACTTCTGTCCAAATCGAAAATGTGCATAGGCTAATTTAGGAGGTCTCACCTCAATAAACATGAGGCTTCCCGAAGCGCTGCTTAAAAGTAGGCCCTCCCGAGACTTTTCAATCCAAATCCAGCTCCATTTGTCGCAGATTTTTGGGCGGAGATTGCTTCTGAACTCGGAAATCCGGTCGATTAACCCAGACATTTAATTTTTTGTACGTTAAAAGATTTAATTCCACAAATTTCAATAATCGGGAGAAACTCCAGTGATACCGTGCAATACGCCGTAATATCTCGATTAACAAGGTAGCTACGGCTGCTGTCCATATTTGGTTCATCACCGCATTTTTAGAGGTTCCAATAAAACTTTTGATCTTTAAATTCTGTTTGAGTTTTTTGAAAAACAGCTCAATTTCCCAACGTTTACGATACAAATCAGCTATCTGTTGAGCCGTTAAATCAAAATCATTACTTAAAAATTCAAACCAACGCTCATTATCCGAGTCGTACCATTGCACCAGTCTGAAACGAGTGTCTCCACAAACTTTTTGCGCTTGTTCCTGAGTAAAACGAAACCCATAATCCCCATAGGTTTGCGTTTCTTCAATGACATCATCTTTTAATCGAGTAGTTTTAGCATTTTCTTTGATTCGAGTGACAAACTTGGTGCCTCGACGGGTTAGCCACATAAAAAGGGCATAATCGTTATAACCTCTGTCCATGACAACCGTAATATCCTTGTTTCCGAGGGCTTCAATGACAGCTTTGGCTTCTTTAACATCGGCCCTTTTTCCATGAGTCATGTTCATAACAACCGGCAGTTGGATGTCCTCATCCAGAACCGTGTGTAACTTAAAGCCACCTTTGGCTCGATGGTAATGCGCCCACTTAAACCGAGTTAAGCAGACCGAAATCGTTGTGGAATCCAACGCATAGACCGGACGCAAATAGTCTTGATCGAGATGACCGTTAAAGAGGTTTCTATAAGTTTGCAACAAGCGAAAATACAGTTTCTGAGCGCTCTCATAGCCGCGGTGTTCGTTGGCATAAGCCAGAGTAGTTCGCCCCATGGCTTTGGCTGATAAGTGTTGAAGTTTGCCGACGGCTGAAATCAATCCGTCTTCAATTTCTCTTAGTGAATCACAGCCGGCTAAGTGGCAGAACAGTAAAGAAACGAGCTGATCCCATAATGAAAATTTGCGGGCATTACATTTGGGACTGATCCGTTTATCTTCCTAAAGTATCCAGTCCCGGGGAAGATACTTTAATAGCTGAGCAAAAAAGCTGATCGGTGCATTTTGGTTGGCAGATTCGTTACAATAAGCGTTCATATCGGTTTTTTTGATTTTTGGTCTGGAAACTTAAAATCTACAAAGAAAACCGCCATTTTTCTGTCCGTTATTTCCCTACCGGAGACGAACAGAGTTTGACTGCATTTTTAAAGTTTGATTTGGACACTACTGATAAATCATATTTATTAATTTATTCGTTAGGAACTCAAATGAGACAGCTGCCCCCCCCCGCACACAACTCTCAAATTAAAATCAATAAAATAGTCTTATATCGAGCTATCAGTTGCGTAATGCTGACCTTTTCGCATGGATATGCTTATGGAGACTCATTTATCAATATCGATACTGATGAGTTATATTCGTTCCGCACAAACCCCATTATCAACAACTCTGCAAATTTAGACTATATTAACGTCAATATAAGAAATGCATTAGTTGAACAGAATTCATTTGCGTTCGATATTAGCAATGCGAATAATCCAAACCAAGTGATCGTTACTGGCAACACCAATATTCATGTATCAGCAAATACTCTAGTGTCTGGCTGGGACCAAGGCAATTACATTCTTTACTCACGCAATGAGGGAAATTTAATCCACCTTCAAGGCAATGTAGACCTGGTTTTAGCACATGGGCCAAATATAGAGATAGAAGAAATCGGAGGAAATGCACTTTATGCTCGTAACGATGGGGAAATAATCCTTGGTACCAAAGGTAAAGATACTACGACCCGCCTTTGGGCGATTTCTTCTAAGCCTGATCTAATTTCCGCCAAAGACGGTGGTATTGTAACGGTTCACTCAACACGCAACCAGTTAGTTGGTTCCATCGATTTCCTAGGTTCACAATCAAGTAGTAATAATGCTTCGGCAGTGACGATTACCTTCAGCGGTGATGAATCTTATTGGTTCGGTGATGAGCTATCTTGGCAAAATGCTGATGTTACTCTAAACGGTCAAACGATTTCTTATCAAGATCTGCCCCAGAACAAAGATCAATTAAACCTCACCTTTGAAGACGGCGCTCAATGGATCTATTTCGGTTTTGATGCCGACCGCACAACGGATAGCTATTTTGCCAATACAATTGTCAAACGCATTTCGTCAATCACCCTACAAAACGGTGGAGTCATCAACCTTTTTGATGCACATGTCGATTGGCTTTTAGATCAAACCGGCCTGACCGATTTAATCAGCGGACAAGCCGAACATTACAATGTTGAACACAATTACGTTCGAATCGGTGACCTTAAGGGTTCAGGTGGCATTTTCCGTCTTGACCTTGATGCAGAAAATGTCGCTAATAGTGACATGATTTTTATCGAAGGCTCATCAAAGCCTGGCATGCACTATATTGAACCCTACAATTTAGAAAAACTCACAGACATTACCCCTGATAACACGTTGCGTTTTGCCACCGTTAAAACAGACTCCGGCGTAACTTTCGCAGATAAGCAAAACTTTTATGGTGAGTCGCTTTACGATTATGAGCTTGAGATTGCATCAGAAACTTATGATCCTGCCGATCCAAACAATGCGCAATATGAAGATCGTGTCGTTGATGACGGCGAAAACGCTCTTGCCTTTGATAATACCTACACCAACTGGATCATTACCCGCATTATTCGTTCCTCTTCCGCCGCCAGTTTAGCGATGACAGGCATCGGCTACGCAGCCTACGATACCATCACACAAATGGATAGTTACCATGATCGAGTTGACGGTCAAAGTCGTGCCAACAACGGACTTTGGGTTCGATACCGTTATGGCCACGGTGGCATCGACAATCAATACCGCCGAGACTATGACACACTTACGATTGGGGCACAATTGCTGCATAACAACGATCAATCCGCTGGCATTGCTGTTTCTTTGAATAACTCCGATGTTAACTTAGTTGATGTGACAGGTACGGGGGAATCCGACGGATATGAAGTAATGCTGTACAACACGTGGTTGCTCGGTTCTCATTACATAGACGTTGTCGGACGTATCGGACAATTAGATACGGAATTTAATGCCGTTAATCAAATCGGTACATTGTCGACAAGCGGTGACTTTGAGCAAAACTATTTTGCCCTATCCGGTGAGTATGGCTACCGCTATACCGATGACCAAAACGTTTTCTTAGAGCCACAATTACAGCTTCAATACACGCATATCAAATCTGAAAGCTACAAAACCAACCGAGACCTTTGGGCAGACATCGATTCTGCCAACGTGCTAACGGCTCGCGCCGGTGTTCGTGCCGGCAAAGAATGGAGCACCGCTAAGACTGCCGGTGAGGTATATCTGGCGACAAACGTTTTCTATCAATTCACAGACGGTCAAGACGCCAACTACACCGATGGCACAAACACGACTGATGTCACGTGGGGAGATCGGCACGCTTGGTTAAATATCGGCTTAACAGCCAATATGCAAATCCAAGATCACGTCAATCTTCAAGTACAAGTCTCAAAAGACTTTGCGGGTGACGTGAAGAATACTTGGTATGCTCAAGCTCGTTTGGGTTATCTGTTCTAATCTTTAAAATACTCGGGCAAGTCATTTGACCTGCCCGAACTTGTGTTTAAGACATCCGTCTCATGAATTTGAGCGGAAGTTTTTGCTTACATTTAATTTAGAACATGTAACGTGCACCGAGGTTCACACGCCAATCCTGGTCAATGTCTCCACCGAAGGTGCAACCAAGGTCAACAAAAGTGTTGACACTATCATTGACCCGGTAGTTCATACCCAAAGAGGCTTCGCCCCAGTTATCATCAAGTTCGTCCTTAAACGTACGAGTAACTCCGTCTGTAGTGAAGTCGTCTTCTACATCACCCAAGAAGTCATGATTGTATGATACCTTAGCGTAGGCAGAGCCCTTATCTTGAGCAAACGTTAACCCGCTCATCACACCAACTCGCGCAATCAAGCTTTCCATCGTGTCAAAGCTTACTTCACGCAAGTTAGTACGATAACTGTCGGAGGCCAAGTTACTGTAAGTCAATTGCAGTTGTGGCTCAATGAACCAATTATTCACTGTCCAGCGATGACCGGTTTCAATACCGAAGATCACACCGGTTAATGTGTAATCACCCTCTTCTGCGAAACCATTATTCAGTTTGTAATCGGCATCAACGCTACCGATCTTAAACATTGCATCCAAGAAGCAACCGTTATCGTTAAAATAGCTACCATAGAAACCCACACTGTAGTTATCGCTATCGGCACTACCGGCCGCGAGATCACTTTCGCCTTGCGTGTAGTCAAAGCTCATGCCGATCAAGAAATTCTTGCCAACACTTATATCAGCACCGATTTCAATCGTATTGTAATCGTGCGTGAAATCATCACCGTCGAAACTGCCGCCCGTATAGCGAGCCCAAACGCCAGCTGTTTCGGGCAATGTGCGCAAAGTACCCATGCGGTCGGACAAGGATGTTAATTCGGAGCGCCACATGTAGGCATTCGCCATAGCTAAATCATGAGCAGATGTCAACAAAGAGTTCGTAGAGGTCGTTGTTTTAACAACACTTCCGTCAGCATTTTGAGTATAAACGGCACCGTCTCCATAAATACCTTCATCAACGCTGACTTGTTCAAGCGTTTGATCACCCAGGTTTACGCCACTGAACAAATCAACTTCATCAGCTCCACCAGCCAACTCATCACTAACGTTGCCCGTGTAACCGACGTTGACATCGCCATCGCCCGTCACCGCAGTGACATCGAGTACTTTTTCTTGCTCAGTACCCATGCGACTAAGTTTGAAGCTCGCTTTAGAATTTGCATCAGTACTTAAAGAAGCTACCTTAAGACTATTTTCTGTACCCAATTCAAATTGCACAGTGCTATCAATTAAATTAATTGCTCCAGCACCATCGGCTAAATCTATCCTGTCAACGTTATTACTAAAATTTAACAGTAGTGTCCAAATCGGCCTTTAAAAGTACAGTCAAGATCTGTTCGCCTACAGTAGGGAAATAACGGACAGAAAAATGGCGGTTTTCTTTGTAGATTTTTAGTTACCACACAAAAAACCTAAGAAACCGCCATGGATATTCATTTTAACGAATCTGCCAACCAAAATGCTCCCATCAGCTTCTTCGCTCAAATCCTGAAGTATTTACCCCAAGATTGGATTCTTGAAGAAGATAAACGCCTCAGTCCCAGGTGTAACGCACGTAAATTTACTCTGTGGGATCAAATCGTTTCCTTATTGTTCTGCCATCTGGCTGGTTGTGATTCGCTCAGAGAGATTGAAGATGGACTCATTTCTGCTGTCGGCAAGCTTCAACATCTCTCAGCCAAAGCCATGGGCCGTACAACTTTGGCCTACGCCAATGAACATCGTCCCTATGAAATGACCAAGCGACTGTATTTTCGTTTGCTGCAAACTTACGGCAACCTATTTAGAGGGCATTTAGATCAAGACTTCAAACGACCGGTCTATGCATTGGATTCCACGACTATTTCTGTGTGTTTATCTCGATTTCAATGGGCTTATTATCGCCGCGCCAAGGGCGGTTTCAGGTTGCACACCGTGTTGGATGAAGATATTCAACTGCCGGTTGTCATGGACATGACCCATGGGAAAAGAGCCGATGTTAAGGCGGCTAAAGGGGCGATTGAAGCTATTGGTGCAAAAGAAATCACCGTAGTCATGGATCGAGGCTACAACGACTACGCCCTATTTATGTGGCTGACCCAACGTGGAACCAAGTTTGTTACCCGCATTAAAGACAATGCCAAGACGACGAAACTAAAGGACGATGTCATTGAAGAAACCCAATCATATGGGGATTATGGCTTTCGTTTTACCCAAGAGCAGGCCAAAAAAGTTTGTGGAGACACGCGATTCCGACTGGTGCAATGGTACGATTCGGACAATGATCGATGGTTTGAATTTTTGAGTAATGATTTTGACTTGAAGGTCGAGCAGATTGCGGATTTGTATCGTAAGCGCTGGCAGATTGAGCTGTTTTTCAAAAAACTCAAACAGAACTTAAAGATAAAGAGTTTCATTGGAACCACGGAAAACGCCGTGATGAACCAGATCTGGACAGCAGCCGTGGCGACGTTATTAATTGAGATATTACGACGCATCGCCCGTTATCACTGGAGTTTCTCCAGATTACTGAAGTTTGTCAGATTAAATCTGTTAACTCATAAAAAACTGGATGTATGGATAGATCGCCCGGATTTCAGAATCCCAAAGCAAGCCCCTCCAAAAAACATACCGCAAATGGAGCTTGTTTTTAATTAGAAAACGCAGGTAGGGCCTACTTTTGAGGCAACATTTTGGCAGCCCTGTATTTATTGGAAACAGGGCCATTAAAACAGGCTATGCACATTTTTGATTTGGCCAGCAGTGAATTTTGGTGAAAGGTCACAGCTGAAGACAACCCATTGATTTGCTGGTTCAAAATGACTACCCACCTCCAAGTCGATCAGTTGCTTGTGGGATGCTGCCAGCTAGCCATAGCCAACAGGCGCCAATGATACGATCTAATTTGGCGTCGGTTACCAATATCCGTTGAGCAAGCGTACAAATGTTTATACGGCTGCTGGTTATACCAAGGTTAGCGGTGAGAGCGAAGACCGTGATGTCGAAGCTAAGGCGACAGAAGTCGTTGCCGGTATCGTTCACAACTTCTAATCTGAGAAGTCTTCTAATCTAAGTTAACGCTGGTTTTCTACTACCTTCCGGCCGACTTGATTGAAGTGGGGGTGATCTCAAAGACGTTTGGGATTGCCCCTTTTTAGTATTTGAGCAGTGCTGATTTTAAATGCGAGATTTTGTAAGCCGATCGCTGGTTTCTCATGCAGTGTGCTTGTGAAATTGATTTTAGTTATTTACATAACCCCTCAAGATTTAGTTATTTAAAAAATTCTCTCTCAATTGTATTTCGTTTGAAATATCTTCGATAAAAACACAAATTCTCCATATTAATCGAAAAAATCTCCACAGATAGTGTGGCAACGAGTACAATCAAACCTAAATGCTTTAATACCATATATTGTGGTTAAAAAGTTTTTATCGTTAGTGGTCATACAAAGGAGATGGGGGTATGCATTGTCCTTTTTGTAAACATGAGCAAACCCAAGTGATTGACTCTCGCACAAGTGAGGATGGTACGACTATTCGTAGACGTCGTCGTTGCTTAAAGTGTGAAAAACGCTTTACCACCTATGAAAGAGTGGAACTTTCGATGCCTTCCATTATTAAGCGTGGAGGCGGACGTTGCGAGTATGACCAAAAGAAGCTTCGTGCTTCAATGATGCTCGCGTTACGTAAGCGTCCGGTATCGCGCGAGCGGGTGGATGAAGCAATTAACCGTATTGAGCAAAAGATGCTTGCACTAGGAGAACGGGAAGTCCGAAGCGATCGCTTGGGCGAATTGGTGATGGAAGAGCTGCGCGGTCTTGATAAAGTCGCCTATGTTCGCTTTGCCAGCGTTTATCGCAATTTTGAAGACGTTCAAAAATTTGCTGATATGGCTCGAGAGGTCTAGTCAGAGATGTTCTCTTCAGATCGAGACTATATGCGAGAGGCTTTAACGCTTGCCGCTAAGGCCCGTCCGATTAGTCCGCCTAATCCTTCCGTAGGTTGCGTCATTGTTCGAGAGGGCTCTGTTTTAGGCGAGGGCTTCACTCAAAAGGTGGGCTCTGATCACGCAGAGATTCAAGCGATTAAAGATGCAGCGGCAAAAGGGCATGATGTAAAGGGAGCGACTGTTTACGTGACGTTGGAGCCTTGCTCTCATTATGGGAGAACCCCTCCTTGTGCACTAAGGTTAATTAAAGAACAAGTGGCTCGAGTCGTTGTCGCGTGTTTGGATCCCAATCCGCTTGTGGCCGGCCGTGGTGTTGAAATGCTTCGGCAAGCCGGAATCACCGTGGATGTCGGATTGCTGCAAAAAGAGGCCTGGCAGATGAACGCAGGCTTTATGACACGAATGACAGAAAATCGCCCTTGGGTGCGCGCGAAAGTCGCGATGAGCCTAGATGGATTTACGGCTCTGACAAATGGAGAAAGTCAGTGGATCACAGGACCTGAAGCCAGGGAAGACGGCAGGCGCTACCGGTGTGAGGCCGGGGCAATTCTCACGGGTGTTGGAACGGTATTGGCTGATAATCCGTCGTTGACGGCTAGAGTGGATGGAAAGCTTCAATCAAGGCAACCATTGAAGGTTCTCGTCGATTCTCATTTGAGAGTTAATCCTGAAAATCATTTTTTTGATGAAGGACAGACACTTGTTGTTTGTGCCAAGGAAGATCTCGAAAAATCCCAGCGATTAAGAGAAAAAGGCGCAAAAATTCTGAGTCTTTCGGGCGAAAACGGTCGAGTTGATCTGCAAGCGCTTTTGAAGGAACTGGCACGACGTGAAGTCAATGAGGTGCATGTCGAAGCGGGAGCAACTTTAACCGGTGAAATGGTCCGATTAGGTTTAGTCGATGAGCTCTTATGCTACATTGCGCCGAAAATATTAGGACAGGGCAGAAGTGCTTTCGATCTTCCGCCCCTTCAATCGTTGTCTGATTGTGAAACATGGACAACGGTTCAGACGAGCCAAGTGGGCGAAGATGTTCGAATAATCTTACGAAAAAGGAAATAAAACGATGTTTACTGGCATTATTGAAGCAATTGGCAAGGTCCGCGAACCTGAAAAATTAGGTGACGGTGTTCGCCTGACGATTGACACACCGGCAGGCTGGCTTAAGGGGACCGAGATTGGCGAATCGATTGCGGTTAATGGCGCTTGCATGACCGTTGTTAATATTGAAGGAGATACATTTCAAATTGAGGTCTCCGCAGAAAGTTTGTCAAAAACATGTGGATTAGATACCTGGGGCGAAGTCAATTTGGAAAAAGCGCTCCGTGTTGGTGATCGATTGGACGGTCATATTGTTTCCGGTCATGTGGACGGTGTGGGCCAGGTGGAAGTGATGGAACCCAAGGCCGAAAGTTGGCATTTAGTGGTTCGTGCCCCCATGAAATTGTCTGCCTATTTGGCCTATAAGGGATCGGTGACAGTCAATGGAGTTTCTTTGACAATTAATGATGTTGAAGATACGCCGGTGGGCACTCGTATCTCCATTAATTTGATTCCGCACACCGTGGAAGTTACCACGTTAAAGCACTTAAAACCTCAGTCTTGGGTCAACCTTGAGATCGATACGATTGCTCGCTACGTGGAACGAATGATGAGCCTTAAAAACGATGATGGGCTCTTTTGATACAAAAGGAATCCAATCATGAAAACGCAGTTGTTTTCTCCTTACACAATTGGTCAGATGCAACTTCGCAATCGCATCAGTGTGCCGCCGATGTGTCAGTATCAAGCCATTGATGGAAAGGCTACAACTTGGCATAAAGTTCACTATGGCAAATTGGCTGGATCCGGTGCGGGACTTGTTTGTATAGAAGCCACGGCCGTGACGCCGGATGGTCGTATAACCGGTTCAGATTTGGGACTTTGGTCAGATGAGTTGGCGGGTTATTTTGCAGAAATCGTTCAGACAATGAAAGCGATAGATCCGACAACGAAAGTTGCTGTGCAAATTAGTCACGCGGGACGTAAAGCTTCTGAACGTGCTCCTTGGTTAGGCGGCCATCTCTTAGCGGAAGAAGGCGGATGGGAGCCAGTTGCTCCGTCTGCGGTGAGCGCCGGGGGTGATGCGCCGACTCCGAGGGAAATGCTTCCGGGTGGCATAGAAGCCACTATTCAGGCTTTTGCGAACGCCGCCGAACGTGCTCAGCGCGCAGGAGTTGATGCCATTGAAATTCACATGGCTCACGGCTACCTTTTGCACCAATTCCTCTCACCGATTTCGAATCTTCGCACCGATGAGTGGGGTGGAAGTTTTGAAAATCGTACCCGTTTGCCGTTGGCTGTTTTTGATGCGATGAAAAAGGCGGCCCCCAATGTCGAAATCGGGGTAAGAGTTTCCGCTACAGATTGGATTGAGGGCGGCTGGAATCTGAAAGAAACCCTCGAGCTTGTCGAAAGCCTTAAAGAAAGGGGCTGCGCGTTTGTTGATGTCTCAACAGGGGGCTTGCACAGCAGTCAAAAGATCAACGTTTCCTATGGCTATCAATTACCGTTTGCTCGTGCTGTTCGATTGCAAACCGGGATTCCGACAATTGCTTGCGGCTTAATTAAAGACGCGCGTCAAGCCGAAAGCGTACTCGTGGAAGGAACGGCGGATTTAGTCGACGTTGGTCGGCAAATGTTGCTTAATCCCCATTGGGGTTGGCAGGCTGCGCTGGAGTTGGGAGAAAAAGTGGATTTCCCACCCTCTTACGTTCGGGGAATGCACCGTTAAAAAATCTCTAGCGAATTGATTTTTCGTTAATTTTTGTACCGTTTAGGCGTGTTGTCCGCGCCCAAACACGGTACAATATGCCAATTTACATAAAGAACAGAATTTCTTCGGAGAAACACAATGTCCATGGACATTATTGAGAATTCCTTAGACGGACGCGGTTTGAAAATCGGCATTGTTCAATCTCGATTCAATGGGTATGCCGGCGAAGGCCTGTTAAAGGCTTGTTTGGCAGAATTAGATCGATTGGGTGTGGTTGAGGAAGACATCACGCTCATGCGCGTGCCGGGCGCTCTTGAAATTCCGTTTGCCCTTCAACAATTGGCCGCAACGGAAGAGTATGACGCTTTAATTGCGATCGGTGCCGTGATTCGCGGTGAAACATACCATTTTGAAATTGTTTCCAATGAATCGGCCTCCGGCATCATGCAGGTTGGTTTGGATTTTGATATCCCGATTGCAAACGCCGTGCTTACCACTGAAAACGATGAGCAAGCTCAAGCCCGCTTGCAACAAAAGGGCACGGATGCCGCGCAGGTTGCCGTTGAGATGGCCAATCTTCGTAAAGAATTTGAGTACGACATGGAAGATGGGGAGTAATCAATGACAGACGTTAAACCCCATCGCCCAAGCCGCGGTGCGCGTTCGCTTTCCAGAGAGTTCGCTCTTTTAGGCGTATACGAATGGTTGGTAAGCGGTGCGGATGCCGTGACAATTGAACGTACGCTTTTGAGCGTTTTAAGTGACGACGGTGAACCCATTGCCGGAGCGGCTATTGATGCAGCCGATTTTGAGCGCTGCGACAAGAAGCACTTCTCGGAGTTGTTGGCCGGTGTCATTGAACACGCAGAAGATTTGCAAGCGATTTTCTCCAAGCACGTTGATCGCGACATTTCACGCTTGTCCCTGGTCGAACGCTCGGTTCTTTTGTTGGGTACCTACGAGTTGAAATTTCATATTGAGATTCCGTACCGTGTGGTGATTAATGAAGCTGTGGAATTGGCTAAGCTTTTTGGCGGTTCCGATGGCTTCCGCTATGTCAACGGTGTGTTGGATAAAGTAGCCGCTGATGTGCGTGCGACTGAGGTGGGTGCGAAAAAGTAATTTTATGGGCCCATGCCTTAGTGAAACAGAGCTCATTTCTCGTTTCTTCAATTTCAACATCCCCGGTCAATGGCCTACCCAAGGGATCGGGGATGATTGCGCGATCATTCAAGTAGGAAACAGGCGTTTAGCGGTAACGACAGATACGGTTGCCTCGGGAACGCATTTTTTGCCCAATGCCGATCCCTACACGGTTGGCAAAAAATCTTTAGCTGTCAATCTTTCCGATTTGGCTGCCGCAGGGGCTGATCCTCGTTGTTTTTTCTTGGCGTTGTCGTTGCCTAAAAGTGATTCGTCGTGGCTTGAAGCCTTTAGCCGTGGTCTTTACGAATGTGCAAAGGAATTTGCTTGTCCTCTTATCGGAGGAGATACGACAAAGACTGCAAAAATTGGTCATTCTCAAGCGCCATTCAGTATCACGATCACGGCGATCGGAGAGGTTGAGCGGGGACTTACCCGCCAGGGGGCACAGATTGGTGACGACATTTGGGTAAGTGGAACGGTAGGGGATGCTTATTTAGCTTTGATGCTAAGAACGGGGCAGTGGACAGGAACTTGTGACAGCTATTTGGCTGCGGCGATGGATACGCCTGTGCCCAGAGTGGCGTTGGGGCAATTTTTGAGTCATTTTGCAACGGCTTGCGCCGATATCTCCGATGGCTTTTTAAAAGATCTTGGCAACATTCTTGTACGATCGAATGTTGGTGCTGAGGTTTATGTCGATCGTCTAGCAGTTAGTCCGCAATTAGCCCGGCGAACACAAGAAGAGCGCCGACAGGCTCAGTTGGCAGGGGGCGATGATTATGAATTGGTCTGGACCGCTCCGGAAAGCGCCAGACAACGCATCATTGATTACGCACAAAAATGTCAGGAAAATGGACAGCCGCTACTACTGACCAGAGTAGGAAAGGTTGTTTCAAGCGGTTTGAAACTTTTAAATAATGATGGTGGCGAAATTCAAAATACTTTCTATGGATTTGATCATTTCGCTCAGGAAAATGTTTGAAAAATATAGCAGTAACAATCCGGTCAATAGGATCCGAATGACTTGTGCCTTTGCATTCAGTCACCCGGCGCACATCATTGCTTCATTTTTTGCCAGTGGAGTGATTCGTCCGGCCCCAGGCACTTGGGGAACATTGGCCGGTTGGATTGTGTTCGTTTTGTTAGATCCTTGGATTCCATATACGGCTTGGTTTTTTATTGTAGCCGCGACCTTTTTTATTGGAGCTTGGGCTTGTCAGAAGACCTCAGAGGACCTGGGGGTTCAGGATCACGGTTCCATTGTGATTGATGAGGTCTTTGCTATTTGGTTGCTTTTGGCGCTGATGCCGCCGACTCTTTTGTGGCAGATCGCCGCATTTGTGGCTTTCCGTTTCTTTGACATTGTCAAGTTGCCGCCCGCGGATTACTTCGATAAAAAAATGAAGAATGGTTTTGGCATTATGCTCGATGATGCCATCGCGGCTGTTTACGCTTGGCTGATTTTATTTGCCGTGCAGTGGGTGTTGTACTGATATGGAACTTTTTGTTGAATTGTCTGAGCGAGTAGGTCGGTGCGCGTCGGCGCACAAAGCAGTGCTGGCCACGGCGGAGTCCTGTACGGCCGGAGGCATCGCTTGTGCAATCACTCAAATTGCAGGATCAAGTGAATGGTTTGATCGAGGTTTTGTCACCTATACCAATCAATCTAAAGAGGATTTGCTGGGTGTGAAGCATGAAACGCTTTGTCGCTACGGAGCTGTCAGTGAGCAAACCGCCTCTGAAATGGTTCTCGGCGCTTTAAGCCGATCAACGGCAACGGTTGCGGTGGCTGTAACCGGAATTGCGGGGCCCGGCGGTGCTGTTCCCGGCAAGCCCGTTGGAACCGTTTATTTGGCCTGGTGCAAAAAAGGAGAAATCCCTGTTGTTAAACGACATCAGTTTTCCGGTGATCGCAACGCTGTGCGCGAGTCGACTATAAGGACGGCACTTGAAGGTCTTTGTCATTTGATTGAGAAAAATTGATAGGAATATTTTTGAATCGTTGGTGAATGAAAAATGGACAATTGGTTTAATGTTCTTTGCCTTTTAGCCCTGATTTTCTTAAACGGTATTTTTGCGATGAGTGAAATCGCATTGGTGACGAGCCGAAAAGCCCGTTTGCAGATGAAAATTGATGACGGAAATTCCGGAGCGAAAGTTGCTCTTAAACTCAACGAGGAACCCACACGAGCGCTCTCTGCCATTCAGGTTGGCATTACCTCAATCGGTATTTTGTCCGGTATTGTCGGTGAGGCTGCTTTAGCAACGCCAGTGGCGGCTTGGTTAAATGAAAGTTTCGGTGTAGAAGTCAATACGGCCCGTGCAGTGGGATTGCTTTTAGTGGTCGTTTTAGTGACTTATTTCTCCATCGTTTTGGGTGAATTGGTTCCGAAACGTTTAGGACAAATGAATCCGGAAGGTGTTGCTTGCCGCATCGCTCCGCCGATTAATTTTTTAGCTGTTTTAATGGCGCCCTTCGTGAAATTGTTGTCGGTTTCAACGGATCTGCTTTTGAAACTGACTGGAAAGCAAAATGTAGAGGAAGCGGCTGTAACTGAAGAAGAAATTCACCAAATGGTGGTCGAAGGCAGTGAGGCCGGAACCATTGAAGTGCAAGAGCGTGACATGGTGCGCAATATTTTCCGATTGGATGACCGCACGATCGGTACATTAATGACTCCGCGAAATGAAGTGGAATGGATTGATATTCAGGACGGAGCACAGGAAAACATTAAAAAATTGGTGACTTCGAAACATTCGAGATTGCCGGTTTGCGATGGTTCGCTTGACGATATCAAAGGTTTTTGCTCTACCCGTTACCTTTTGCAGCAGATTGTAGACACCGGGGAAGTGGATTTCACCACACACTTGATACCGGCTGTTTATGTGCCGGAATCCTTAACCGGTTTGGAACTTTTGGATAACTTTAAAGAAAATGACGTTCCGCTTGCCATTGTGGTTGATGAGTATGGTTCCGTGCAGGGTATTGTCAGTCCTCGCGATGTGCTCGAAGCTATTGCCGGTGAATTTAAAAACGTTCCGGGAGAGGAAGACTGGGCAATTAAACGTGAAGATGGGTCACTTTTGGTCGATGGCATGATGCCGGTGCCGGAGTTAAAAGACCAGTTGAACCTTAAACAGTTGCCCAATGAAGCTGACGGCCGTTACAACACATTGGCCGGAATGATTATTTGGATGACTGGTCATTTACCGAAGACCGGAGATGTCGTAACGTGGGACAACTGGCGCTTTGAGGTTGTTGATATGGATGGCCGACGTATCGATAAAGTGTTGGTCTCTTGCATTGAAGAAAAGGCTGAGTCTGAAGCAGGATCGGGGCAAGAAAACTAGCCTAGTGTCGGATAAGGCAATGGCCGCAAAATTTTCTTTCTGCGGCCATTAATATATTTAGGCTAATTTGCTGTATTCCTCATCACCGACTGGTTCGCACCATTCGTTTTTGGCCCCATCGGCAGGGACTTCAATGGCGATGTGAGCAAACCAACTGTCAGGTGCAGCTCCATGCCAGTGTTTAACTTCCGGAGCGATATTGACGACATCCCCCGGATGAAGTTCCTGCGGCTCTTTTCCCCATTCCTGGTAGTAGCCGCGTCCAGCGGTGACTAATAAGATTTGTCCGCCCTTGTGGTGAATATGCCAATTGTTGCGGCAACCGGGTTCAAAGGTGACGTTGGCTGTCACAACACCGCTCGTTGTGAGCATGTTGAGATAACTCTGTCCAATAAAATATTGGGCGTATGCATCATTTTTGGCTCCTCGGGCAAAAGGTCCGAATTTTTCTCCTGTCATCATCAGTCTCCAATAAAAAGCTTAAGACAAGCCAAAGCTTAGACTCGGAAACGGACAAAAACCTCCGCAGTAAAAGCATATTTTTGCTCATTTGTTTCATGCGGAGAAAAAAAAGTCCTGCGCATGGCAGGACCAAAAAAGTTCCCTAAGGAAGGAGCTATATTATTCGATGACATTCTATTGGGGAAATGCCATCGGGTTTGACCCTTAAGAAGTATAGGTGGGTTTAATATTCTGTACAATGAAATTATCTTGATTATTTAATTCAATTTTCTTGAATGATTGACCTTGATGATTTACGGACGGTTTTGGCCGTTGTGGAGACGGGCGGAGTCATAAAAGCGGCTCAATCGCTGCATCGGGTGCCTTCTGCTGTCAGTATGAGATTGCAGAATTTAGAAAATCGTCTATCAGTAACTTTATTTGAAAAGCGCGGACGTCAATTGTCTCCGACTTCTCACGCTTTAGCACTGGCAGAAGATGCCAGAAAAATTCTTTCACTTGTTCGGGAGACCGAAAGCAAAATCCTCGATGAGGAACCTCACGGTGTACTGCGCTTTGGATCAACGGACCACTTAGTGGGGACACGGCTTAGTCGTCCGATTTCCAAGTTGCTTAAGCACTATCCAAAAATTGATTTGTCATTGAAAGTTGCTCCAAGTGAGCGCATTAAAGAAGCTATTTTGTGCCGAGAATTGGATGCCGGTGTTGTGCTTCACTCTAAGGGTGACGGACGGTTGACAAGTATTCCGCTTTTTAGAGAAAAACTGGTTGTTATCACTCAAAAAAATCGTTTTGTTTTAAAAGAAGAGCTCTCGACACAGACCGCTTTGGTGTTTCATACCACGGGTCAATATTACAGCCGTTGTTTGGAGTGGTTTGACTATATGGGAACAATGCCAGCTCGAATCGTTGAACTTCAGTCATATTCAGCCATTGTCGGTTCTGTGGCTGGCGGTTTGGGTTTTGCCATTGTGCCTTTTTATTGGTTAGAACAATTTAATTGTTTTGACATGGTTTCGATTCATCCCTTGCCCAAGTCCCTAGCCTTTGTTCAAGTTGACTTAATGTATTTGCGGGCAGAGAACTCTCCCAACATAAAAGCGCTTAAAGAAGTGTTATTACAAAAGAGTTTTAAATAAGAATGCTTGAGGTAGTGTTCTCCCTTAAGGGATAGCCAGAATAATAAGTAAAACCTTGTAAATTAAGTTGATAGCAATCAAGTAGACCGATAACAAGAACAAAGCTCAATAGTACGTAGTAATAGAATCGAAATTGCAGATGATAGAAAGCGGACGTTGTCTATTGTCTGTGTGTTTGCGTTCTAAGTGGAGTAAACACAAAAAATATAAAAACTCTCCTGTTTTTTATGGAGCCATATTATGGTTTGGTTACATTTTATTTTCCTTTTTGCCATTATTATCTACGCGGCTAAATTGGGTGGAATCGGTGTAGGTATGGCTGGCGGCCTCGGTATGGCGGTCGCCGTTTTTATTTTCGGTATCCCGCCCGGACCGATGCCTCTTGACGTGATTTTGATCATCATGAGTGTGCTTTTTGCATGCTCTGTGATGCACGTCGCTGGCGGTATGGACTATATGATTCGTGTCGCTTCGCATATTTTGCGCAGTAATCCGAAGTACATCAATATCCTCGCTCCGGCAATCGCCTTTACGTTGACGATTTTCTCCGGTACGGGCTTTACCACGATGGCCATTTTGAACGTCGTTCAAGAAGTGGCTAAGCAAAATGGTGTTCGTCCCTCTCAACCGTTGACTTCGGCTGTGGTGGCTTCCCAAATCGCTATTTCCGCTTCTCCCATCTCTGCTGCTACGGCCGCCATGTATGTCGTGGTTGAAAAGATGGGCGTATCTTTCGGCGATGCCCTCATGGTGATTTTGCCTGCCGGTTTGTTCGGTGCCGCTGTTGCTTCTTTGATCTCTGCCTTCCAAGGCGTTGATCTCGCTAAGGACCCGATCTTCCAACAACGTATGAAGGAAGGTCTCGTTTCGATGACGAGTAAGGAAGAACTTGAAAAGCCGTTGCCGAAGGGAGCCAAGCTTTCTGTGGGCTTGTTCCTCTTGGGCGTGCTCTTCATCGTTTTGATGTTGCTCTTTAAGCAAGAGATCGGTCATACATTAGGCTCTCGCGACATCATCGTTATCACGATGCTCTTCATCTCGATGCTGATGTACTGGTTCTGTGATGTCAAGCTCACGAAGATTAAGGAATCCACGATCTTCCATGGCGGTTATGAATCCTTGGTTGTGATTCTCGGTATCTGCTGGTTTGCTTCTACCGTTATTGAAATTTATGTTCCCTCTATTAAGGAACAAGCTACGGTGTTGCTCGGCCAATACCCGGGTCTCTTGGCTTTGGCTTTCTTCTGCGTGTCTGCTTTGCTCTTCTCGCAAGGTGCGACCTCCGCATTGCTCGTCCCGGTGGCTGCCAGCCTCGGTTGCGACGCTCCCATGATTTTGGCTTGCTTCGTTGCCGTGTCCGGTATCTTCGTGACGAACGTTTACCCGACTTCCGCTTTCGCCGTTTCTTGCGACGATACGGGTTCTTACATGGGTAAATGGAGCGGCTCGTTTGTGATTAACCACCCCTTCTTCCTGCCGGGTTGCTTGGGTTTGGCTGCCGCTATCCCGTTCGGTTTCTTGCTTGCCAGTATCGTTTTCTAATTGGCAATTAAGAATTCAGTGAACTGAAAGCAAAAAAATCCCCGAAAGATCGAAATGGTTTTTCGGGGATTTTGAATGAAAAAGCCCAAGAAAAATCTTGGGCAAACTTGTTTTAGCGTTTAATTTTTAAAGGCCTCGAGCCTGATTGATTTTGTCTCGAGTTTCCTTAGCAACACGTGCGGCGGCTTCTTTGAAATCTTCTTTTTTAGAAGCATATAAAATCGCGCGGCTTGAATTAATCATCATGCCGCATTTATCAGTCGTTGCGCCGGCATTCACACAAGCTTGAATATCTCCGCCTTGAGCGCCGACTCCGGGTACGAGAAGGGGAAGGTCACCAACAATGGAACGAACCGCGGCAATTTCATTGGGATAGGTGGCGCCGACCACTAACCCTAACTGGCCGTTTAAGTTCCAAGGACCCGCAGCTAATTCAGCCACTCTTTGGTAAATCGGTTTACCGTCCACTTTCAGCATTTGAATGTCGTTGCCGCCTGGATTGGATGTTCGGCACAACAAGATGGCTCCCCGGTCTTCATACTCAAGATACGGTTGAACGGAGTCAAAACCCATGTAAGGGGAGAGCGTTACGGCATCTGCTGCATAACGCACAAACGCCTCTTTGGCATAGTGTTTTGCGGTAGAGCCAATGTCACCGCGCTTAGAATCCAAAACAACCGGAATGCTCGGGTAGTGTTGGTGGATGTATTCAATAATGGCTTTGAGTTCTGCCTCGGCTCCACAGGAGGCAAAGTAAGCAATCTGAGGCTTAAAAGCACAGGCAAAAGAGGCGGTTGCATCTACGATGGCTGTACAGAACTCGTAGTAACAATCTTTCTTTTCTTTGATGCTGTCGGGGAAGCGGTTTTTGTCCGGATCCAATCCAACACACAAAAGTGATTGACTTTCAATCCAACGGTTTTTAAGTTTTTCGATAAAGGTCATGATTTCTCCCACCAAACATATTCTGAAAATTGTACTGGAGTGTTGCAAAGTTGCCTACTTGAAGCAATTTTTTGCCAATAGAGAAAAAGTATTTGACGCCCAAAAGAATTGCTTTTTATACTCAGAAACACTTCTGATCCGTCGGTAAGAAATCTTGATCCGACGAATTCTTTTGTTTCCCATTTTGAGAAAATGTTTGGTTTTATTGAGGGTTGATTCGTGAACGAGGCGAT
Organism: Parasutterella secunda; assembly: GCF_024733725.1. Lineage (NCBI taxonomy): Bacteria > Pseudomonadati > Pseudomonadota > Betaproteobacteria > Burkholderiales > Sutterellaceae > Parasutterella > Parasutterella secunda. The sequence continues at coordinate 58,716 of NZ_JANRHP010000002.1, forward strand.
GGAACTTTTTCTGGATTCATTTTGGGATATTTTATTGCCGGGACTGTTGGTAACGATTCCGCTTACAGCCCTATCGTTTACGTTTGCACTGATCATCGCGGTTATTGTGGCCTTGATTCAGTTTGCCAATGTCCCGATTCTTACCCAACTTGCCCGTTTTTATATTTGGATTATTCGCGGCACGCCGCTTCTGGTTCAACTCTTTATCGTTTTTTACGGCTTACCTCACGTTGGTATTTTGATTGATCCTTTTGTCGCGGCCGTTGTTGTTTTTTCAATTAATGAGGGAGCCTATTGTTCAGAGACGATGCGTGCGGCATTGGAATCGGTTCCTAAAGGTCAGCTTGAAGCAGGTCTTTGCGCCGGTATGAGTTGGGGGCAAACCATTCGCCGCATTGTTTTGCCACAAGCCTTTCGAACAGCATTCCCCACACTGGGTAATTCCCTTATTTCCATGGTGAAGGATACGTCTTTGGCAGCCAACATCACGGTGACAGAAATGTTTATGACCACGCAGCGTATTGTGGCCAGAACGTACGAACCTTTACTGCTTTATGTTGAAGTAGGTTTGATCTATCTAATTTTTTGCACGGTATTGACCAAACTGCAAACGAGTGGAGAAAAGCGTTTGCAAAAGTACGGTCGCCGTTAATGCGTGGGAGCTCAAATGATTGAAGTGAAAAATTTACGAAAATCGTTCGGCGACCTGGAAGTAATTAAAGGGGTGGATCTGAATATCAATAAAGGTGACGTCATCTCCATTATCGGTCCAAGCGGATCGGGAAAAACGACGCTTTTGCGTTGTATGAATTTTTTAGAAAAGGCCGATGCCGGAGTGATGACCTTTAATGAAAAAACATACGATATGAGTCGGATGCACCGCCAGGATATTTTGGCTATTCGCAAAAAGACGGCTTTTGTTTTTCAAAATTACAACCTGTTTTTCAATAAAACGGCATTGGAAAACGTAACCGAAGGACTCATTGTCGGACGAGGGGTTTCGAAAGCGAAAGCATTGGATATAGGACGAGCACTATTAAAACGAGTGGGTCTTGAAGACCGACAGGACTATTACCCTTCGGAATTGTCCGGTGGACAGCAACAGCGGGTAGCCATTGCTAGAGCCTTAGCGGCTGAACCAGAAATCATTTATTTCGATGAACCGACTTCAGCTCTCGATCCGGAATTAACGCAGGGTATTTTGACTCTGATGCGTGAAATGGCCGATGACGGAATGACAATGCTCGTGGTTACGCACGAAATGAGTTTTGCTCGCAACGTATCCAATAAAGTTTGGTTTATGGATGGGGGCGTTATGGTGGAATCGGGAAGCGCCAAAGAGTTTTTTGAGCATCCGAAGGATTCTCGTACAAAAGCGTTTTTGCAAATGACCGAAGAAGAAAGCGCTAAAGAATAATTTCAAAGGATATGAAAATGCTGAATCGTCGTACTTTTCAATTGGTTTTGCCCGTCGCTTTGTTATCTATTGTGCTTGGAATAAGCGGCTGTTCTAAAGAAGAACCTGTCGATGCGCAAACGTCGGCAACTCAATCCGGTCAAGATCTTTTGGATCAAATTCGTACCAAAGGAAAAATTGTGATTGCGACGGAAGGGACTTGGTCGCCATGGACCTTTCATGATCAGTCAGGCAAACTCACTGGTTACGACATTGAAGTCGGTCGTTTAATTGCTCAAAGGTTGGGAGTTGAGCCGCAATTTGTGGAAGGAAAATGGGACGGACTGTTGGCAGGTATTTCAGCCGGTCGCTATGACATCATGATTAACGGTGTGGACATGACGCCTGAGCGAGAAAAAGCCTATCGTTTTACAGAACCTTATGCCTATAACCGTACGGTCGTTATCGTTTCCGATCAAAATACTGAAATTAAATCCATGCAAGATTTAAAAGGTAAACAGACCGCGAATACTATTTCGAGTACCTATGCAGAAATTGCAGAAAAATACGGTGCAAAAGTGGATGGTGTTGACGATTTGAACCAAACTTTTGAATTGCTGTTGAGCGGTCGAATTGATGCAACATTAAATGCCGAGGTGGTCTATTACGACTACAAAAAAGTCCATCCACAGGCTGCTGTAAAAATCGCCGCTATTGCTGATGAAACAACTTCTGTCGGTATCCCTCTGAAAAAAGAAGGAACGGAAAAATTGCAAGCCGAACTCAATAAAATTCTCAATGATTTAAGAGCATCAGGGGAACTATCCAAGCTTTCAACACAGTTTTTCGGTACAGATATTTCTAAGAAATAAAAGCGAGATTGATAGGTCCCTGAATCGTATAAAAGGGGCCTTTTTTTTCAGGAGCTTAGAAGTGTCATTTACCTCTCAGATAGATACCGTGCGCGATTTTCAGTTGCCAAGGATTGGCCTTGGAACATGGAGTTTAAGAGGCGAGCAATGTGTTAATGCGGTTTGTTGTGCACTTCAATGCGGTTACCGGTTAATTGATACGGCCTCTTTTTATGGAAACGAGAAGGAAGTTGGAGAAGCAGTTCGACGCTCAGGACTGTCGCGTGAAAAAGTCATCATTCAAACAAAGCTTTACCCTGATCAGTACGACCAAGCCTCTAAGGCTATTGATGATGCACTAAAAAAACTTAACTTAGACTACATTGACATCATGATGTTGCATCATCCTGCCGAAAATGATGTGAGTGCATACCGAGCGATTGAGCAAGCTATTGCAAAACGAAAGGTAAGGGCGGCAGGTCTGTCTTGTTACTATATTCAGGAAACGGACGCATTTTTGCCACAAGTGGATATTCAACCGGTTTTGATTCAAAACGAAATCCATCCTTTCTACCAAGACAAGGCCGTGGTGAAACATCTCCAGTCTTTGGGAATTGCTGTTCAGAGTTGGTATCCGTTTGGAGGAAGAGGTCACGCTCAAGAACTTTTTCAGAATTCTGTTTTGCTGACTATTGCTCGCACTTATGGAAAAACGGTGGCACAGGTTATTCTTCGTTGGCATTTGCAGCGGGGCGTAACTGTTATTCCTGGTTCTTGTAATCAAGAACACATTAAAGAGAATTTAGCTATTTTCGATTTTCAATTGTCGCAAGAGGATATGCAGAAGATAGAAAGTTTAGATCGAAAAGAAAAACATGATTGGTATTAAAAAAATCCCCTGAAAAGTCTACCTTTCAGGGGAGTCAAGTGATTAGCTAGAAACTTTTAAATAAGTTTTATTTTGAAACGCTTACCTCTAAAGAATTTCCATCTTGAGAGATTGTCACCTTAATGGATTCGTCAACTTCCATTGCTCGATAGTCACCTTTGATGGAAGCCGCGGTGACCTTGGCTGTTATCGTTTGACCGGCATCCAAAGCCTGTTGAATCGCAGGATCCATTAGATCAATACCGACTTGACCATCAACAAAATTCAGGCTTCCGTTGCCTAACTGAACCGTTTGGCCGGGAACCAACAGATAGGTACCGTCTTCTTGCACCGTAATATCCACAGAGTGATCGGCCTTGGAGTGGGCGACATGTTTCCCCGTTTGTGTGACGTTATCAACAAACGAATTAATGATGCCAAATTGGCCGTTTTCAACCACTACTTTACCGTTGCTGTGATCATTTCCGCTTGTCCCAAAGGAGTCGATAAAGCCCAAAAGCTTACCGCCCTTAACGATGGTACCGCCACGGTAAACGTTGTGGCCGGTTAAAACTAATGTACCGCTACCGTCTTTAATGAGTTGACCATCGTAGCCGTCTGTACCTGTTTCAGTCTTTTGCAGATGATCGCTGATTGCCTTGGCACGTTTTTGATAGTATTGAGCGCGCCACTTTCTGGCATCTGAAACAGCAATGGAATCGTCATCTATACCGACAACAGTGACGTGGTTGCCGACAAGATAGGCGCCGCCAATTTTTTCCGGTTCAGTGCCGGCCTCGTATATAACGCCTGCATTTTCCGTATCTTTGCCATTGTTGGTGATGGCCATCCACTCTTTATCTTCTTTGCGGCGTTGATCCCAACCGACCTGAGAAATGTCATTGGTCCACACGTCAAGCTTTCTTTGGTTTTGTGTGTACTCAAGCGTACCCAAGAGTTGAGACGGGCCATACATCGCCTTACTTAAATCGGGCGTTCCCCAACCCAAGCGGTCAGATACTTGACCCTCTTTGAGGTTCTTGTCCCAACCATCCATTAAAGAACCATCCGGATTACGGTGATTGGCTGTTGAAAAGAGCACAGTTCGGGCTTGAACGGCAGTCATGTCCGGATAACGGGAAAGAATAACGCCCATGGCCCCTGTAATGTGTGGCGCGGCCATAGAGGTGCCGGTTAAGTACGAATAGTAGGGGGTGCCCAATGGCGTTCCTTCTTTGACGAAATTCCCTTCATCGTCGGTTTGACCGGGGATGAAATAGTCTCCGTCAACGACAGAGGAGCTATAAATATGAGCGCCTGTACCGGCAACAGCCCACCATTTACCATTACCCGCCTCATCGAACTTAGTGATTAAGCCGTATTTAGCCTTGGCACCTTCACCCGATAACTTTTGAAGGCCGGCAGCGGCGATCCAGTGACTTTCAGCTTCAGGATTAAAGTACGGATACAAAGCACGATAGTAGGGATGCTTCATATCCCGATTACCCGTTGTCATCACCTGGACCGTGTTGCTGTTTTTAACGGCATCATAGGCGGCGTCGACGAAGTTTTTCCCCTCGTCATAAACCTTTTGGAATAGGAAATATTCGTACTCTGTTTCCTGAGTGGTGTTGACGGGCAGCATGTCGGAAATATCAAAACCGTCAGCGCCGTTCACTTTACCGTTGGGAACGATACGAGTGTTGGTACCGAAGCTGTTGTTGATGACTTGTGCTCCATCTTTTACCAAGGCACCCCACCCCTGATAGAAGAATTCGTAGTCAAGGAATGGACCGTAGTTGCTCGAGTCCGTGCCACCGGTATTGCCCGAATAAAGTTCAGCTCCCCAGGCAACACCGTGGAAAACAGACCCATCTCGATTACCAGCAATGGTGCCGGCGACGTGAGTGCCGTGAGAATCGTTGACATTGACCATCCAATCACCGGAAACGTCAAAAGGTTCTCCTTTCTCATAGGTGGCGTCAAATTGCTTTGCAGCCCCTTGGGGATAACGATTGCCGGTTCGGCTGTATGTGCCTTGAGCGGTGGTGGCGTGGAAACGTTCTCCTCTTAAATCAGGATGCGATTGCAAAAGTGCACCGGAATCCATCACGCCGAGCTTCACACCCTGACCGTGAAAACCTAATGCATAAGCGTTGGCAGCCTTCATAGCAGTCAAGCCCCAATCTTTTTTGAATTCTTTGCTTTGCCACGAAGCAACGGCTTGGCTCATTGTTGACGGACTGTCTGCCACTTGACCTTTTTCAACATACGCTTGGGCAGGCAAAGCTAAAAGCGCACTCAAAGTGACAGCAACAGCCAAAATACATGTCTTTGGTTTCCCATGAGTGCGTTGTGTCTCATTTGTGACAACATAGGTTTGACGGCTTTCGCTCCAAAGAGTTTTAAATAGCTTATTCATAGACTTATCCCCCTCTATCAACACATATGTCTAGGAGAATACGCCCGAAAAATTTAGCGCCCCATTATCGTTAATACCACTTGACCGAATGCATGAGAGGTGTACTAAAATCGAGTTTTTCTAGTAAAAATCGCTTAGAAGCCATCAAAGAAATCTTTTGTTATGTGTTAGACTCAAAGACACTTGGTGAAAAGTTTTTTCTATGAGCGTTGTATATCAAACCTCCCTTTCTTGGCGTTGGCACTCCTAAAGCGGGTGCCTGAGGTTGTTGCAACGATTTTCAAAACCCGCCTTAATCTGAGCGGGTTTATTGTTTGAATCCCAATCCATCCATATAAGTCCGCCTGATTAAGAACTATTAGGAGTGACTTATGTCTACTATGAATGCTTTCTTTGGTCAGTACGGTGGTCAATATGTACCTGCTGAACTTATTCCTGCGTTAAATCAATTGGAAACGGAATTTTGTAAAGCACAAAAGGATCCGGACTTCAGGAAGGAATTAAAGTCTTTGTTGTGTGATTATGCCGGCCGTCCGACTCCGTTGACGCCGTGTCGTAATTTGACACGGGGGACAAAGACAAAAATTTACCTCAAACGCGAAGATTTGGTGCACGGCGGCGCCCACAAGACTAATCAGGTATTGGGGCAGGCTCTTTTAGCGAAACGTATGGGAAAAACACGCATTATTGCAGAGACTGGAGCTGGTCAGCATGGAGTGGCAACGGCTTTGGCTTGCGCATTAATGGGTTTTGAATGCGTGATTTATATGGGGGCTAAGGATATTGAACGACAAAAGCCCAATGTCTTTCGTATGGAGTTGATGGGGGCCAAGGTCATCGCCGTAACAAAAGGTTCTGCAACTTTAAAAGAAGCCTGCGAGGCGGCTCTTGATGATTGGGTTGAGAATTTAGACACTACCCATTATTTGTTAGGAACAGCAGCCGGCGCCCATCCCTTCCCAACAATTGTTAGAGAATTCCAAAAGGTGATTGGTGAAGAGGCAAAAAAACAGTTTCTCTTTGCAGAGCAGAGCTTACCCGATGCAGTAATCGCTTGTGTAGGCGGAGGCTCCAATGCAATTGGTCTTTTTAATGATTTCATTGATGAAGAAAATGTGAAGTTAATCGGAGTGGAACCTGCTGGTTTCGGTATCTCAAGCGGAAAGCACGGATGCGTTTTGCAGACGGGGATAGAAGGAATCTTCTTTGGGGCTAATGCTCTCAATATGCAAAACGAAAAAGGGGAAATTGAAGAGTCCTATTCCATTGCTGCTGGCTTGGATTTCCCTTCCGTTGGGCCTCAACATTGCTATTTGCAGTCTATCGGCCGAGCTCAATATGTGGGGATTACGGATGTTGAGGCGCTTGAGGCTTTCATGCTTTTGAGCCTGCAAGAAGGCATTATTCCGGCGTTGGAAAGTTCTCACGCTTTGGCCTATGCCCTAAAAATGGCGAAGGCTGATCCTATGAGAGAGCAAAAAGTTATCGTGAATTTATCGGGGAGAGGAGATAAGGATATTTTCCAAGTTTACGATCGCCTAAAAGCTGAGGGCATTTTGACCGACGGACATCTCAGTACAGAGTCTCTGGCGGCGTTTCAGGAAAAATATCATCTCATTTAAAAGAGGACGACAAAAAGGACGACTGAGATCGTCCTTTTTGAAATTTATTTTGACAAGATGGCGTTTTCAAGTTTGTAGGGCCATTGCAAGGTTCCGTACATGTTGTAGACATGTTTGTAGCCGGTCGAAATGAGGATTCGTGCGGCGTTTTCAGCACGAACGCCTGAGCGGCAATGCACAAGGACCTTTTGATCAAAATCGGGGACAGCGGTTAATTTTGCACCGGATTTAAGTGAAGATAGCGGTACATTAACCGATCCTTTGATGTAGCCTTCTGTCAATCGTTCAATCGGATTTCTCACATCAATTACAACCACGCCTTCTTTGATCATCTTTAAGGCTTCTGCCAGAACCACTTTTTGGTAGGCTTGGTTAGTAAAAGTTAGTGGAACGGCTGGTTGAGGTTCTACCGGTTCCAAGGCATGTGCGTTGGAAATCGCCAAGATAGTCAGTGAGGAAAGAAAAAGAGCTCTTAGCATATGAACGTTCCTAAAAAACAATCCCCAAATCGTTGAGAGATGGGGATTGCGGTTACCTTAAATTAGCGGTTAGTGTAGTCGTCGATAGGGATATATTTCAATTCCTGCGTATCGCGGAAAACTTTGGGTTCCGGCAATTCTGGCATTTCAGGAATCTTCGCATCGGATTTACCTAAGACGCTGTGTAATTTTTCTTCATCGAGTTCCTTACACCATTTGCCAACCACAATCGTGGCGATACCGTTGCCGATGATGTTGGTCAAAGCGCGGGCTTCAGACATGAAGCGGTCGATGCCGAGAATCAAAGCGAGGCCTGCCACGGGGACGTGACCCACGGCTGAGAGGGTAGCGGCCAGAACAATGAAGCCAGAACCCGTGACACCGGCAGCGCCTTTACTTGTTAAAAGCAGCACGGCCAAAAGAGTGAGTTCTTGGGTCAGCGTCATGTCAACGTCACAAGCTTGCGCGATGAAAACGGCTGCCATCGTGAGGTAAATCGCTGTGCCGTCCAAGTTAAAGGAGTAACCGGTCGGAACAACAAGACCTACGACCGATTTGCTCACACCGGCTTTTTCAAGCTTATCCATGATCTTGGGCAGCGCGGATTCAGAAGAAGACGTGCCCAACACAATGAGAAGCTCTTCCTTGATGTAGCAGATGTATTTCCATACGGAAAAACCTGCGTAGCGGCAAATGGCACCCAACACAACGAAGATAAAGAGCAGGCAGGTGAGATAGAACGTACCCATCAGTTCGGCCAAAGGCAGAAGCGATTGGACACCGTATTTGCCGATCGTAAAGGCCATGGCACCAAACGCACCGATCGGGGCGACCTTCATGATCATGTTGACGATTTGGAAAAGGATTTGCGAGCTCTTTTCAATCACGTCAAAGACCAAGGTGCCGCGGCCACCGAATTGGTGTAAAGCGATCCCGAAAAGGATGGAGAAAAAGAGTACTTGCAAAATGTTGCCTTCAGCAAAAGCGCTCACCACCGTGTTCGGGATGATGTTCATCAGGAATTGCGCCGTTGACTCCATCTTGTCGCCCGAGGTGTAAACGGCAACAGAACCGGCATCAAGCGTAGCCGGATCAATGTGCATGCCGCGGCCAGGCCCCAGGGTGTTAACCAGGATAAGACCGACCACCAAGGCAATGGTACTGACGACTTCAAAGTACAAAATGGCCAAGCCGCCGGTTTTGCCCACTTTTTTCATGTCTTCCATGCCGGCAATACCGGTCACAACCGTACAGAAGATCACCGGGGCGATAATCATTTTGATTAATTTGATGAAGCCGTCTCCGAGAGGCTTCATGGAAGCGCCGAGGTCCGGGTAAAAATAGCCGAGAAGAACACCGATGATGATCGCGCAGATCACCTGGAAGTACAGAACTTTATAAATAGGTTTTTTCATATCCGTCCTTTCTGTAAGGGCGGGTACCTCGATCTCGAAAACAGTTAGGCAGAGATCTGAAGCCCACAAGAGTTGTAAAGAGAGCACCAAAATTTGACGCACGTCGGGTATTGTACGGGTTATCCCTGTATTTTTTCAATAAGCAAACCACCTGATGTTTTTTCAGTGAGGGTGTTAATCAGGTTTTCTGCTTGTGACTGTGGAACTGAAACCGTGAAGGTGGCATCCATTGCGAAGTCTTTTCCGAGAATTCTTACCTGATGGTTTTCAAATTCTCGAAGAGCAATATTGACAAAAGGATGTTCCAGTGTGAATTTCAAAAGATCGGATGGAACGCGTTCGGTTACTGGAAGAGTTTCCAATCCTAACTTAACCAATCCCTGATAGGCACGAACCAAACCGCCTGTTCCCAGCAAAATGCCGCCGAAATAGCGGGTGACAACCGCAGCGATCTCTCCCACTCCGCAATGAAGTAATACTGTAAGCATGGGACGGCCTGCCGTACCTTTCGGTTCTCCGTCGTCACTGGCACCGATTTGAGCCGTACTGCCAGGTTCGCCTGCCACGTACGCCCAACAATTGTGAGTTGCCTGGTCGTGCTCGGCTCGGACAGAGTCGATAAATGCCTTAGCTTCTTCTGGAGAACTCACTCGAGCCATTGTCACGATGAAACGAGAGCGGTGAATCGTTTCTTCCGCCCGGTGAATTTCTCCGGCCGCAAGGTTCGGAACGTTATAACGGTCAGCCATTGTCTATGCAAGAAATGGCCCGGGAAAGAGTAATCCTTCTCGGGCCAGGTATCAGATCATTCGGTTGATACCGATTACATCATCGGCATGCCGTCCATACCGCCCATAGCCGGGGCCACAGGTTGCTTGTCTTCAGGGATGTCACCGATCATGCAGTCGGTGGTGAGGATCAAGCTGGCAACAGAAGCGGCATTTTGCAAGGCCGTACGGGTTACCTTGGTCGGATCCAAGACACCCATGGCAACCATGTCGCCGTATTCGCTCGTTTGAGCGTTAAAGCCGTAGTTGCCTTCACCGTTGGCCACAGCGTTCACGACCACGCTCGGTTCGAGACCGGCGTTACCGACGATTTGGCGCATCGGTTCTTCCATGGCGCGCAAGACGATCTTGATGCCAGCCGTTTGTTCTTCGTTGTCACCCTTCAATTGAGCAACAGCCTTCTGAGCACGAACGAGAGCAACACCGCCTCCCGGCACCACACCTTCTTCAACGGCAGCGCGGGTAGCATGCAAGGCGTCATCAACACGAGCCTTCTTTTCCTTCATTTCAACTTCGGTGGCAGCACCGACCTTGATCAAGGCAACGCCACCGGCCAACTTGGCAACACGTTCTTGAAGCTTTTCACGGTCATAGTCGCTCGTTACGCTTTCGATTTGCGTGCGGATGTTCTTGACACGTGCTTCGATCATTTCGGGGTTACCGGCGCCGTTGATGATCGTGGTGTTTTCCTTGTTGACTTCAACGCGCTTGGCTTGACCCAAGTGTTCAAGCGTAGCCTTGTCGAGAGACAAACCGATATCCTTCGTGACAAGCGTGCCGCCCGTCAAGATGGCGATATCTTCCAAGGTAGCCTTACGGCGATCACCGAAGCCCGGAGCCTTAACAGCGCAGACCTTCAAGATACCGCGCAAGCTGTTCACAACGAGCGTAGCGAGGGCTTCGCCTTCCAAGTCTTCGCAAATGATCAAGAGCGGACGACCGGCCTTGGCCACTTGTTCAAGAATCGGGAGCAAATCACGGATGTTGCTGATCTTTTGGTCGTGCAACAAGATGTACGGGTTTTCAAGAACAGCCACTTGCTTGTCCGGATTCGTGATGAAGTACGGGGAGAGGTAGCCGCGGTCAAATTGCATACCTTCGACCACATCCAATTCGTTCTTCAAGGACTTGCCGTCTTCAACCGTGATCACGCCTTCCTTGCCGACCTTTTCCATGGCTTCAGCGATGATTTCACCGATTTCGTGGTCGCTGTTGGCAGAAATAGAACCGACTTGAGCGATTTCCTTCGTGGTGGTCACGGGCTTGCTGATCTTCTTCAATTCAGCAATGGCGCATTCAACAGCCTTGTCGATACCGCGCTTCAAATCCATCGGATTCATGCCGGCGGCCACAAACTTCATACCTTCAACAACGATGGCTTGAGCCAAAACTGTAGCGGTCGTTGTACCGTCACCGGCATTGTCGTTGGTCTTGGAGGCCACTTCACGAACCATTTGAGCGCCCATGTTTTCGAACTTATCCTTGAGTTCGATTTCGCGGGCAACCGTCACACCGTCCTTGGTGACCAAGGGGCTACCGAAGTTGCGATCCAACACAACATTACGACCCTTCGGACCCAACGTCACTTTAACGGCGTTAGCCAAAATGTTGATGCCGCGAACCATGCGCACGCGGGCGTCATCACCAAAAAGAACTTGTTTAGCAGTCATGGGTTAATACTCCAACTAATAAATCAGTACCGGCGGAAAATTATTCCAACACGCCCATGATGTCTTCTTCACGCATCACGAGCAATTCTTCACCTTCAACCTTAACGGTTTGGCCGGCGTACTTACCAAAGAGCACGCGGTCGCCCACTTTCACATCCATCGGGATGATCTTGCCGGCGTCGTCACGCTTGCCAGGGCCAACAGCCAAGACTTCACCTTGGTCGGGCTTTTCACCAGCGCTATCCGGAATAACGATACCGGCAGCGGTCGTACGTTCACTTTCCAGGCGCTTGACGATCACACGGTCGTGCAGAGGACGAATTTGCATTTGGAATGTCTCCTAACTATTAAATTCAAAATCGATTCTAAAAAGACCCACTCTGGGTCGATTTTTGGGAAATTTCTTTTCGATTGCGGGACAATATGCGCAACCGAACCATTTACCCCTTGAAACTAATGCTTCATATGGGGATGCTTTTTTCGATTTCAAGGGGATAGGCTAAAAAAGATGAAAAATTTTACTTTCTCAAGCTGTATTTCATTGTTAACTTGTTGTTTTGTAATGGAAATGGCTTGGGCGCAAAATTTTTTGCCACCTACAGTTTCAGATGCTTTGCGGTCTGAGAATCTAGAGAAGAATCAGATGGCTGCCAGCGTGGTAGCTTTGGACGGGGGGCGGCTTTCTTTAAATTGGCGAGATCGAGTCAAGGTTATTCCCGCCTCAACTGAAAAAATGGTAACAACGTTGGCGGCTTTGGAATTTTTGGGGCCGGATTGGCGTTGGAAAACCTCGTTTTATTACACAGGGGAAATTTCAGACGGCGTTTTAATCGGAACCCTTTTTATTAAGGGAGGGGGCGATCCTAAATATGTGGTTGAAAATTTGTGGAGAGACCTATCGCGTCTAAAGTCCATGGGGATTAACCATATCGCAGGAGACGTTGTTATTGATCGCTCGTACTTTGAAAAAGATAAGCAAGATCCTGAATTTGAAGAGGATTGGGATCGCCCTTATACCGCGCCGGCGGATGCTGCGCTTTTAAACTACCGTTCCATTGCGCTGACCCTGAAGCCTCAAAAAGAGCAAAGGCGAGCGCTTGTTACCGTCTCGCCTCAAGTGGATGGACTTGAAGTTCCGGTATCGGTTCCGCTAGCTCGACGCAAAGCCTGTGTGCAATGGCGTCAGGCTTTGGAATTGGATATAGAAAATCCTTGGTCTCCCCAATTTGAAGGGGCTTTGCCCGCGGGGTGTGATGAAAAAATCCTGGCTTATCTCGTGCCGGATGCCAATTCGTATTGGCAGGTTTATATGAAGAGCGTTTCTCGTCAAGTCGGATTAGCCTGGGATGGAAAGGTCATTGAAGGAGGAGTTCCTGAAGCGGCACAGCTCTTATTTGATGCCTGGTCGGACGATTTAGGCACGCTTGTAAAACTCACCAACAAGTTCAGCAATAATGTTTTTGCCAAACATCTTTTGCTGACAATGGCCGCTAAGGACAGTCCACAAAGGCCGGCGAGCTATTCTCACGCACGAAAAATCGTTGAGCAGTGGTTAACGTTGGCTGTTAAAACGGCGCCAGGTGAAATCACTCTAGATAACGGATCGGGACTATCTCGCAAAAGTCGGGTAACGGCGCATGCGATGACTAAACTGATTGCCTATGGTTGGAGGAGCGCCAGAATGCCGGAGTGGATTTCATCATTTCCCATATCGGCAACGGATGGCACGATGTCTAAGCGTCAGGTGGCTCCTGGCCATGCCTACATCAAAACGGGGTTACTTAATAATGTGAAATCCGCCGGTGGCATGGTGCAGGCAAGAAGCGGTAAGCGATACGCGCTTTACGCCGTTGTCCAGGGGAAAAATGCCACCAAGACGGATGCTCCCATTGATCGCTTGATCGAATGGATTTATTTCAACGGTTAAAAAGACCAACCAATTTAGTCAAACAAGTGCTTCAAGCAGGGTTCAACCTGAACGCCTTCCCGATAGTCGCTGCCGGACTTGTAGGTGTAGTCAATTGCAAGACTCACAAACTTCATGGCGAGTAACACGGCTTCGTTTAAGGATTTCCCTTGAAGCATGGCTCCGGTTAAAACACTTGTGAATAAATCGCCTGTTCCGCAGGTCGCAAAAGGAATGCGCGGCGTACTGAAGTCGTGATAAGCATCGGTCTCTGCGTCGTAGCACGCCACCTTAATTTGTCCTTCTTCAGCCGGAACACTGGTGATGACAACTTTTTGTTTTTGATGACCACTGGCAAGCGTGCGACAAATGTTTTGCAAGGTGTCATGGTCGGGAGCCGTCGAATTGTAGGGTTGATCAAGCAATAAACAGGCTTCCGTGTAATTGGGGGTGATGACATCGGCTTCTTTTGTCAAAGCGCGCATGTGCGTGACAAATTCAGAATTTAATGTTGGGTAAAGAGCGCCATCATCGCCCATTGCAGGATCCACAACGACAAGAACGTTTTTTGAATTTAAACGGGCGAAGCGGGCGATTGCTTCTTTGACGATTTCAATTTGACCAATATCGGCTAAAAAACCGCTGTAAATACAGTCATAGGTAAGGCCGAGTTTTTGCCACTTATCCATAAAAGTGCTCATTTTTGAGCTGAAATCGGAGAAGGTGAAGTCGCCATACGTAAAGTTATTGCTGAAAATGGCAGTGGGAAAGGGACAAACTTGAGCGCCCATTGCAGAAATCACCGGGATGGCTGCCGTCAGTGAGCAGCGACCGAATGAACAAAGATCGTGAATTGCCAAAACTCTTTTTGTAGCCATGGAAAAACTCCTTGACATTGAGGGATGCTATTTATTTGTAGTAATGAGCAGTAGAGTCTAATCGGATTTCTTTGACTGTGCATAGTTCGTTTGACCTAGGTTCCTTTTTTCAGAAAAACAGAAACTTTGAGCTAACTCAAAGAAAAAATTAGTCGACAAAAATAAAGCAAAAAAATGTAGGTGATAAAAAATTGAAACTTAACTAACTATATGATATTTAAAGGATATTTAAGCTATACAAGGTTCTTTTAAAGAAAATATCCGATAATTTTCTAAGGAAAATTAAGTAATTGGAAGCGATAACTCTCAAAAACGGGAAACAAGTTTCTTTAGCGATATCCTTGCTCTTGAATCGCAATTGAAAATGAATGCTGATTTTTTCAAGGTATTGCCGAAGAATGTTGTTTTAATCATGTTTATTGTCGGCTTTTTGTTGAGTGTTTTCGACTATTGATAAAAGGCAGAATTAATTGAAGGGGTTTGTTTAAATAGATTGAATCAATAAACTGTCTCCTCACAACTTGAGCGGTGGCTCTTTTTGTACCGAATAAACGGACTGGCGGTGACGGCGCGCGACAAAAACGATAAGACCGAATCACCGGTAAATGCTCATAGGAGATAGAAAATGACCTTTAAAGCAAAAATGACTGCGATGGCGGCTATTTTGGCTGCTGCCGGTGTGATGGCTCAGGCACAGGCTGCCGAAGTTTACAACGTGGGCTCAAACATGGCTTTTGCTCCGTTTGAATACGTGGACGAAAACAATCAGCCGGCCGGCTTTGAAATGGAATTGATTGTGGCGATTGCCAAAGCTCAGGGCGCAGAGGTGAAATTACACAACGTTCCCTTTGATGGTCTGATTCCCTCTCTTCAAACAGGAGCCATTGATATCGCCATGTCCGGCATCACCATTACCGATCAACGCAAGCGTCGAGTTCTTTTCTCAACGCCTTATTATCAATCGGGTTTGGCGGTGATGGTTCGTGAAGCCGATAAAGGTAAGTACACCACGATTGATAGTGTCAAGGGCAAGACCCTGTGTGCTCAAATCGGTACGACCGGTGCGATCACCGCTCGCAAATTCTCCGGCAAGAACGTGAAGGAATTCAATAACGCTCCGGAAACTTTCATGGAATTGCAATCGGGCGGATGTGATGCGGTTGTGCATGACAAGCCTGTTATGGATTACTATATGGCTCGTCGCGGCACTAAAGGTGTGTTCCGTTTGCCTGAAACCTTGTCGGCTGAAGATTATGGTATCGCAGTGGCAAAGAACAACCAGAAGCTTGCCGATTGGGTAAACACCGGTCTTGAAAAGATCAAGGCCAGTGGCGAGTACGATAAGATCTATACCAAGTGGTTCGGCGCCCAAAAATAAAGAAGGCTGAGAGCCGGCCGGATGGTAGAAAGGATTAGAAAATGATGAAGAAATTTTTACTCTCGTTGGCTGTCGGAGCTGCTTTGGCTACAAGCGCTCAAGCGGCAACAATCAGTGTTGGAACCGAAGCAACGTTTGCACCGTTTGAATTCATGGATGAACAAACGAAGCAATTGACCGGTTTTGACATGGAAATCATTGAAGCGGTTGCTAAGGAAATGGGCGATGACGTGCGTGTGCACAACATGGGTTTCGATGCCTTGATTCCGTCGCTTCAAACCGGAATCATCGATGTGACGGTTGCCGCCATGACGATTACGCCGGAGCGCCAAAAGAGGGTGGATTTCACCGATCCCTACTATCAGTCCGGCCTTGTGATCATGGTGCGCAAGGAAGATGCCAAAAAGTACACAAATTTTGAAAGCCTTGAAGGCCAACGTTTGTGTGCACAGATCGGTACGACCGGAGCCATGATGGCCAAGCGCGTGAAAAACGCCAAGGTGACCGAATTTAACAGCATCACGGAAGCCTTTATGGAATTAAAGACAAAGGGCTGTACGGCTGTGATTAACGATAAGCCGGTGGTGGACTATTACTTGGTCCGCCGCGGTGATGAGACAGTCACGACTGTGCCTCAGGTCTTCGATGCAGAGCATTACGGCATGGCTGTTAAAAAAGGCAACAAGGCCCTCATTGAAAAACTCAACGAAGGTCTTAAGCGCATTCGCGCCAACGGTGTCTATGACAAGATCTTCACCAAGTGGTTTGGCGCTCATTAATTCATAGAGAATACACAATAAAAAATGTTTGACTTTCAACTTATCATTGACTCGCTTCCCTTGCTATTCCAAGGGGCGTGCGTCACGGTTCAGATTACGGCGATCAGCGTGGGCCTGGGGTTATTCTTCGGTCTTTTTATCGGTATCGCCCAGATTTCCCGTGTAGCCTTTTTCAGAGTTCCTGCAAAAGTCTATGTGGACTTTTTGCGCGGCACGCCACTCTTGGTTCAGATCTTTATGATCTACTTTGCATTGCCGCTTTTGATCGGGACGCGTATTGATCCCTTCATTGCGGCAATTGTGGCTTGCAGTATCAACAGCAGCGCTTACATTGCCGAAATCTTCCGTGCCGGTATTCAGTCGATTGATAAGGGTCAGATGGAAGCCGGTCGTTCTTTAGGCTTGAATTGGTCTCAGACGATGCGCTTTATCATCATTCCCCAAGCGTTTAAGCGAATCATCCCGCCGCTTGGCAATGAATTTATCGCCATGTTGAAGGACTCTTCTTTGGTGTCCGTGATTGGTTTCGAAGAATTGACTCGTCAAGGTCAGTTGGTGATTGCCAGCACGTACGGTGCCATGGAAATTTGGACTGCCGTTGCATTGATTTACTTACTGATGACCATGCCGATTACCCGTTTGGTCGCTTATTTGGAAAAGAGGTTTAAGTCAAATGATCGTAATTAAAGACTTAAAAAAGGCCTTCGGCGATCATGTCGTTCTGCCTTGTGTGAACATGGAGATCAAAGAGCGCGAAGTGGTGGTGATCATCGGTCCGTCGGGTTCTGGTAAGAGTACGCTTTTGCGTAGCATCACGCATTTGGAGCAGCCGACTGCAGGCAAGATTTTTATCGCCGGTGAAGAAGTCGATGATAAAACCAATATTGACCACATCCGCGCGGAAGTCGGAATGGTGTTCCAGCACTTCAATTTGTTTGAAAATATGACGGTGCTGCAAAATCTGACACTCGCTCCGATTCAGGTTCGTAAGATGAGTAAAGAGAAAGCCGAAGAAATCGCGTTCCGCCTTTTGGATAAGGTGGGCTTGCGCAATAAGGCTGATCAATACCCCTCTCAGCTCTCCGGCGGTCAGAAACAGCGTGTGGCTATTGCCCGCGCATTGGCGATGCGTCCGAAGGCTTTACTGTTCGATGAACCGACCTCTGCTTTGGACCCGGAAATGGTCAAAGAAGTGCTTGATGTGATGAAGCAGTTGGCCAAAGAAGGTATGACCATGGTGGTCGTTACGCACGAAATGGGTTTTGCCCGTGAAGTGGGTGACCGTGTGATCTTCATGGATGGCGGCAGCGTTGTGGAAGAAGGAACGCCAGAGCAGATCTTCAGTAATCCACAGCACAATCGTACGAAAGCATTCTTGTCGAAAGTGCTCTAAAGAAAACGTCGCTTAATGACAGAGGCCGAGAGGGGAGATTCCTTTCTCGGCCTTTTATCTTTTGAGTTAATGTTCTACGAGTTCAATAGCCTCTTTGCCGGTTATGTGTTCGATGGCAATATCGATGATGGCAACGTAGGCAAGTTTTTGATGGGCTTCGGCTTCTCCCTCTTTTCGGTAATCCGGAGCAAACTTATCGACGAGTTTTTCTAAAACGGCGAGTTTTTCCTTAGGATCGGTAACGAATCGTGCGGTGCCGAAAACAATAACGCTTCGAAAGTAACTTGTGAGCGTTTCAGGATGGATTTCGTCTTTTTCAATGACGCATAACGATACTTTGGGATTGGCTTTAAGAGCCGTAATTTTATGGCCCATCGGAGCACTGTGGATGTAGAGGTGCCCTTCGTCGTAGACCGGACTGACAGGTACCGCGTACGTATAGCCCGTGATGTTGTCAAAAATAGCCAACACTGCATTGGTGGTTTTTCTCAAAATATCAATTGATCGTTCCTGAGAGATTTGCTGTAAGTGGCGACGCATGTTGGGAAACATGGATATGCTCCTTATTGAGTGACTTTAAGACCGACAATGCCGATCAAAATCATGGATAAGAACAGAATCCGGCAAAAACTCACCGGTTCGTTAAATAAAAGAATTCCCAAAATGACAGTACCCATGATGCCGATACCGGTCCAAACTGCATAGGCCGTACCAATGGGGATCGTTTTGAGGGAATGGGCAAGAAGGAAAAAACTCAAAATCATCACGCCAATCGCAAGGATTGAAGGGATGAGACGTGTGAAACCGTGGGAGTATTTCAGGGCGATTGCCCAGCCGATTTCAGTTAAACCGGCGAAAAATAAAGACAGCCAGGCCATAAGTCATTCCTTTAGCCGGGGCCGTCCCCAATGGTGCAAAGAGCGGTCGTCCGCTGCCTGGCAGTATAACAAAGTTAGCGACTAGGAAGGCTTGCCATTTTGACCGTATTGCAGATATCCAACGCTCGCATGGCGTTGTAGGAACTCATCAAGTATTGGCGGTAGGCCAAACCGCAACCAACAGTGCCATTGTGAATACCAGCCATCGCAACGCTCTTGAGATAACGGACAAGGTCTCGGAATTCTTTCGCCGAAAGAGTCAACCGTTGAGTTAAGTTTGCTAAACAAGCAGGCTTCGGACCGCTAAAAGTGTGGTTCTCGCACGCTTTCATAATGCAATGGACTTCTTCGCTTTTGAACTGAAATGGCATGATTCTTTTTCCTCATTTCTTCTGCTTTTCAGTATCTCAAGTTACTAGGAAATACTTCTCTCAACTTGTTAAAAAATTTTAAGGAATACCTGGTTAACTGAAATTTATTCAATGGAATCAAATGGATAAACCATTTCAATTGAGATGAAATTTTCAAATATTTGAGAAATGACACAAAGATTTGCACAAACGCCGGCACAGAGTACCGGCGCTAGCTCGAAAAGAAAACTATTTGGCGATTTCGTTAACAACAGCCAATGCGTTTAGCGTTCTTGGAAAACCGATATACGGCATGGCGACCATAATGGTATCAATAAGATCCTGTTTGGAGTTGCCGACAGAAAGGTTGGCGGCCGTGTGTGCTTTTAACTGTGGCTCACAACCGCCCAAACACATAATGGCGGTGAAAGTGATCAGTTCGCGGGCTTTCAAGTCAAGACCTGTGCGTGTGTAGAAATCACCGAAGCAGTAGGCGGTCAATGCCTGTTTGCTGATATAGGCTTGATTTTCGGGGGTTGACGCATGCATTTTGTCAATGGCGTTACCAAAAATGCCCTTTTGCACTGCGAGTCCCTTTTCAAAGCGCGTAGTTTCATTGACCGTGCTTTGCGAAGTTGGGATTGGATTTTGTCCCAGCTTTTGCAAGGCGTCGTTGACTTCCGCGAGAGCACTTTCAACCCGGGTAATACCGATGTAGGGGGCGCACTGATAAAGCGTTTCTTTGATTTCCACCACAGACATACCAGCATTGAGTGCATCCGCCGTAGCCTGATGAAGACGGGTTACGCCACTGATGGTTGTCAGCGCAGCCAAAGTGATCATGGTGCGATTTTTAACTGACATTTCACCGGCTTTCGACATTTCTTTTTTAAGCAAGTAGTCTTCAATCGCTGAGAAATCCGGATCCATCTTAGACAATTGACTATCTTGTGCACTCGGTGTTGCGAGGGCGTCGGCGGCAAAAGCCGCGGGAATAATGGAACTGCTCATCAATAAAGTCCTTCTTTTCATTCGTATTCTCCTTGTTTGGAGGGTTATGCGTTA
Organism: Parasutterella secunda; assembly: GCF_024733725.1. Taxonomy (NCBI): domain Bacteria; kingdom Pseudomonadati; phylum Pseudomonadota; class Betaproteobacteria; order Burkholderiales; family Sutterellaceae; genus Parasutterella; species Parasutterella secunda. The sequence continues at coordinate 78,854 of NZ_JANRHP010000002.1, forward strand.
AGTCTAAAAATTAGGACTTGACTGAACCTCTACAAAAAGGGCGAATTTTTGCCTAAAACTGAAAAAGAGCTTTTTTAGAAATGAATTGGTCAATGAGGGTTTTGGTCAATAATTCATTGTGAAATAAAGTAAAAATATGTAATTTGAGAGGATTAGGCAAAAACGTGATCAATTTTGTCTTGTTTGAGAAAACGATTTTTGCCAATAATAGACACTAGTGAGGTGTCATTATGCAAAGTGAAAGATTAGAGAAAATGAACGAAGAGCTCAGAGCCATCACGCTTGAGCATACGCCGGAACTGGGAACCTTTCCCACGATTATTCCGGGTTTAAGTCTATCCAGACGTGAGCAGGGTAACTGTGAAGGGGCCAGTATTTATTCGACGAGTTTGGCCTTTATCGTTGATGGGCAAAAGCGTTCTGTTATTGGTGATAAAGAATACGTTTATGGAAAAAATCACTGCTTAGTGGTTGGGGTCGATGTCCCGGCAACGTTTTGCACAATTGGTGCCACTCACGAACATCCGTTTTTGTCTCTTGCAGTGGAGATTGACCGTTCGGTGTTGTCAGATCTCATTATGCAATTGGAAGAAATTCACGGTTTGCCAGAAAAGCCGGTTAATGAAGCGCTTTGCGTGGGACAGGTGGATGATGATGTGTGGGAAGCGGTGCTGCGCCTGATGCGGCTATTGGATAAACCGGTTGAGGCCAAGGTGTTGGCTCCAATGATTATTCGGGAAATTTATTTCCGTGTTCTGCAAAGTCCACTGGGTACGAGTCTTCGAGAATTTAATGCCAAGCAGGGAGCTAGCGCCCAGATTGCTAAGGCTATCGCTTGGTTGCGTGAAAATTACGCCTCTCCTTTGAGTGTGTCGGAATTGGCCGATAACGTGCATATGGGTGTTTCAACCTTTCACCGTCATTTCAAAGAAGTCACCTGTATGACACCGCTTCAATTTCATAAGAGTCTGCGTTTGCACGAAGCCAAGCGGCTGATGTTGACTCAGAAAATGGATGCCACCACGGCTTGCTACGCAGTGGGATACGAAAGCCCCAGTCAATTTAATCGGGAATACAAACGACAGTTCGGTCTGCCACCCTATCGAGACATTAAACAGCAACGGGGGTTGGGAAGAGAGTCGTTCATGTCTATGCAATAGTTCGGTACTTTTGACTTCAGGCGGCTAAAATACGCCGTCTGAAGTCGATGATACGGAAGGAATTTTTCGTGATTAATGTTTTAATGATTATTTCATTGGTTTTGGTGGCCTATGTTTTTCTAAGTTATGTGCTGCCATTTAAAGCTTCTTGGAAGGTCAAGCTGGGCTTGACGGTCTTTTTCCTCGCCATCAGTCAGAAATTTTCCTATTACTACTATTTCGGCGGGCACATGTTTAATCCCCAACTTTCAGAGACAACGCTGATTGTTTGGGAGTCGCTTTTTAACATTTTGCTGGTCTTGGTACCTTTGTTAGTGGTCAAAGACCTTCTTTTTGTATTGGTGACCGTTGTCAATAAGGCAACCGGTTCTCATGTGCCTTGGCCATTAAAAGAAGCAAAAAATCGTTGGCTTCTTTTAATTTTTTCAGTAGCAGCTGCCATATCTGGTACTCACTATGCTCTGACAGTGCCGACGGTGCATCGTGTGGAAATTACACTGGATCGCCTCGCTCCTGAATTTGATGGTTATCGAATTGTGCAGATGGCCGACTTGCATGTCGGACAACTCTTAAAACGTCCGTGGCTAGAGGCTGTCATTGATACTGCCAACGAATTGGATGCTGACGCAGTGGTTCTGGTTGGCGACATGATTGAGGGAACTGAAGCTTCTTTGGCACAAGAGGTACAGGCCTACGGCAGGATTAAATCCAAAGATGGCGTCTATGGTGTAACGGGAAATCATGAGTGGCATCATGGTGCGGCTGCATGGGTGAGATTTTTCGAGGACAGCGGTGTGACGATGCTTGAAAATCGCCACCACGTTATTACCCGTGGAAGCGCTCAATTGGTTTTGGCTGGAACCACTGACCGCTCGGCGGTGCGTTACGGAGCTACGGGCCCCGATTTGAAGAAAGCCCTGCAGGGAGCTCCGGATGCGGCGACCATTTTGCTTGCTCACCAACCTAAGGGTGCCAAGACTTTGGAAGGCGTGGATTTACAGCTTTCCGGGCATACGCATGGCGGTCTTTATGCCCTGATGCAGCCGGTTGTTGCTTTCTTTAACGACGGTTTTGTCTCAGGTCTCTATCAAGCCAATAAAACAACGCAACTTTATGTTTCTCCAGGAACCGGTCTTTGGACCGGAATGGCGCTTCGCGTCATGGATCCCTCGGAGATCACAGAAATTGTTTTAAGGTCAAAACCAGAACCTAGGAAATAGATGCGACTACGGTGGGGCGGTTCAATGGCGAACCGCCTTTTTCATTGGAAATGCTTTAGCGGCACTTTGAATTGAATATTGCGTTCCGTTTTTAACTGATCAAATTGAATTTTGTAGGACTGCGTTTGGGTATCCACATCCATAATGGTTCCACAACCGAATACCGGGTGCACAACACGGTCTCCATTTTGAAACCGTTGAATCATGTTGGGGCTGGCTATTCGATTGACCCGTCCCTCAAAGCTCGCCGGCAATTCACGGACATAAGTTAAATTTTCACGCCCGGCATCAAAAATGAATCGAGAAGGAAGTTTGAAAACGTTGTCATTAGAAAACCCTTCACTGTCGCTTAAATACAGGGCTTTGATAGCACGGGTCATGGCAACATAGGCAATTCGTCTTTCTTCATCCATTTCTTCAGGCGTGGAAATTTTTTTAGAAGGAAAAACACCTTCATTGAGTCCGCAAATAAAGACGTAAGGGAACTCCATGCCTTTTGCGGAGTGGATCGTCATCACCTTAACGGCTTCATGCTTTTCTTTTCGATCTAAATTACTAAGTAGAGCGGTCTTATTTAAAAACTCCTGAAGTGTTGCGTCGGGATCCTGTCCTTCTTCTTCAATGGCTCGTTTAAGTTCTGCTACGTTATCCAAACGTTCTTGATCAGACTGAAGCCTCAAATAGTTTTCATAGCCACTCATATCAAGAATTCGTTGTAAAACAGAACCTAGCGATAAGGTGTGCCCATCTTTTTTCACTGTTTCAATGGCGTAGACGTACTGCTTAGCTCCGGTTGATCGGAATAAATCCTGCTCTAAAGTCTTCCTTAGAGCTTCGTAGAGAGAGCAATGTTCTGTCTCTGCCACAGTCTTTAGAAATTCCAGTTTTTTCTTGCCGATTTTTCTAGCCGGAGTGTTGATCGTTCGCAGAAAGGCAATATCATCGGCTGTCGTTAGCATACGCAAGTAAGAGAGACAGTCTTTAATTTCTGCCCGTGCATAGAATTCGATTCCGCTATAAATCTTGTAAGGAATGACGTTTTTGACAAAACTTTCTTCAATTGACCGACTCAAAAAGTGAGAACGATATAAAACTGCAATCTGATCATATCGGTTGCCGGCATTGATTAATTTTTTTATTTCTTGGCTAATCCAATCGGCTTCTTCTTTTTCACTTTGTGCGTGGAAAAAGAGGGGCTTGGGACCATTCGGTTTGGTGGCCTTCAATACCTTTGGATAACGAAGAACATTTTTCTGAATGAGCGTGTCGGCAGCTTTTAAAATTTCTGGGCTTGAGCGGTAATTTGTTTGCAGAACGATGGTTTGGGCATCCGGATATTGTTTATCGAAATCCAAGAAGAGTTTAACGTGAGCGTTTCTCCAAGTGTAAATCGTTTGGTCAGGATCGCCGACAATGAAAAGATTATGGTGCTTGCCTGAAAGCATTTGAGCGATGGAATATTGTTTGGCGCTGACATCTTGGAATTCATCAACCATCACGTACTGCATGCGGTCCTGCCATTTTTGGAGAATGTCGGGATAGTGTTTAAGAATGTAGGCGGTGAAGTTGATTAAATCGTTAAAGTCACAGGCATAGTTTTTCTTTTGCTCATAGAGATAGCGCAAAAATATGCCATCGTTAACGTCAGTTGCCAATTGAATTCGTTTTTCAAGTTCGGAGTTACTCAACGTAAAGATTTCATCGATGTAGCTACCGGCCGTGAGTTTTCTGGCTTCCAGTACTTCGTCAATTTTCTGTTTAATCGTGGCCTCTTTGAGCGTTAGGCTCATTTCTTCAAAAATTTTTAATAGTAATACTCGCTGATCTTCTACATCCAAAATGATGAAATTCTTCGGATAATGCAGAACGTGAATTTCTTCTTTTAAAAATTGAACACAGAAAGCATGCAACGTACAGATATAGCCCAAATCCAAGTCGCCTAGCCATTGACGAATGCGTTGCTTCATTTCGTTGGCGGCCTTGTTGGTAAAAGTGACGCACAAAATATTTTTAGCGGACACGCCTAATGTTTCTGTGAGGTAGCAGTAGCGAGCGGTCAGAGCTCGTGTTTTACCGGTGCCGGGGCCTGCTAACACACGAACATAACCTTCAGTGGACATAACCGCTTTCTGTTGCTCAGGATTTAATCCACTCAACCATGCCAGCATTTTTGTGTCCGAAAAAATTAAGCCTCAACAGAAAAAGTATAAAACACGATTCCTCCAACTTTTAGTTTTGAAAGTTGAAGGAATCTGTGGGGGAAATGGATATTGTGAAAACCTAGTGTTGATCAATTACGTCAATGAAGCCGCCGCCAAGACAAACCTCTCCGTCATAAATAACCGCGCTTTGTCCAGGGGTGACGGCCCATTGGGGTTCGTCAAAGTTCAGAGTGAACGCATTTTCTGAGATTTGGCTGACAGTGCAATTCCCATCTTTTTGCCGATAACGGGTTTTCACGGTGAGCTGACTGCCTTCAAGCGGAGCATTTCCGCTAACCCAACTGGGCATGACAGCGGTTAAGTGATGGCTCAAAAGCCAAGGATGATCATGTCCCTGGGCAATCCAAAGCGTATTGGTTGCCATGTCTTTTTTTGCGACAAACCAAGGCTCACCGTTGCCCTCGCGACTGCCGCCAACGCCAATTCCTTTGCGCTGTCCCAAAGTGTAGAAAGCCAGGCCCATGTGTTCACCGACCACGCGGCCATCCGTTGTTTTCATGGGACCGGGGTGTGTCGGCAAGTAACGATTTAGAAATTCCCGGAACGGCCGCTCACCGATAAAACAAATGCCGGTGGAGTCTTTCTTTTTGGCATTAGGCAGTCCGATTTCTTCTGCGATACGGCGAACTTCCGTTTTGCGCAATTCACCCACAGGGAAAATCACTTTGGAAATTTGTTCTTGGGTGAGTCGATGCAAAAAATAACTTTGATCTTTGGTTTCGTCTAAACCACGAAGAAGCTGTGTTTTTCCATCAGCGGTCAGGCGAGTTCTGGCATAGTGACCGGTGGCAATGCACTCGGCCCCCATATCCATTGCATAATCAAGGAAAGCTCTGAATTTAATTTCAGCATTGCAAAGCACATCTGGATTCGGTGTACGGCCTGCTGAATATTCGCGCAGGAAATCAGCAAACACACGTTCTTTGTATTCTTTGGCAAAGTTAACGGCTTCAATATCAATGCCGATCACATCCGCTACGCTTGTGGCATCGATGAAATCCTGACGTGAAGAACAATATTCACTATCATCGTCATCTTCCCAATTTTTCATGAAAAGACCGATTACATCGTAGCCCTGTTTTTTCAGTAAATAAGCGGAAACAGAAGAGTCAACGCCGCCGGACAGACCGACCACAACACGCTTTCCCATGCCGATAATCCTAAAAATTGAATTGCGATGAGTGCAATTATAGGTTGCGATGGCAACCTGTAAAATAGCGAAGTTAATTTTGGCAATGCACATGAAGTTTTTTAGGATTTTCTGATGTCAATGCAAAAGAAATTGAGCGAACAAGCTCAACGACTCACTTCACTATTAGGAATTGAAGCGCCGTTCATCGGAGCGCCGATGATGGGAGCAACGACGCCGGAAATGGTGGCGGGGATAAGTGAGGCTGGGGGGCTAGGTGTGATGCCATGCGGCTTAATGAATGCCGATGAAATTGTGAGCGCTGTTAAAAGAATTAAAACGCTTACTTCAAAACCTTTTGCTTTAAATATTCGAGTCTCTCCCCGGGCACCGGAAGACAAAGTTGCTACAAAAAATCTTTTTGATGCGCTTGAACCCTTAAGAGAAGAGTTGGGAGTGGCGCATCAAATGGCGGATATTCCTGCTTTTGACGAGCAGTTTGAGGCCATATTGTCAGCGGACGTGCCAGTCGTAAGTTTTAGCTTCGGCGGCCCTCGTGAAATTTATGCAGAGGCTCTGGAAGCTCGACAGATTCCCATGATGGGGGCGGTCAATTCGACTAGAGAAGCGAAGGTTTTAAAAACAGCCGGCTGTTCTGTCATCATCGCTCAGGGAATTGAAGCGGGAGGTCCAAGACAGTACTTCGAAAATCCTTTGGAAGGTTCTCAAATCGGCTTGATGGCACTCTTGCCGCCCGTGGTTCGTGTTTGTGGGGACACGCCTGTTGTGGCCGCTGGTGCCATGATGAGCGCGCAGCAAGTTTGCGCAGCGATGATGCTGGGAGCGTGTGGGGCGCAATTGGGTTCTCTTTTACTAAGAAGTGAAGAATCGGCGTGGCCGCTGTCGCTCAAAGATCAGATTCCCTGGTGTGATGATACGGCTACTCGTTTGTCAGACGTCGGTACTGGGCGTGCAACGCGTCTAATACCAACTGGAATCATCGAAGCCTTGTCCCAAGCGGGTTTGGCTGTAAGTTCTTATCCTGGTCAACTGCGTGTACTGGCTCCGATTTTTGCTGCGGCTATTGCTCAAAATCGCCCAGATTTATTGGAAATGGCTTTAGGGCAAGCCGCGCAGACTGCTCCCAAGGGAATGACTTGCGCTATAGTGACGAAATTATTCAATGATTTAAAAGATTGTTGGAGTGAGTAGCATGCCGATTAAGATTTTCACGGCCCTTTTGGTTCAAGATGTGCAAAATGATTTTATGAAAGATGGGGCCTTACCGGTTGCGGGAGCTGAAGCGGTATTGGAACCGATCTCGAAGATGGCGGCAACTTTTGATCGTGTCATCGCCACTCAAGAATTCAGACCAGACAATCATGTTGTTTTTGCTGACTCTCACGCAGGAATGAAACCCGGCGAGCATATTGACTGCGATGGTCAGAAGATCGTTTTGACGCCAAAGTTTTGTGTGGAAGGTTCCACAGGAGCAGACTTTGCTCGGGGACTGCGCTTACCCATGTCTCGAGTGATTGCCATCTTGAAAGGAACAAATGCACAAATTGACACTTATTCGGCATTTTTAGAAGCAGATCGCAAAACGCAGACAGGGTTACAATCGTACTGCGAAGATCGTTTCGTCAATCGTATTTATCTGTGCGGATTGTCGCGAGACGGTTCTTTGGTCAGAACAGCCTTAGATGCCTTGCACTACGAACATCAACTCTATTGGGTGACGGATGCGGTTGCCGGTTTAACTGCAGAGGATGACACGGGCATTGGCCTTTTGAAGGCCAAGGGAGTGAAGTTTGTGACAAGTAATGAAGTCATCAATAGGGAAATCCGTTAAAGGATTTTTGAGTTTAGTTAAAAAAGGAGGCTTGAGGGCCTCTTTTTTTAGGACTACACTTTATTGATCGTTAACCCTTACGAAAAAGTCTAATCATGCAGTCATTGTGGATGGTTGTCGCGGCTATGTTTTTTGCCCTCTATGCGGTTTGTATTAAATTCGCTAGCATTGAGGGGATAGGTTCTTTTGAAGTTCTTTTCTACCGCTCCATTTTTGGTTTAATCATTTTTTACACGATGATGCGCATACAGCATATCACCGTGCATACGGCCCACCCGATTGATCACATGATCCGCTCATTTGTGGGGGCCGGCGCCGTGATGGCTGGGATTTATTCCATTTCACACCTCAATGTCGGTTTGGCGATGACGCTGAACTACACCTCTCCTTTGTTTATCGGCTGTTTTACGATTGGCATCATGATGTCGCAGCACAAAGGAATTAACTGGAAGTTGCTTTCAACGCTCTTATTAGGCTTTTTCGGTGTGGTTGTGATGCTCTCACCAACCATTACGCCAGATGAATACTTTGCGGCCGGTGTGGGTTTGGCGGCCGGTTTCTGCACGGCAGTGGCTACGACTTACGTAAAACGCTTGGGTCTAATGAAAGAGCCTGAGCTAAGAATTCTCTTTTATTTTGTTTTAGTCGGCACGCTTTGCGGCCTTGTCGGAACCTTGATCGATGGAGGATTTACTATGCCGACGTGGGTTGCAGCAGTGGCTATCGCAGGGTTTGTGATTTGCTCGACCTGTGCCCAGTTCTTCCTGACAATTGCCTTTAGCCGAGGCAATCTTGTCCTAAGTGGCGCACTGCAGTACACCGTTATTTTGTTCTCGACACTAATGGGTGTTTTCGTTTTTGGTGACAGTGTCAGCATGGCTGTTATCGGCGGTATGGTGATGATTGTGGTGGCCGGTATTTTGGCCAGTTACTTCACTCGTCAAGAAAAACAACGTGCTTTGGAAGAAGCCAAGCACACGCCCGAAGGCCTGCAACGTCACTTGCGTCATAAAGAGGCTCGCGATCACTAATTGTAGGTGCTAAAAAACCGGTCCGAATTCGATTGAATTTTGGACCGGTTTTATTTTATTTGGCGTTCTTTGCCTCTTCCATTTCTTTTAGTGTTTTGATCGGTGTAAACGTGCCATCATCTTCCGCACGGAACACATAGTGTTCTTTCAGGTAAATCAAATCCGGTCTGCCGACAGATTCCAATTCAGCCAAAATGGCAGCGCGGGCAACGACCTTGGCACCGGCGGCTGTGGCGAGCGCTTCAACAGCAGCAAGTGATTCACCCGTTGCAAAAACGTCATCAATGATGGCGACCCGTTTGCCGCGGATACGTTCTGCTTCGTGTCCGTCAAGCCAAAGCGTTTGTTCTTTTTGCGTGGTGACGGAACGTAAGGTATGGGAAAGTGCATTTTGCATGTAGGGTTTGTAGCTCTTGCGGGCGACAACAAAATTTTCCATTCCCATGATGCGGCTCATTTCGTAGGCAAGAATAATGCCTTTGGCTTCCGCTGTGAGTAAAAGATCCACTTCAGGCAAGCGCTTAACAAGTTCGGGGGCAGCTGCCTTTACAAGCTCAGTGTCGGAAATAACGACAAAACTGGCCAAAGCGAGTCTGCCTGCGACTTTAACGAAAGGCAACTTGCGCTTGATACCCAGAAGTTCAAAATCAAAGTATTTCATGTCTCACCCGCGGGAAAAAAGAAAATAACCGATCGAAGAATTCGAACGGTGTTGTGAATACCGTAATTGTATATCGTCACAATTATGATTCGCGAGAAAATAGACATTACTCGGAAGAATTAAAGAAAAAAATAGCCGGACACCTCTTAATTGAAACGCGATGATGTCAATAAACTATGGAACATATTGATAAAAAGTATTAAACAGAACACTATCTATTGTGCTATATTGATCTGACCGAAAGATTGAAACGAATGGAGAGAATTATGGCTGAACAAGTGCAATTAAAGGATAGCGAACGCCAACCCTGCGAAGTTTGGACGCGTGTGATGGGCTATCACCGCCCGGTGTCTTCCTTCAATACCGGTAAAAAGGGCGAATTCTATGAACGCAAGTGCTTTGTAGAAAGCAAGTGCCACTTGGACGAAAAGGCGCCAGCAGGAAAGTAAGTTTGTCTATTTTGTTAAAAACGCCTGTCTCGCATCCGCGCGTTTTAGGCGTTTATTTTTTCTGACGACTAAAAAGCTCCCAGAAAAATTCATTTTCTGGGAGCTGGTCAAAGAAAAGGAGCGTTAGATTCCGTTAACTTTCTTTGCGTAACGGGTAAAGACCTCAAAGCCAATCGGCATGGATTGCGTGTCTTGCAAATCGAAGTCTGAGCGATGGTGGCCGTGATGGTTGCAGCCCCAGCGGAACATGCCGCCAACGCCGCCTCGTTCTACCACTCGGCGCAACATCATGGTGAAGTCTTCACTGCCGGCGGGCGAGCAGAGATCAACCACGTTGCTGACTTCAGGAATGCCCTTGGCAATTTCTTTGAGATCATTGAGTACTTCCGGGCACTCGATAATCGTTGTGGCTTCGCCCACTTTCTCAATCCGACCTTCAACTTCATAAGACTCGGCATTACCTTTGACGATATGTTCAATTTTTTGGCAAAGGTAATCGTTGATCTCTGCCGTTTCGCCTCGTACTTCTGTTTGCATATAAGCGTGAACAGGCGTGACGTTGCGGCCTTCACCGGCAACCAGTCTGCCGACAGCAACACGAGAGGCGCCTTCGCCATGGCGCGGAATGCCCACAATCATCATGGCGGTAGCACTGGCTGCCAACAGGGCACTGTGGCCTTTGTGAGGATTGTTGCCGGCATGTGAGGGCGTGCCTTTGAAATAGATATCAAATTTGGTGCTGGCAAGGACTCCCTTGTGCACTAAGCCGACTTCTCCCAACTTGACCTTGCCGCCACAGTGAGAGCCTACGATGATGTCTACATCATCCAAGACACCGGAACCGACGATAGCCACGGCTCCGCGAACACCTTCTTCGGCAGGCTGATAGATGAGTTTGAAAGTACCTTTAAGCTCGTCTTTGTGTTCCATCAACCAGCGAGCGACAGCAAGGCCCAGGGCGGTATGACCATCGTGGCCGCAAGCGTGCATGAAACCCGGATGAGTGGAGCGGAATCCCAAACGATTAGGAGCGTGATCAGGATCGTCGGTTTCTTCGACAGGATTGCAGTCCATGTCAAAACGGAAGGCGGTGACAGGGCCGGGACGACCGGTGTTTAAAACGGCAACGCAGCCGGTGTAGCCTTCAATTTTTTCGATGAATTCATGAGGAACTCCATGGCCCTCGGCGCGTTTAATGGCTTCAGCGACTGTCTTTTCGTTGCGGCCCAAGACGTTTTCAGGATTGATAATTTGGGTGCCCAAACGGATATCGGTGTAACCCAATTCTTTTAAGCGCTGAGCAACCAAATAGGTTGTTTCAAACTCCGTCCAGCCTTCTTCCGGAATGGTATGCAAATGACGACGAGTGGCGATCATTTCGTCAAAAATTGTTTTATCCATTTTCTACTTCCTATCAATGAACAATGTTCAAAACGAAAACACCACCCGAGATGTCATTTGTTCTTCGGGTGGTGCTTGTTTCCATAAGTTTTTAACCGTTAAATATGAATCATGGCACTGAAGTAGACCGCGATACCAGTCAAGAACATGACGGGGATGGAGCGGCGAACCACCACGAACGGATCCAAACCACTTAAACCTGAGACGGCAATGGTGACGCCAGCCACAGGACTTGAAGAACGCATGATGCCGCTGATCAATTGCAGGGGCGAAATCATGAAGGCAGCGTTGGCGCCAACGGTTAAAGCAGCATCCGGAATCATCGGAGCGAAGCTAAAGAACGAGGCGTTGCCCGACCCCGTCACAAAAGAGGCCAAAGCGACGATGACGACCATGGCGGTGTAAAGGGCGATAGCACCCGCATCCATGCTGGAGACCGCTTGAATGATCGTGTCGATACCGCCGGATTTCGTCAAGCCTTGAGCGAACACTTCGGCGCACACGATTAAGAACACGGTTGAGGTGAACACCTTGCCCATGCCTTGAGCAAAAGCCTTAAGCGAAGCCAAGCATTCCTTGAGGCTGCGAGTGCGAATGCCGTGAATAACCAAAGCAAAGAGAGTTGAGCACAAGAGCGCGGTCACCACTTCCATGCGAATGCCCTTGTACATCAATGGAGAGAATACAAAGAGCATGATCACCGGAATCAGCGGGAAGAAGGCATAGAAAGCGGGAGCGTCGGGTTGCTTACTTTCCGTGCTGGAGGCTGTGGCAAGGAAGTCTTCCTTCGTGATCTTGCCACTGGCGAGATCGCGCTTATCAAACCATTGCTGGATGAAATAGTGGGAAATGAAAAGCACGATCAATGCAGGCCAGGCGATGATCCATTGGACATTCAAGAAGAAGTCCATCACGTGCATATTGGTCAATTCAGAGCCCAAGAGGTTGTTGGCACCGGACGGTCCCAAGCAGACGCAACCGCTCATGACGATACTGGCAGCAGCCGATTGACGAGAGACGCCACCCGCTAAAAGGATCGGGTACATCGAAACCATGAGCAACAGCGCCAAGCCGGCTGCAGACGGAATAAATATATTCAAGGCGATGCTGATCATCGTACCCAATACCATGATCAAGTAGGGCGAATGCATATAAGACAGCGGTTTAACGCTCAAGCGGACAAGAGCGCCAGCGGCACCGATACGATCCATATAGGAGGCAAAGCCACCAATGATCATGATGTTCATGCCAAGGCCGGCAGCGCGGCTTTGCAAGAGGTTGGTCACGATCTGAATAACATCCAAGCCGGCCAAATGAGTGGCTTTCTTACCAGTGAGAATAGGATCGGGAGAAATAAGCGTCACAACGGCAAGGGTGATAAGACCCACAAACAGCAGGGCACCCGGAGCGTAATATTTTTTAACGATGAGGTATGCCGCTGCCACAACAGAGATAATAACGATAACAATGCCGGTCATCGTAAGCTCCTCGTGAAAGGCAAATACAAAAAAAGGGGGAACGTTTGATAAACGTTTTTCAAGGCGTATCTTCGCTGAATATCCGTTTAGTCGAAATGATTGAAAACCCTAATTAATAAGTTTTTCTGAGTAGTTTCCACTAGAAAATATTTCAAAATTAGGACTAAAACATTTTTACTTTTGCTTCCGAAAAAATGGCCGACAGGGGAAACTATCGGCCATTTGTGACTGTCATGAAGGAACTATTGGGCTTTGGAGATGGAATCCATGTATTCGCAATAGCTTTCTTTCGTTAAGACAGGTTTAAAGTTGTCGCAAATGCGTTGGGCTTCTTGTGCATCATCGGCCAGTAAATCAATGATGGTCATGGCCAACACTTTTGCGGTCTTCTTTAAGCCCGCTTCCTTATTGTCGAAGTTGTAGCTCGCGCCATGTAAGACCCCCTTTACGCAGCCCACCCAGGGATGCACGACGGGCATCAAATGCGACACATCGCCCATGTCGGTAGAACCTGCGGAGTGAACGCCTTCAACCACATTTTCCTTTCCGAATACTTCTTGAGCGTTGGCTCTCAATACATCGTGGAAGTTTTCATCAGGGCGCAACGGTAAGTAGCCGGGTAAATCTTGAATTTCACAACTGGCTCCAATCGCGTCACCCCCGGCCTTAAGCGCACGATTGATGGCTTTGTTGTATCGGGTGAGCGCATCAAGCTTGGCTGCGCGCACATAGCTTTCCATCTTTACGCGATCAGGGATGACGTTAACCAGGTCACCACCGGCGTTAATGATCGGGTGGAAACGAACACAGTCGTCATCACGGAACGTTTCACGGATGGCATTGACACCCATCACACCCATCATGGCCGCATTTAAGGCGTTAACCCCCTTATCGGGAGCGCCGGCAGCGTGAGCGGCCTTACCGCGGTACTCGATTAATTTACCGATGAAGCCGTTGCAACTTGCTCCCACCTGGAATTCTCCATTGGGATTGTCAGTCGGGTCCACGTGCATCTGCATGGCCATGTCCACATCATCAAAGCCGCCTTGAGCAATGATTTCCGCTTTACCGCCTAAATAACGCAGTTGGCCTTTTTCGCGAAGACCGTTGCGATAGTCAATTTCCACGTATTCTTCGGCAGGCACTGCGAAAAAGACGACATCACCGTCAAGGTACTTCATGATGTCGGCATCTTTAAAGGCCATGGCTACAGCAAGAAGATTGCCGATTTGTACGTTGTGACCACAGCAGTGAGCCGCGCCCGTTACAGGATCAGCGTTCGGGTGATCCCGGCAGACAATGGCGTCGAGTTCACCCAAAAGCGCAACAGTTTTGCGAGACTTTTTCCCTTTGACACGAGCCTTCACACCCGTGATGCCCCAGCCATCCGTATGGGCTAGGCCAAGGGCATCAAAGGCAGCTTTTACTTTAGCAGAGGTCTTTTGTTCCTTAAAGCCGAGTTCAGGCTCAGCAAAGATGTCCATTGCCAATTTTTCAACATCTTCAAAGCGGGCATCAATGGCCTTGCAGACCGCTTCTTTTAATTGCGCTTTATTCATTTGAACCTTCCTTTCAGTCAAAGAATTCTTTAGAAAATACCTTCCAGATGCAGCATTAATTCAGCCAAAGCCGTGGCACAGATGAAGCTGCCGGCGGCAACTGCCAAAGCGACCGGAACGATGCGCCAAGACAGTTGCTTGAAAGCTTGTAAATCCTTGCCTAAGCATAGGCCGCCGTAAGCAAGAATGGGCGTCGTAATCGATAAAAAGCCGACATTTTTCGTTTGAGCCAGAATCCAATCACTCAGGGGAAATTGCGGCATGGAGACAACAACCGCGACAATCGAGACCCAAAACACCATGGGAAGCATCTTAAAGCCCGGCAGCCAACTGATGACAATACCGATAACCGTAATAACGACCAAGACAAGAGCACCGATCGAACCGGCTGCTAAATCGCCGTTGCTGCCGACCGTATGTGCGATGACAGAATAGGCAGCCGTCACAACCAGAATAAACAGGATGTCTTTCATTTTTTCGAGATAAGCTAACATGATCTTTTCCTTTTCCGTTCGTTAGGTTGCCTGATTAAATTTCAGCTTGGGCATTTTTGTTTTCAACACGCTTGTCGCCGGTAAAGAATTCGTAGATTTTGATCGTGACCGGCAGCGAAACAAAGAGTGCGAAGTAAATGCCGAGAATCGAGGTCATCAGATTGGCTGCGGCGGCGTACGCTTGAACCAGCTGCGCTTCATGCGGATAGGAGGCGACAATCGAACCAACGCCTGCGGCCATCATACTGGCCGAACCAATACCGGCGCCCATGGCCAAAGCGTGCGGATGGAAAATGTCTAATTGGGCAATAACACCGGCCAATAAAGAAATCCACAATGCGCCGAAAACGGTACCGCAGATGTACATACCCATTACCCCGCGACCTTCTGCACTGTCTAATCCAAATTTTTCACCGATGATGGCGACATTGGCTTCCCGGTCAATGGAATAGCAGGCACCGATGGCTTCACGCTTCATTTTCAAAAGTAGGGCGACGGGGAGACCGAAAATAAGGGTGCCGAAGAAGTGGCCGAATTCCTGCATGATGAGTGCCCAACCGGAATTGAGCAAAATTTCCAGATTCGGACCGATATCCAGACCGATCTTGGCAATTAAAACAAGCATGGCAATCGGCATAAATTTAGCCGCTCTGTCCATTTGTGATTTATTCAAAATGTGCAGACGCGGCAAACTGATGATGCCACCGATGACCAATGCAAACAGCAAAGGCAGCATCACGACGAGTCCAAATTTCTGCGTTCCGATGGCTTCGGCTATCACCACAACGATGAGGGCCAATATATGCAATTTAAAGTTTGCGATCTTTTGCATGATATGTCCTTTTCTTTTACTGCAAAGGCCCTTTACCGTAGGAGAAAAAGTCTTTGCTGTGTCTTTCTCAGCGATTAGGGGAGTGTTTAAATACTTTTAGCCCTAATGGAAGTACTTTTAGAGACACTTACAAAAATGCCTAAAAAGACTTTGGTCTTTTGAGAAAGCTAAATTGTTAAAAGTTGGAAACTGTGATTTTTGACTCTGGGCGAGTGGGCTATCACAAAGCCTTTGTTCAATCGGGCATCCTTAGCAGGAAGCGCCCGTTGATGTAGTGGAGGTAGATGATGAGTGTGAGGAGGAGGTGGCGTGAGCGCGCAAAACGTTGCAGTCTAAAAGTTGACAATAATTTCGTTTGGCTACATACCGGTCTATGCGTACTAGCATGATGACTCTCCTAAAACACCGTTCGATAGTTCGAACATGTTCCTACTGTAGCAGAGTACAAAACAATAGGCGAAATTATTTTCCTATTGACTAGTGGCTTTGGCCTAGGTGGAAAAAGGAAAGACCACCTGTTTGAAGGTGGCCCGGTGATCTTTAACGTTGTTGTTTTAGCCTGGGAATTTTTCCGCTAAACGATCAAATTCCTCGCTCCATTCACGCTTCCATTTTTGTTTTGTTTCTTCATCAATCCAAGCGCCGTCAATACCATTGAGCATGAAAGCCTTTAAGTCACTGACTGTGAAATTGAGGAAGTTATACATCAACATCCATGTTTGAGTGGCGTTGACATGGTGCATGGTCGGATCGTCCGTATTCGGATGCACGCGAAGTCCCATCGGAACCATCTTACGAATGGGTTGTTTAAGTGCCCATTCCTCATCGCTGAAGGTACGCAAATAGTAAGAATTGGTCGGAACGACCGTGATAATTAAACCGGCTTTTTTCACTTCTTCCACCAATTCCGGATTATCAATGATGGTATAGCAGTGATCGAGTCGATCGGCCTTAAGAAGCTTCATGGCGGTTTCAATGTTTCTCCAGTGACAGCCGAATTCGCCCGCGTGGATGGTCACTTTAAAACCGGCTTCCTTGGCCATATAAAAAGCCTTCCAGAAGTTTTCCGGTTCATGGTCATTTTCGCGGTAGTCAATGCCGATGCCAATTGTTTCGGGAGCACGATTAGCAATCATTTCTTGAGCCAATTGCACGGCGGCTTCCGGGGTATCTTCACGGTCAATCGAGGGAATCAAGCGACCGATGACGCCAAAGTCGCGCTCACCTTCGTGAATGCCTTCAATGATGGCAGCCTGGGCGTCTTTGTAGCTGTAGTGACGGGCAAGACCGGTGTAATTCCAGAAAAATTCTGTGTAGCGAATGCCATGCTTTTTGCAGTCAGCTAAATATTCGTACGTGATGCGTTTGAGCATCTCGGGCTTGATCAAAATGTGTTCTTCAAGAGCACGGAAAATGCGAAGAACGCCAACGGGTTTGTCACCGCGAGTAAAGAAGCCGTCAATTTCTTCTTGCGTAATAGGTGCGCCGGACTCTTTCACCAAATCTTCAAAAGTGGATTTTTGAGTGGTGCCTAGCAAGTGACAATGCAGTTCAGTTTTCGGAATAGCTCTAAAAAATTCCATATGTTCTGCAGTCATCGTACGGGCAAACGGGGAGTCCGGAACAAAAGCCGGGTTATCTTTACGCATGAATCATTCTCCGAGAAAAACAAAAAGGCGATGCAGCGCATCGCCTCTTGATTATAGTGATTGAATTTAGATTACGATGCAGCCGGGGGCGTCTTGCGGACGTTCAACAATTTCGCCCAAACGGAACACTTTTTCGCCTTCAGCTTTAAACGCCTGCATGGCGCGTTCAGCGTCTGCCGCATCCACGATAACCACCATGCCGATGCCGTTATTGAAGACTCGGTGCATTTCATGGGAATCAATGTTGCCGGCTTCTTGCAGCCAGTCAAAGACTGCGGGACGCGTCCAACTGTCGGCATGAATAACAGCTTGCGTGTTTTCGGGTAACACGCGGGGCACGTTTTCAATCAGGCCGCCCCCGGTAATGTGAGCCATGCCTTTAATTGTCACAGACTTCATGACATTTAAGACCTGCTTGACGTAGATACGCGTGGGTTCCATCACGCAATCGGCCAATGTGCGACCATCAAGCGGCATGTCCCAAGGGGTATTGGTAACTTCCACGACCTTGCGGATCAGTGAAAAGCCATTAGAGTGGGGACCGCTTGAGGCTAAGCCTAAAACAACGTCGCCGGCCTTGATGGACTTGCCGTCAATAGCCTCATCTTTTTCCACGATGCCGACAGCAAAACCGGCTAGATCGTATTCACCTTCCGGGTACATACCGGGCATTTCCGCGGTTTCACCACCAATTAAGGCACAACCGGCTAATTCGCAACCATGAGCGACACCGGCAACCACGCGTTCGGCAATGTCCACATCCAATTTACCGCAGGCGTAATAGTCGAGGAAGAAAAGGCTCTTGGCACCTTGCACAAGAATGTCATTGACACTCATGCCAACCAAGTCCTGTCCCACCGTATCATGACGGCCGAGGGTGAAGGCAAGTTTCAATTTTGTGCCCACGCCGTCGGTACCGGTGACCAATACGGGGTTCTTGTATTCTTTGGAAATTTCAAACATTGCGCCAAAGCCGCCGACACTGGCTAAAACGCCAGGAATCATCGTGCGCTTAGCAAGCGGTTTGATGCGTTCAACCAGTTCATCACCGGCGTCAATATCCACACCGGCAGCAGCGTAAGAAAGTTGTGTCATGTTCTTTGCCCAAAAAAGGTGAAGGTGGCGGTACACTTGCGTATCCGCATGAATTAACTTGTTGATTCTAGCAAGGCTAGGAAACCTTCACATTAAGATAAATATGCGCTTTGAACAATTGCCGTTAGACATTGTTATGGAACCTGCCGCAACGCTCGACAATTTTATTGTTGGAGCCAATGGCGGCGCTCTGACGTGCTTAAGGCAAATGCAGGAAAAAGGCGAACCTCAATTGATTTACCTTTGGGGTGAGTCGGGAGTCGGCAAAACCCATTTGGCTGTTGCCATGGGATTAAAGGAAAATGATGTCCCTGCGTTTTCGACTGATCGTTTGCGCTACGCCGTTGATGATGTGGATACGCTCACAGAGGAAGGGTTGGATCGTCTCTTTGCGTTGATTAACGAAGTGCGAGTTCATCCGGGGGCCACTTTAGTGATGACGGGTAAAAAGTCGCCCGCGGAAAAATTTGTGAGACCCGATATCTGCACACGTTTAACTTGGGGAGCGGTTTTCCATATCAAACCTCTTGAAGGGGATATGTGGAAAGCGCTCGCGGCTCAAGCCAAGGAACGCGGAATAGAGGTGACGGCAGAGGCGGAAAACTGGATGAAAAATTATTTGCCGCGGGATATTAAAACGCTGTCACAACTACTCAATGAAATGGATCGGGAACTGTTGGCCAAGAAGAAAGCCACGGTAACGATTCCGGCGTTAAAAGCCTGGCTTACCAAACATGGAGAAAACCTTTGAAACTGGCAATTTTTGATATGGACGGGACACTCATGCCCATTGATGTCGGTGTGGTGTGGGTTGATTTTTTGGCAAGTAAAAGCGGCGCTGATCTCTCTGAAGAATTGGCTTTATCAAAACGTTATCTCGAAGACTATCGCTGCGGCCGGTTTCAAGTTGAACCCTTCATGCACTTTCATATGGCGCTTTTATCACGTTTTTCCCGTCAGAATATCGAAAGGTTAAGAGAACGATTTGTTGAAGAGGTCGTTAAACCTAATGTCACCTCAGCCGCTAAAAATGTCGTTGAGGCTATGCGTCTTGAGGGTTACGTTCCGGTATTAGCAACCGGCACTCAAGCCTTTGTTTCCGAGACAGTCGCTCAGCTTTTTGGAATTGAACATTTATTGGCAACAAGGCCGGTTGTTGACTCTCGAGGTGAATTCACGGGAGAGTTTGAGGGCGGTTTTTGTTACGGCCAGCATAAAATTGATCGACTAAAAGAATTTTGTCAAAAGCTTGGCATGCCTTTGACTGAACTTTCCGACAGTGTTGTATACACTGACTCCATAACTGACCTTCCCTTGCTACAATTCGTCGAATCTTTTCATGGTCATGTGGTCGCGACCAATCCGGATCCCCAATTAAAAGAAAAAGCGCAAAAAAGCGGTTGGGCTGTTTTAAAGCTCTTTGATCGAGCCTGAGCCCTTGATTTCGGAAGTCGCCGCCTTTCAAGGACGAACAATGTTTAAAAACATTATTGCCTACACTAAGGAATTATTTTCTTCTTCAAAAACAAAAAAAGAACCAGAACACTACGTAAAAACCCCGCGGATTATTGGCCGTGATGAACACGGAATTGATAGGCGGTTAGTCAGTCTGGAAGCAATGCGAACGGTGCGAAATCTGCAGCGGGCGGGCTACGAAGCTTATGTGGTTGGTGGCGCTGTTCGCGATCTTTTGCTTGGCGTTACTCCGAAAGATTTCGACGTTGTAACCGATGCAACGCCCGAACAAGTCAAGCGTTGTCAAAAGCGTGCCATCATCATCGGTAAGCGCTTTAGGCTTGTGCACGTCATGTTTGGCCGGGAAAAAATCGAGTGCTCAACATTTCGCGCATTAGAAGGCGCTGGAGTTAGAAAAGATAAATTCGGACGCGTAATTTCCGACAATGTTTTCGGGGAAATGTGGGAGGATGCGGCAAGACGCGACTTCACTGTTAATGCGCTTTATTACAACCCCACGACTGAAGAACTCATTGACTACCACAATGGCATGCGTGACATCTTGGATGGTGTCGTGAGAATGATCGGAGATCCGGAAGACCGCTATCGGGAAGATCCGGTTCGCATGCTCCGTGCGGTTCGCATTGCCTCTAAATTGCAGTTCAAAATTGATGAAGCGACGCTTGAGCCAATCAGTCGGCTGGCGCCGCTTTTAGCCAATGTGCCTGAGGCTCGTTTGTTTGATGAAGCCGTGAAATTGCTTACTTGCGGCCGCGCCATTGACTGTACGGAAAAATTGCGACAGTTGGGGCTATACCGTAATGTAATTCCTCTCTTAGAAGTGGCACTAAAAGAGCAAAAAGGGGAACGCTTTTTAATGCTCGCGATGAAGCGGACCGACGAGCGGATTGCAATCGGTAAAAAGGTTTCTCCGTCGTTTCTCTTTGCGACATTGTTGTGGCCCCTAACGTATCGTCACTTTGAAGAGCGTATTTCACGTGGTGAGAGTCAAATACAGGCCATGATTGAAGCAGGCCGCTATGTCCTTGATAAGCAGTGCGAGAAGCTGGCTATTCAAAAGCGCTTTGTAGAGGACATTCTGACAATTTGGGTTCTACAAATTAAATTGCTGCGCCGTGGAACAAAGTCGGCAATGGGGCTTTTGAATATTCCAAAGTTTCGTGCCGGGTACGACTTTATGCTCTTAAGAAGTCAGTTGGAATACGTTGATCCTGCGATTGTGAACTGGTGGACTAAATTCCAAGAGGTTGACGAAGCAACGCGCCTAGAGATGATTCGCGAGCAAGCTACTGCGAACGCCCAGGCGCGAAAACCGAGAAAAGGCGAACCGAAGCGACCCAGTAAGGCCCAAATTAAAAAACAATTGCTGCTCGAGGCTGATAGTTGGCAGCTTGTGCGCGATTTAAGCGGTACAGCCGGTAGCGATGGCATGATTGACCTCATTGATGACGAAGAACTCTCGCAGAACACTAAAGCGGCCCGGCCTAAACGCCGTCGCCGTCCTGCCATTCGCCGTAAGAAAATTCAGATTGAGGATTAATGATGGCAAAGGCCTATGTTGCTTTGGGAGCTAATCTTGGACAAGCTCAGCAAGCTTTAAAAGATGTTATTGATCGAATCAATGAAGAAGATGAAGTTGCTGTGATTAAAACGTCTTCGTTTTATAAAACGACACCGATTGACTCGAGCGGCCCCGATTACATTAATGCGGTCATCGAAATTAAAACAGAGTTGACCGCTGAGCAACTATTGCATCGATTGCTTGAAATCGAAAAAGAGTTTGGGCGTGTACGGCCGGTAGGTATTCATAACGCTCCCCGTACAATGGACTTGGATTTATTGCTTTTTGAGGATGAAGTGAGACAAAGCGAGTTTTTAACGCTTCCGCATCCTCGAATGCATGAGCGGGCTTTTGTTTTAGTTCCTCTTTGTGAAATTTCTCCTGAAGTTGTTATTCCAGGGAAAGGGTTGGCAAAAAACTATCTGAAAAGCGTTGCAGAACAAGGAATTGAACGACTTCTTTAGTTCGGTAAGCTATGCCTTGATCGGCTTTTGCACCATCAAGAAAAATTTTTTAGTAATTTTTCTTGACAAGCCTGAGAAGCTCGGTATAATTCCAATCCTCGCTTGTTCAAGCGCGCGGTTAGCTCAGCGGTAGAGCACTGCCTTCACACGGCAGGGGTCACAGGTTCGAACCCTGTATCGCGCACCAGTAGTAAGTGATGACAATTTGAAATGCCCGGGTGGCGGAATGGTAGACGCAGTGGATTCAAAATCCACCGGTGATGAGCCGTGAGAGTTCGAGTCTCTCCCCGGGCACCAATTAAAAGAATGGCACGTTTTTAACGTGCTTTTTTTGTATCCGATCTGAAAATTGAGCATCAGATCGGATTCAAGCAAGAACTATTTCAAAACTGATTATTTCCCACAGTCACAGTGACAATCGCCATGTTGACCGCAATTGTCATGCTGACATTGTCCATGATGGGCATGCTGGTGTTTGCTGCAGGCCGCTTCCAAATTACTTTGAAGATTTCCGGCTAAAAGGGATGTGACGGCTTCGTCAGCTACACCGTCAATACCGGCATAAAGCTTAATGTCGGCTTGTTTCAGCGCTTGCATGGCACCATCACCAATACCGCCGCAAATGACGCAATTCACATTCTCAGCAAGAAGAATGTCGAGCATGGCACCATGTCCGCGTCCGTTAGTCTGTTCAACTTTGGTTGAAGCGACTTGACCATTTTCTACATCGTAAATCTTAAATGCAGCTGCCATACCGAAATGTTGGTAAATATTTTCGTTTTTGATGGGGATCGCAATTTTCATAGTATTGGCTCCTTGGAGAAATTGATTGACTTGATGTTGTTTCCCATGTCTACAACGGCAACGACCAGGGCAAGTGTGTTCAGCTAATCCATTGCAAATTCTGTAGTGACCGCCACCAATCAATAAAGGTCTGCCATTTACGATCGCATCTGCGACTTTGAATCGGGCCTTTTCATAAATTTCGGTAACGGTAGTTCTCGAAATTTGCATTTGCTGAGCACATTGTTCATGTGTTCTTTTTTCGTAATCCACTAAACGAATCACTTCATACTCATCAACAAAGAGAGTAATAGGATCGCTTTTTCCTTCGGAATTAAACGCTCTAAAAACAGGTTCTGAGCATATTCGTCGGCATCGACTGGGTCTTGGCATGGTTTTTCACGTCCGTAATATTCGACATATGTCGGATATAGGATAGAACTATTCCAACAAAAGGTCAAATCAATATCTGCACAAAATTTGTTGACTCATCAATAAATGACTCTCAAAAAACATGAGTTTCCTTTTGGATCCGTGCTTAGAAATGAGACGAAAATCACTGACTTTGTTTAGCAAGAAAAAGAGAACAGAAAAGAGGCGATACATGAAGTTTCGCCTCTTTTTGAGATAAATTGAAGTTAATTTACGCTTTTTGCCAAGCGAAAACGTGTAAATGAAAGCTGATTGCAATATGTTTGAGAAAGTTCCGTCAAGGCTTTTTGTAAAGTTTTTTCGTCAATTTCTTGAGTCAAAAGAACGAGGTTCTCATTAATCTCCTCAATTTTTTCAACGACAATTTGATGTTTTTCCAGCGTGGGCAAAACATGATTTGTTAAGTCATTCAAGCTGCTGGAGTTAAATCGAATGTAGTTCTTATTTCTTTTTTCATTGTTATCCAGAAAAGTCACAACAGTGGCAGAGTCTGGTTTGACAATGCTTTTATGTCCTTTGGCAATATCTGTAACGTCGGCAAGAACCGCACTGGCGGTAGCTTCGCCTCCGGCGCCTGCTCCGTAAAAGAGGGTTTTGCCAACAGCGTCGCCTACTATTTCAACCGCGTTCATAGCATCACTGACTTGAGCCAGAATGCTGTTTTGAGAAATTAATGTTGGTGCAACCTGAAAAGAGAGACGATCATTGATTTTCTCTACAGTAGCCAGTAGTTTAACGACAAAACCGAGCTTTTGAGCGAATTGAATGTCGAAAGAAGAAATTCCTTTGATCCCTTCAACAGCCGTAATATCAAAGTGAAAGGGAACACCGAAGGCCAATGAAGTCAAAATTGACAATTTATGCCCAGTGTCCAATCCTTCGATATCAAAAGTCGGATCTGCCTCTGCATAACCTAACTGCTGTGCGTTTTTTAATGCTTCTGCAAAAGAAAGAGGCGTTTTGTGCATCGCGCTCAAAATATAGTTACCGGTGCCGTTAAGAATTCCGCTAACTTTGGAAATTTGATTACCGGCAAGTCCTTCTCGTAATGCTTTGATAACAGGAATGCCACCGGCAACCGAGGCTTCAAAGAAAACGGAGCGATTTTGCTTTCGAGCTTCTTCAAAGATTTCATCGCCATGAGTAGCTAAAAGAGCCTTATTGGCGGTAATAACATCTTTTCCATTTTTTAAGGCATTCAAAATAAAGGTTTTAGCGGGTTCAATGCCTCCCATTACTTCAATGACAACAGAAATTGAAGGATCATCAATGATTGAATTCAAATCGTTGCTGGC
This sequence comes from Parasutterella secunda, assembly GCF_024733725.1. NCBI lineage: Bacteria > Pseudomonadati > Pseudomonadota > Betaproteobacteria > Burkholderiales > Sutterellaceae > Parasutterella > Parasutterella secunda. The sequence continues at coordinate 103,097 of NZ_JANRHP010000002.1, forward strand.
AATGACGTTTCCCTGTGTTTGTAAGATGACCTTATCAGTTTTTCTGCAAACTACCCGTTTAATTTCAATCTGTTTGCCTGCTCTCGCATGAATTAGCGCAGCGTTTCGTTTTAAGACTTGGTAGACAGAACTGCCTACAGTACCGAATCCCGCCATACCAACGATTAATTTTTCTGCCATTTGAAATCCTTTCTTTCACAACCTATTCCATTCTAACCTAGGATGAGAATACATTTTGTATCTCGCCTAAATGGAGCCGATTTGTTCTTTTTTTGTCGTTATTTTCAATTATTTGTTTCTTTATTCCTCTAAGAAAAATTCCTTATTTTGATTGAGAAAAATTATAAAAAATATTCAAAATCGCTTGATCTGGTTTTTAAATTTGATTAACATCAAAATTAATAACGATCTTAACAAAAGATCTTGTTTCTACAAATCAAACTGGCATCTCTGGCACCATCAGTGATCCGCCCGTTGGACGAATCAAGAAAGGAGCTCCTTTATGAAGCACCATGAATCCAGTATTGAAATTGGCGCCATCAGCAACAAATCCAAACTTATTCCGTTAATTCTCGGTCCGTTGGTTGCATTGCTGTTTTACTTTATCCTTCCTGAGCAATACATAACCTCAGCGGGGGTCTCTGAAACCTTTTCTCATGCGGCGCGTGCGTGTGCAGCTATTGTGTTGTGGATGGCCATTTGGTGGTTTACCGAAGCTGTTCCGATTGCTGTTACCTCCCTTTTGCCTATAGTGCTTTTCCCGCTCTTTGGCGTGATGGGATCGTCAGATACGCTCAAAGAGTATGCAAACGGCACCATTTTCTTATTTTTAGGTGGGTTTTTAATTGCAGCGGGCATAGCTCGTTGGCACTTGGACCGTCGTATTGCATTGTTAACGATTCGCATCGTCGGAACCAAGCCTCAGCAGATCATTTTGGGACTTTTGCTCTCAACATCGTTTATTTCCGCCTGGGTGAGTAATACGGCAACGGCAGCCATGATGGTTCCGATTGCTCTGGCCGTGCTGAAAGTCGTTCGTTCAACCCGAGAAGACTTACCGATAGACCGTGCCGAGCACAATTTCGGCGTCTGTGTCTTATTGGCTGTCGCTTATGGAGCCAGTTTAGGCGGTGTTCTAACATTGATTGGCACGCCGCCCAACGGTATTTTTGCGCGCTTTGTTGAACAAACCTATAACGTCCCCGTGAGCTTTATTGATTGGATGCTTATTGCTTTTCCCATTGTTGTTGTGATGATTGTTGCAACTCAGCTGTTAATGACAAAGGTTTTATTCAGGGAATTGGTGAGCGAATTGCCCGGTGGAAAAGATTGGGTTATGCACGAGTATTCCAAATTAGGACCAATGTCTCGTGGTGAAAAAATTGTCTTGACGGTTTTTGTGACGGCGGCTCTACTGTGGTGTTTTGGTCCTGTGATTCGCGGCATTCAGATTGGAGATATGACACCATTTAAAGCATTGTCTGATACGGTTATCGCAATGGGAGCTGGGATTATTTTGTTCATTATCCCTGTTGACTATAAGCGTGGAGTACACGCTTTGGATTGGTCCAGTGCGAGCGATACAGTTGCTTGGGATGTCTTGTTGTTATTTGGCGGTGGTTTGTCTATGGCCGCTGCGATTCAAAAGACAGGCTTGGCGGATATTATCGGAGCGCAAGCAACGTTCTTATCATCGCTACCTGAAGTTGCTGCAATCAGCGGTCTTACAACGCTAACGGTTTTTGCTTCCGAATTTACCTCCAATACAGCGCTTGCTGCAACCATGATGCCTTTGGTTGCGGCCGTTGCCGATTCTATTGGTATGCATCCTGAAGCGCTTTTGGTGGCAACAACGTTCGGCGCATCGCTTGCGTTCATGATGCCTGTCGGTACTCCGCCTAATGCCATTATTTTCGGGACTGGGCGCATTCGTATTGCTGAGATGATTCGCGCAGGCTTTTGGCTTAATGTTTGCGGGATCGTTGTTGTCACGATCATCTGCTCTGTTTTTAGTGTCGGAATGATTCCTTAATTCTATCTACACACTTCTGTTCATTTGGGGCGGTTTAACCGCCCCAAAACGTTTTGATAACTTTGCAATTATGGATACTATTTATTGATACTATTTTGTTCCTGGAGCACAATAAATAGACATTCTCTTTTTTCTTAGGATCATAAATCATGACCGAAAATTCGAAAAACACAGTTAAGTCCAAACGTGGTCCTTATCGAAGCCAACTTGTTTCCAGAGGCGATGTTTCTCACGCTCGTGCGACTGATGAAGTGCAAGGTATTGTGACCGATGAAACAACGGAAGCCGCTGATCAAAAAGAATTGGAAGCATTGGGGACTATTCTCAAAGGCGAAGCACCCGCAGATCGCATTCGCTTGCTACGTCTTTTGCTTCGTCAAGAACGTCTAAATTACGCGGCAACCAGTTCGCGAGTGGATAATCCCGACGATATTTTGGTTAAAGATTGGCGCACCGGAGTCTATCCATACAAAAATCGTCTTAATCGCAAAACGTACGAAAAGGAAAAGTTTGCCCTTCAAGTGGAATTGTTGAAGTTGCAGGCTTGGGTTAAGGAAACCGGGCAGCGCGTGGTTATTCTTTTTGAAGGCCGAGATGCAGCCGGTAAAGGCGGCACCATTAAGCGCTTCATGGAACACATGAATCCTCGTGGCGCTCGCGTTGTAGCTTTGGAAAAGCCGAATGAACGCGAATTGGGGCAATGGTATTTTCAACGCTACGTTGAACATCTTCCGACACGTGGAGAAATGGTTCTTTTTGACCGTTCTTGGTACAACCGCGCCGGTGTTGAACGAGTGATGGGTTTTTGTAATGAGCAGCAATATGACCGCTTCATGAAAGAGTGCCCTGAATTTGAACGCAATCTTGTTCATAACGGCATCTACATTATTAAGTTCTGGTTCTCAGTGAGCCGTGATGAACAGCGCCGTCGCTTCAAAGAACGGAAAATTCACCCGTTAAAGCGCTGGAAATTGTCTCCGATTGATGTCGCATCATTGTCAAAGTGGGATGATTACACACGTGCTAAAGAAATGATGTTCTTGAACACCGATACGGTGGAGTGCCCCTGGATTGTCGTAAAGAGTGATGATAAAAAACGCGCACGTCTTAATGCGATGCGTTACGTGTTACACCTCTTGCCTTACACTAACAAAAACGAAAATGTGATCGGTCCCGTGGATCCCCTTATCGTAGGCCGTGCCAATATTGTTTTTGAACAAGGCGAAGAACCGTCCATTACTGCGACCCCTAAGAAGTAATTTAGAACGGTAAAAACATAAAGGACACCAAGCAAACGGAAAGTCGTTTAAGTTGGTGTCCTTTCTTTTTGAGCAGAAAGGAGTTTGACAGCAATTGATTTATTTAATATAGTTCGATATCGAACTAAAGGAAAATTATGAAGTCGTATTTATCTATTTTTTCCGATGCTGCGAAGCTTCGTGCCAAAGGTAACGCTTATATTCTTGCGTCGCTGGAGAGAGCCGGACTAAAGGGAATTGTTCCTAGTCACGGAGATGTCATGGTTCAGCTTTTTACTAAAGGCACATGCAACATGGGGGATTTGGCTCGCAGTGTCAAGCGTAGTAAATCCACCGTAACAGTTTTAGTGGATAAGTTAGAAAAAGCGGGATATGTTCGAAAAGAATGTGATCCTAAGGATAGTCGCGGAATTTTAGTTTCTCTGACGGAAAAAGGCCTTGAGTTAGAACCTATTTTCGAGGAAATTTCTGAGGGGCTCAACCAACTCGTAACAGAGAATCTGACTGAAGAAGAAATCAAGACGTTGGAAAGATTACTTAAAAAATGTGTTGATTGACGGATTGATCAACTGATACCAGCTTTTGTTTTTATTAAAAGTTCGATATCGAACTAAAGGAGAAGAAAATGAAGAATGCAAAATTACAACATGTGGATATGACGGCTAGCCGTACAGAACTTCACGAACTCTTATCGTTGACTGGAACCGAAGTCTCGATAAATAATCTGCCCGCTGGGGTAAGCATCCCTTTTGTGCATGCCCACACAAATAATGAGGAGCTTTATATTGTTTTGTCAGGAAAGGGATCCTTATTCGTCGACGGTGAAGAATTCCTTATTTCTGAAGGAGACTGTTTGCGAGTAGATCCCAAAGGTGAGCGTTGTTTAAAGGCTGCAGACGACAGCGCTTTGCGTTACCTTTGTATCCAAAGCAGGGCGGGCAGCTTGCAAGGTTATACGATGTCGGACGGGATCATTTCAGAAGAATTTAAAAAGCCGTCTTGGTTGAAATAGTTTGGATTGACTTTAGGGGGGGGCACAAAGTCTAATTCCCAGGCTTGAGTAGCGCCTCTTTTGTTTTGTATTTAAAAAGCGCTCAACTAGCCCCTTCGATTGAAATTTCCTTCTCTTACTTATTCGATTTTGTCAGGGAAATGATCGGTCTATACTCTGGATGAGTCTAAAAAGTCTAAGAAAGAATCAGATTTGTGTAACTCCTCCACCAGTAAAGGGAAGGAATAGGACAATTGAACACCATCACTTTAAAATGACTGATGGTAAAAGTTCCTGCAAGAACACTTTTACCACAGCACGTAGTGAGTTCGATTCTCAATGCGTGCTTTTTTATCTCAAGTTTTCAATGAGTAAGCGATTTTTATAACAAATTAAGAGGTGTTTACTCAATCCCTTCCTATAATGGGACTTTTGTAACACCCCCTTTTTTGTAAAAAGGCTACAAATAGGCGACAATTCGTCTGTTTTTTCTATCAAAAAGAGTCCTTATTGTCCATGAAGCAAAGTCAAACGATCAGAGAGTACTTAAGCGCTATTCCGCCAGAAAATACAGCCACGCGAGTGGCCTTTTTTCTAGCCGGATTCTTGATGGCAATTTGGGCCGCCATGGTCCCCTTTGTGAAAGTTAGTCTTGGCCTGGATGAAGCTCATTTAGGAATGGTACTGCTCTGCGTGGGCCTGGGCGCGCTCGTTGTGATGCCACTGTGTGGTGGCATTGTTGCTAAACGAGGTGCCAAGTTTTTGTTAAACAAAGCGTTTTTCATCGTTCCGTTTCTCCTCTATGGCGTCGTTTTCTCTTCAAACACATTGCTCACAGCGGCACTTTTGTTTGTCTTTGGTATGGTATTTGGTGCCATTGATGTTTCGATGAATGTACACGCTGTTGAAGTAGATCGTCGAAGCGAAAAACGCCTGATTGCCGGGTTTCACGCTCTGTATTCACTGGGAAGCGTGGTTGGTGCTTTAGCGATGGCAACTCTTCTCAATGTCGGGATTGGATTACTTTATGCCGCAGGCGTTTGGCTGCTGATTTGTATCATTATTTGGGGATTCTCGGTCAATTCCCTTCTACCTGACGCAGGTAAAGCTCAAGGTGTATCCCAATCTTTTGTTTGGCCAAGAGGTTTCGTGCTTTGGTTGGGGTTAATTTGTTTTTTGCTTTTTATGGTAGAAGGGGCCGTGCTTGACTGGGGTGGTGTTTTCTTGGTCGAAGAAAAGTCGGCTGCGATTGAAAACGCTGGTTTTGCCTTTGCAGCTTTCTCTACGGCCATGACTCTTATGCGTCTCATTGGGGATAAATTAATTGCGTATGCAGGTCCCAGAAATTGTGTGCGATATGGTTGTCTGATTGGTGCTCTCATGTTAACGGGGTGTGTCCTATTACCTCACGTTTGGCTTGTTGTCGTACTCTTTTTTGCGTTGGGACTAGGATTGGCCAACGTCATTCCGATTGCCTTTGCCAGTACAGCGGATCAAAACAAAATGCCAATGAGTTTGGCGCTTGCTGCTGTGACAACTTTAGGTTATGCAGGACTTTTGACAGGCCCGGCACTTATTGGATTCATTGCAAAAGTCACTAGTCTTTCTACTGCCTTATTAATGCTTGCGGCCTTTTTGGTAATTGTGTCTTTTTCGAGTAATATTTTTCGACAAAAGTAGATTTTTGGGGATGGCAATGAAATTAACAAAAGGTAAATGTTTATTGGTCCTTGCCGCCGCATTGGTGGGTTTAACCGGTTGCGGCGAAGAGGATGTCGGCGATGTTTCGTTAGGTATTTTTACGTTTAAAGACATCAAAATTAATCGCTTTACCGATCCTGTGGTGACAGGGGTGACCTGTCATGTGGCTAGCATAGAGGCAAATTTGTCATTGAGCGATCCGTCCAACAATTCCATTGAATGCCACCGAACGGGCCCTATCACACGCCAGATGATTGAGGCTATTGATAAAAGTAAATCGGGAGAAGTAATCTTTAAGCGCTCAAAGAGCGTGTTGCTGAAAAATATGAAGATTCGCCGTATCTATGATGCAGAATCTCAGACGCTTCTATATGTTGCTTACTCCACCAAAGAAACAAGCGGCAGTTTCCATCATTCCCTCTCTGCGATTCCACTTTTTGGGACAGAGGGCTATATCAAGCCGCTTCCAAAAGTGCAATAAAGTCCCACTTATATTGAAAAATAACCCTCATTATTTTGAGTTTTATTGTTTTTAGCCAAAAATCAATGAGGGCTTTCCCACTTTTTGCAGAATTTTGATTTATGAAAGTTATCCACAGAAATTGTGAATAACTTTCATATTTTTGTAAGAAAACTCAAGTGGAACAGAGAGTTAACTCATTGCTTAAAAAAGTGGCAATTGTGGGAAATTTCCCGTGTCTAACGAATTTGTCCCTGATAACGACCGGTGTTGTCATAAAAGCGACCGTTGGCGTCTTCTCGACCTAAATATCTGCCGGAGTGGTCATAGTGGCGACCGTTGGCATCGATTCGTCCCTGGTAGCGTCCGGAGCTGTCGTAAATTCGTCCGGAAGAATCCATACGTCCCTGATAGCGACCGCTGCTGTCATAGCGGCGGCCATTAGCATCCACTCTGCCTTGATATCGACCGCTATGATCATAAAAGCGACCGTTATCGATACGTCCTTCGTAACGGCCGCTATCGTCGTAATAACGACCGTTATGATGGTTGTAACCATAGTGGTGGGCAAAGGCGACACTTGTCAGAAATGAACTGATAAAAACAAAGGCAAATAGAAAAATCTTTCGCATATAGTCCTCTTGGCTGTTTTGAGCAGGTTACTCCGATACAGTTGTTTTTGCATGACGAAAAAAGCCGAAAAACATTTCAGTCTTTCGGCTTAATAAGAGAGGAAAAAGAAATTTAAATACTGGCCACTTTTTCGAAGGCCACCTTAGCTGCTTTAACGGTTTCGTCAATCACCTCATCACTATGGGTGATGGAAACAAAACCTGCTTCAAAAACAGAAGGTGCGAAATAAACCCCTTGATCCAACATGCTATGGAAGAACACATTGAAGCGTTTGGTGTCAGACTTCATTACGTCTGCAAAACCTTCGGGACACTTATCCAAGAAATAAAGTCCGAACATACCACCGACACTTCGAGCCGAGAAGGTTACGCCGACTTGGTTGGCAGCAGCTTTCAAACCTTCAATTAAACGAGATGTCTGAGCAGAGAGCCGATCGTAGAAACCCGGCTGTTGAATATGTTTCAAAGTGGCTAGACCGCACGCAACTGCAACAGGGTTCCCGGAGAGTGTGCCAGCCTGATAGACGGGACCGCAGGGGGCAATCTTTTCCATGACATCGCGTCTGCCGCCAAAGGCTGCCACGGGCATGCCGCCGCCAATGACTTTACCAAACATTGTGATATCAGGAGTCACGTTGTAGAGACTTTGAGCTCCGCCCAATGCGACTCTAAAGCCAGTCATGACCTCATCGACAATCAAGAGCGCACCGTATTGAGTACAAAGCTTCCGCATGGTTTGAATGAATTCCAGTTTGCCCGGAACCATATTCATATTGCCGGCTACCGCCTCCACGATTACACAGGCGATGTCGTCTCCGTAACGCTTAAAAGCATCTTCAAGCTGAGAGGGATTGTTGTATTCGAGAACAAGCGTGTGTTCCGTTACACCGGCGGGAACGCCCGCAGAACTCGGGTTGCCGAACGTGAGCATACCGGAGCCGGCCTTTACTAAAAGGCTATCGCTGTGGCCGTGGTAGCAGCCCTCAAATTTAATAATTTTATTGCGTCCCGTAAAGCCGCGTGCAAGGCGAATGGCGCTCATGCCCGCTTCAGTGCCAGAACTTACTAAACGCACTTCCTCAATAGAGGGAATTAATTTTTTAATTTCTTCGGCAATTAAAATTTCTCGTTGGGTAGCGCAGCCGAATGTCAGGCCCATATCGACGGCTTCGTGTACTGCTTTAATGACTTCAGGGTTGTTGTGTCCCAAAATCATAGGGCCCCATGATCCGATGTAATCAATGTAGCGTTTGCCGTCCTCGTCCCACATGTAGGGCCCCTGGGCTTTTTTCATAAATCGGGGAGAACCGCCGACTGAGCCAAAGGCTCTGACGGGAGAATTCACGCCGCCCGGAATGCTTTGACGGGCGCGTTCAAATAATGAATCATTCGTATCCATTTCTAATCCTTAAAAGGCGTAACCCACACCTAAGTTAAAGCTCGTGTTGGCAGGCTTGAAACGTCCGTCAAGGGCTTCGTTTTCATTAATTTCCACATTGTGGAAGTGCGGGAAGTTAACGGTCATGTCACCCATTACACGCAGATGATCCGTAACCGCCCAGGTAAAGCCCGTTTGAACAACAGGATTGATGCTGTGTTCTTTGTAGTCACCGCCGTCTTTTGCTTTCAATTCAGAATAAGCAGCACCGGCGCCGACATGCATGCGCATGGCATCCAACACTTCAAAGTGGTACTGAAGCATTAAGTTGGTATTGGTCAGGCGGTATTTATTAACCGTTTTACCCGGAGCATTTAAATCATGTTCGCTTCTTTGATAGCTTAAATCCCAAGCCCAGTGGCGATCCATGAAATGGCGAATACCAAACTTATAGCCGGAGTCGGAGTCTAATGTGAATCCGCCCGGCACGTCGCCGCCTCCGTCAGAGAGGTCCGTTTTTACCCAAGAGCCCTGTGCGTAAAGTTCGGTTGTGTTAGACCACGCTGATGCAACACTATCGGGCCACGGGGAGAAGCGTCGAGACTGATCGTCAAATTCAATCTTGGAGAAGAAGAAAAAGACGTTAGAAACCGGAATGTACGTGGCGTACACATTAAACCAATCAGTGCCGGCACTGACAAGAGGAAGCGGAACTGGAATCGGCAACCAGTTGTAGTCTTGACGGAAGGTTAGACCAGCAGTGTAACCCGCTCCCAAATGAAAGCCGGAATTGGCAATGGGAAAACGGGCGACCCAAGCGTAGCCCATAATGGGTTCAAACTCATAATGGGAATCGCGGAAAAGCATCATATACATTAAGCGTTCATTACCGTGTTCATCGATGATGCCTCGGGAAATACCAGCCCCAAACGGATAGGCGTTTTCTTCATCACGGTTGTCGTAGTCCCAGCGGGGATGATTGGTATAGGCCGGAACTAAAAGACCAGTACGACCGTGTTCGATAATGTCATGCATACCATTTAACTGATTGCCGACAAAGCCTGCGTCCGGATAGGGGGAGACAGCACCGGGAAGGGTTTCGACGAAACTGTCGAGAAAGCCGGCATGAGCGGCAACAGCGGCCAGGGAGAGTGAAGTGGCCAATGCAATTTTTTTCAATGAGGGCACTGTGTGCTCCTTTGTATTTTGTTTGTTAAGTTTTGGAAAATGTTCAATTATTTCATGTTTTTCCCTCTTTCTCCACCTCTTTGATAAGTGACTCTTTCAAATGACTGCTGAGAGTATCACAGGGGGCAAACGGAGGCAGGTTTTAGTTCAGGGATTTTCCTGTGGGCAGAAAGCCTAAAGAGTAGGATACTTAGCACCGTGAGAAAATTGCCATTAAGAGTAGTACTCTCACGTGCTTTTAACCCTATACAAGGAAATTTCCCATGTCTTTACTTGAATGGTTGGCTGTAGCCGTTACGATTGTGACGGTTTACGCTTTGATTAAACGCTATGAAACGCGTTTGGTGCTTTTTACCGCTGGTTTTGTGCTTTGCTTGGTGTCCTTGGATCCAATTAGTGCCTTGAATTCGTTTGCTAAGTCTATGACCAACAATTCGTTGGTGATGAACATCTGCTCTTCGATGGGTTTTGCTTTTATTGCCAGTTACACCCAATGCGACCGCAGTCTTGTTCACTATTTAGCTTCTCCGATCCGCGGTTTGGGTGTTCTCCTGATCCCGATCTGCACGATCGTGACCTTCTTCATTAACATTGCTCTTCCGTCTGCTGCCGGTTGTGCTGCTGCTGTTGGTTCTACTTTGATTCCGGTGATGTTGCGAGCCGGTATTAAACCTGCCGCTGCCGCAGCCGCTGTGATGGGCGGTACGATTGGCTCTTTCCTTTCTCCCGGCACATCCCACAATGCGTTCGTAGCAGCTATGGCCAACATCGAAGTCATGGAATTCATTGGCTTCCATGCTGTATGGTCTATTATTTCCGCTTCGATCGTTGTTGTCGGTATCCTTCTGGTTTGCCTGGTTTTGGGAGACCATAAGGGTAGCAAGACTGAGACAGCTCAAGCTGTTGCTCAAACAGATGATGACGGCTTTAAGCCCAGTGTTCTAAAGGCAATCATGACGCTCATCCCGATCACGATCCTCGTTGTTGGTAACGTTTGGGTTCCCGCTATCAAGATGGGTGTGGCTCAAGCCATGGTCTTGGGTGCCGTCATTACTTTGTTGGTCGCTTATGCTATGGACCGTACCAATCCTCAAGAATTCTCCAAGAAATTCTTCAACGGTATGGGTCAAGGCTACGCTGATGTGATGGGTATCATCATCGCCGCTGGTGTGTTCGCTGCCGGTTTGCGTGCTACCGGTTTGATTGATACGTTCGTTGACGTATTGAAGCATTCAAATGACATCGCCCGTTGGGGCGGTTCCCTTGGTCCGTGGATCATGGGTACGATTACTGGTTCCGGTGACGCTGCCACGATGGCCTTCAACGAAGCTGTGACGCCGCATGCTCCTGAATTTGGCATGGAAGTTAAAGCTCTAGGTGCCCTAGCCTTCTTAACGGGTGCTTTGGGTCGTACGATGAGTCCGATCGCTGGTGCTATGGTTGTTGTCGCCGGTATCGCTATGGCTAACCCGATGGACGTCGTCAAACGCACCGCACCGGGTTGCACGATTGCTGTTTTCGTATTGGCTTTGTTTATGGTCTAGTCAGAACGGCTAAAGTTAGCAAAGTTTGAGAAAGGGGTTACAGAAGTCCCGTTATCAGAAGGGACGCTGTAATCCCTTTTTATTTAAACAAAAAAATTTCTAACTCAAAAAAAACAGGCCTTTTTGCAAAGAAATAAGGAGTGTCGAATAGGTCTAAAGAAGACTTTGACAACACTCCCAAATTAGTCAGAAATAAAGTGCAATAATCGATGTGCCGCCGATTGAGAAGAGGGTGACGGCGTCCCTCGCAGATTATTGAACGCTTTCTTTGACGCGGGCAAGGAAATCGCTGAAAATTCGCTTCATTTCTTCGTGATCCGGCCACATATTTTCTGGATGCCATTGCACGGCAACGATAGATGCACCCTCCGTGCCCTCTATACCTTCAATGACTCCATCGTGGGCGACGGCTGTAACCTTCAGTCCCTTGCCCAGATCTTTGACGGCCTGATGATGGCGTGAATTAACCTGAGCCGTTTCCCCAAGCGTTTCAAATAAAGAAGAACCTTCGGTCAGGCGTACTTCGTGCACTGGGTAGTTCCCAAGCGCTAATTGTGAGTGTTGGATATAAGAATCGGAGCACTGAGTCGTCAAATCTTGCCAAACAGTTCCTCCGAAAGCGATATTGATCACTTGGCAACCGCGACAGATGCCGAGCATGGGCTTACCTGCAGCATGGGCGGCTTTGGCCATGCCGAGCTCGAAAACATCGCGTTTGTAGTTTGTGCGGCCGAGTGCACGAACAGGTTGCTGACCGAAAAATCTCGGATCCACATCAGGCCCACCCGGAATAATCAAACCATCAAAAAGGTCAACAAAGTCTTCCGGAGTAGCGTTATGAACATCAGCAAGAATGATGGGAATCGCGCCGAGCTCGTCAATCACCTCCACCAACTGACGCGGTGCAAAAGGAGCGAGTTTGTGATTGATGACGTGGGAAATTTGTGGCAACGTATCGGCCGTAATGGCAATGCGCATCTTCTTCATCATAGTTTCCTTTCTTGGTAAACCTTGAAGGTCAATCTGTCTATGTTTTGTTGGCGTAAAACCAGTTTCGCAGTTTATCACCAATCTTTTGCAGAAAAGAGAGATAGTCAGAAGAGCCGTGAAGATTCTAAAGTTTCTGAACTTTTTCGATACAATCAGAACTCCATCTGACGTTTGCCGGATCGTCCCTATGCTTCTTGCTTTACTTTGTTTGTACATCTTTTTGTTAATTGTTTTGAGTGTGTATCGCTCTAAACAAACAAAAGAACAAAATGCTCGAAATTTTTTAACGGCAAGTGGCAGCGCCAGCGCCATACTCTGTGCCTTATCTTTGGTTAGTACCATCATCGGCGGCTCTGCCACGCTCGGTATTGGTGCTTTGGCTCAAAAGATCGGAACAGCTGCTTTTTGGTGGCTGGGGGTCGGTGCAATTGGGCTCTTTTTGCACGGTTTGTGGATCGCCCGTGCGATTCGTTCAACAGGAGCTTGTACTTTACCCGATGTATTGGGGCGTCTTGTGGGCAACGGTGCCAAGCGTTGGAGTGCTTTTATTATCGTGGTGAGTTGGGTAGGGGTGGTTGCTGCTCAATTCACGGCGCTTCGGACTTTATTGACAGATATTCTGCCCTCATCACAAGGGGAAGTGCTTTATTTACTTCTGACGGTGGCCATCGTGTTACACACGGCTTTTGGCGGACAAAAAGCTGTTCTTCGTACAGATGCCATGCAGACAGCTCTTTTAACCGGTGGGTTTGTCTCGGCAGCCCTTTGGTGCCTGACAAGCTCCAGTGTCGACTGGGGCGCAATTGATCCGATTCCTTTTAATGATTCGTTTGGTGCTTGGGATTGGCTGAAGCTTGCTCTTTTGGTGGGCGTCACTTATATGGTCGGTCCTGATATTTTTTCAAGAACGTTTGCCGCATCCTCTAGCCGCTCGGCCTCATTGGGAGCATGGGTGGGATCCGCACTTTTATTGGTTTTTGCCGTCATTATTACGTTTTTGGCAATGAGCAATTTGTCGGCATCCAACCCCTTGTCTGGATGGCTTTCCGATGCCTCTGTTATGCCCTCTTTTATTAAAGTGGCTCTGGCGCTGGGGCTGGTAAGCGCTTTAGCGGGATCGGCTGACACGGTTTTATTGTCTGCAGCGGGTATTGTAGAAAAGGATCTTCTTGATGGGGACCAATCATCACGGTTGCGCCGCTTGATCGCATTGTTTGGTTTTGGAGCGGTTTTACTGACTTATCAATCCTCGGACATCATCGGCTGGCTCTTATATGCGTACGCTCTATTTGTGCCGGGGGTTGCAGTGCCCCTTTTGGTACTGCTCTTAAAGAAACAGGGTTCGGTCAATAAACGTATCTGGCTTGTCGGAGCTATTATTGGCGGCGCTTTGGGGCTTGCAGGGAATTTAACGGGCTGGCCACTCGCCATCGTGGGAGTGGTTTTGTCTGCCATGTTTGCCTGGTTTTCCAAGACGAGTCAGATGGAAAATCCATCTGTGATCCCGAAAAGAGAAAATTCGTTAAAATGAGCGCCTGGCAAAGTCCGCCACGACGATCGCGGGAACCATTGGTTCACGAGGAAAGTCCGGACTCCACAGAGCACCGTAGCAGCTAACGGCTGCCTGCCGCAAGGTACGGATTAGAGCAACAGAGACGAGCCGGCGTTAGGGTCGGGTGAAACGGGCAATCTCTACGGGGAGCAACATCAAATAGGCAACCGCTGATCCTGCTCGGGGAGGTTGCGGGTAGATGGCTTGAGGCAAGGCGCGAGTTTTGTCCTAGATGAATGATTGTCGGTCGAGGATGCTTTTTCTCGAAACATAATCCGGCTTATCGGTGGGCTTTGTCTTTCCTGTCTTTTTTCAAAAACGCATTCTTTTGCCTTTAGGCTAAAAAATCTTTCCCGTTCTTATACCGTCCGTTGTTGGGTGGAGTAGGATTATCGACGCTAAAAACGTTTGATTCAATCAAACCTAAAAGATCAACGATCTCTCGTTAGGTCGCACGCGGATGAAGGTATCGGTCAATGCTTTCATCCGCGTTTTTTTGAAAAAATCCCCGAAAGGTGAAACCTTTCGGGGCAAGTGGCGGCAAGGTGCCCATCGCCGCCTTTTTCAGAGAAAGAAAATAATTAGGCTACAGGAATGATCGGAATAATTTTCGGACCTTTCCCGGCATCTTTTTTAGCCATGCGCTTCATCCAGCAATACATACCGTAGAGGATGCCAAGAGCAATCACTATGCAGACGATTGAATAGACTGGTGCAGCGGCAAAGTTAGCCACACGGTAAAAGATGGTGGCGGCAGAGTAGCCGAGCGCCAATGTCCAAGCGCACGCAAAAACTGTCCATTTTGTTCCTACTTCACGATAGATTGCAGCAACAGCGGCTACACACGGGACGTAAAGCAGGACCATCAGGAGATAGGCAAAGACCGCGGAACTTGAACCAAACAAAGTTTTGATCGTGTCAATTGTGCCAAGGGATACGCCTTGCTCCTCAGCGGCAGAAGCTTGATCCGAGAGATCATCAACGCGAATACCCAGGGGATCGGATAACGCTCCGGCTAAACCGGCGAAGTTTTCACCAATTGTGCCGACCGCTTCAGCGAAGGTATCCGAGAGAGAGAATCCTCCTTCTTCAGCAGGCTCATCACCGGTTGCAGCAGCTTCTTCGTGGACCTTGTCAACGGCCAATGTGTCGTAGAGCGAATTAAGCGTACCGACTACCGCTTCTTTGGCGAAAATGCCGGTAAACACACCGACGGCGGCCGGCCAGTTCTCTTCCTGAATGCCCATGGGTTCAAAGACCGGAACAATGGTTTTGCCGACTTGCGAGAGAACCGATTTTTCACTGTCTTCATTACCGAAGGAGCCGTCTGTGCCCATAGAATTTAAGAATGCCAGACATGCCACGATAACAACAATCACCTTACCGGCACGGAACATAAAGGTGCGGACACGATCCCAGGTGCGAAGCATTACACCCTTGAGAGTCGGGATGTGGTACGGCGGCATTTCCATGACAAAAGCGCTGGCAGCGCCGGGAAGAGCCGTACGTTTTAAGAGATAACCCGTCAAGATGGCAGCGGCAATGCCGATGAGATAGAGACCAAAGACCAGGTTTTGACCGTTTGTCGGCCAGAAAGCTGTGGCAAAGAGAACGTATACCGGAAGGCGTGCGCCACAGCTCATAAACGGTGTCATCATGACGGTGATGATGCGGTCACTGGCGCGGTCCATTGTGCGTGTGGCCATGATAGCGGGCACGTTGCAGCCGAATCCGACTAAAAGCGGAACAAAGGCTTTGCCCGGAAGTCCGAGCGCACGCATCAGGCGGTCCATGACGAATGCGGCACGGGCCATGTACCCTGATTCTTCCAAAATGGCTAAGAACAGGAACATGAAAAAGACAACCGGAATGAAGGTGGAAATGGTTTGCAGACCACCGCCGATACCGTTAGACAGAAAGACTGTGAGCCACTCAGGCGTTCCCCAAGAGGCAAGAAGTTGTCCCAGACCGTCCACAAAGATGCCGCCCACTAAAATATCGAAAAAGTCGATGAAGACAGCGCCGAAATTTTGGGTAAAGAGGAAGGTCAGGTACATGATCAATAAAAAGATCGGCAACCCCATCCAACGGTTCAAGATGATGCGGTCGATACGGTCGGTCAAGGTACCCGTGATATCGCCTTCGCGGACCACCACTTTTTCAGCGATTTGGGAGACTAACTCGTAGCGGGCATTAGTGATTTCAATATCGGTGTTGCCTTCAAAATGCTGATCTGTTTCTTGGACAACTTGATGCACTTTTTCGAGATTAATACCTTCGAACTTATCCTCAATGCCCGGAACATGTTCAAGAAACTGTATGGCAAACCAGCGGCCGTTTTCTTTAAGTCCCAATTGAGCGGAAATGAGATCTGCGGCCTTTTCAATCACTTCGTCATATTGAACGGTAACGCGTGTTGTGACAGGCGCATCAAGAAACTTCACCAGAGCCTTCTTAAGGTCTTCGATACCTTTGTTACGGTTGGCAACAAGACCGATAACTGGGCAACCCAGTTGTTTTTCTAAGGCATCCAAATCCAGTTTGATTTTGTGTTGTTTAGCAATATCGAGCATGTTGACGACAACGATCATCGGTACATGCATTTCAATTAGCTGACTGGTGAGGTAAAGGTTACGTTCGAGGTTAGAGGCATCGACAATATTAACGACTACTTGTGCTTGACCGCTTAAGAGATAATCGCGAGCGACGATTTCATCTTCGCCAGAGACGGATGTCGGGGTCACTGAATAAATACCAGGCAAGTCTACAACTTCAATATCGTGGCCTTCGAAGGAGAAATTTCCGGTCTTTTTATCAACAGTGACGCCCGGCCAGTTACCGACACGTTGTCGAGAACCGGTGAGAGCATTAAATAACGTTGTTTTGCCGCAATTGGGATTGCCGATAAGGCTGATGATATGTTGACTCATTACTGCAAACTCCTTCATTAACCGATCGGGTCGATATCAAGGATTTCAGCCTCGTCTTTGCGAACGGTGATGAGGCAGCCGCGAATGCGGATTTCAATAGGGTCGCCGAGTGGAGCAACGCGGACGACTTCAAGAGCGCTTCCCGGTGTAACACCTAGCATCAGTAAGCGTCTGCGGTATTCAGGGGTCGAAGTGGTCATGGATTTCACACGACCCTTAGCTCCGATCGCCATGTCTTTCAATTGCATATTCCGATTCCTTTTAATAGACAAAGATCTTTTTGGCCGTTTCGTAGTTGACACCAATTCTGGCGTCACCGATTGCCAAGAGAAGGGGTTCGTTTAGTGCGCGTTGTAAAACACGTATCGTTCCGCCCTGATGCAGTCCCAATTGCGACAGTTTTTCCTGTTCGGAAACATCAAGCTTCATTCGAACAACTGTCACATTGGTCATCAGGTCCGATTCGGTTAGAGGATGAATTTGAGACATAGTTTTTTTCATGATCATGGCACCTGCGTCCGGGATTGGACGCCAGATCTAAGTCGCAATCGTAATAGGAATTAATCTCAATATCAAGAGTGAATTAGGTTATTTTATCTATGAATTAACTGAAGTTTTTTCTTTAGAAATTTGTATAAATCTATATAAAACAAATAGATAAATTAAATAGAAATAATTATTAATAGTGTTTTAATGAAATTAATTATTGTCCTAGCTGACGATTTTTAAAGATTAAAAAATACACTAGGAAATGGATAACTATATTGATAAATAAAGAAATTATTCTTAGATGTAAGCAGAAGTAGTTATTGAATTGAAGGATAAATAAGAATAAAATTACGAAATAAGAACTATTCTCATTAAAGGAAATAGCATGAACTCATTTAAAAAGTCTTCTTTTGCTGTGGCTTTGATGGTGGCTGTGGGTTCAGCCCAAGCGGCTTCCGTTGAAGTATATGGTACGGTTGATACCGGTCTGCTCTATACGCATGAGTCAAGCGATTCAAAAGATAATAATAAAAAAATCCACGAAAGTGCAGACAACTGGGGTGTGGCCAGTGGAACGAATACGGCCAGTGTGATCGGGATCCGTGGTATGGAAAATATCTCCGATGATCTTTCTGTCGGTTTTGTGTTGGAAAACAGTTTCAATTCCGATGACGGCTCTTTTGCTGAAGAAAATACGCTTTTTGACAAAGAGGCTCAGTTATTTGTTACTTCGTCTTTTGGAACGGTGAGCCTTGGGCGTATGGGAGCGCTGACAGCCGGTGAAGGAACCTATGACATCTTTATGGTCAACGGGGATGCCATGGACGGTGGCTATGCTGACTACATAGGTGCTGGTTACTGGATGGATCGCGGTATTTATGACAACATGATCTCTTTCCAATCACCTGAGTTCGCCGGTATTACTGCCTTCGCCCAATATTCTTTCGGTACCTCGGGCGACGATATGATGCCATCACGCGATAAGGAACGTTATGCGGCTTTGGGAGCCACGTTTAGCACCGGAAATTTCTCGGCGGTGGCTGTCGTGGATACCGTGATGAAAAACCGTCAGACAGTTACCGGTTACGACAAGGCGATTGATGATGCGATGGCTTTTAGCATTGGTGCCAATTATGACATGGGCTTCATGAAGCCTTTCATCGGTTTCCAATACGGCCAGCATGAACAAATGATCGGTGGCGTTCCCGGGGTTGAAACGGACGAAACAGAAAGCTATGTGGGTGATCTTGACGGTTATGCCGTGGCTGTGGGCTCCGCCTTCCCTATTTGGGGCGGTGAATTGCAGGTTTCTGTTTACTACGCCGATGGAGACGGGAAAGCTTACGGCTACTACCAAGACGAGACGACTCAATCACCTGAAGTTTCCAAGATGAATGTGAAGCGGTATGGTGTGGCACTATTCCACAATTATGAATTGAGCAAACGCACGAGTCTGTATGCTGGCATCGGTTACGACTATCAGGAGTACGACGAAAGCGATGTGAATTCAAGCGAAAAAGAACACTTTGAGCAAGACAGCGTTCAAGTAGGTGTCGGTCTCGTTCATAACTTCTAATTCGGTCACCTCGAACGAGGCTAAAAATAAAAATGCCACTCGAAATCAAAAATCCGAGTGGCATTTTCCGTTAATGAGCTGAATCATTGGCGGCTTTAATTTTCAATTCGCCCCTCAAAGTCACATCACGAATTGTGTAGGGGATTGAAATATTTTCCTGATTAAAGCGTTCAAGGATTTCCTTCATAATCGTTGAACGTAAAACAGAGGTGCCGTTTTCTGGATCTTTTACCCAGAAACTTAATTTCAGATTGATTCCGTCATTGCCGAAACCGGAAACCACAGCCCACGGTTGGGGCGTTTCCAAAATTCGAGCTTGTTTTTTGGCGATATCAACCAAAATTGCCAATGCGCGGTTAACGTCACATTCGTAACCGATACTTGTTTCAACGGTCGCAACAGAGGCTCTGTCTGTGAACGTGAAATTTTTTACGTTTTGGGTGACAAAGGTTTCATTCGGAATAATCATCTCTTCTCCTGAAAAATTTCTCAGGACTGAGTAACGAGTTTTAATTTGAGTGATTTTTCCATTAAAACCACCGACTTCCACTGTATCGCCAATTTTGACCGAATGGTCGAAAAGAATAATGAAGCCAGAAATGTAGTTGGAGGCGATTTTTTGCAACCCAAAGCCCAGGCCAACGCCGATTGCACCACCGAAGACACTCAAAATGGTTAAATCCAAGCCTACGGAAGATAGCGATATCAAAATGGCGATGGCTATGAAAGCGATGTGGATGAGGCGTGATAAGACAATTTTGAGATTGTTGTCGATATCTTTTGCTGAATAAAGGGCGCTATCGCATAGGCCTGAGAGCCACTGAGCAATCAAAACAGACACAATGACAGTGATAATGCCCACAACAAGAGCCCAAAGGGTCAGAGAATCAGGGCCGACGGGCAGATTGATTTCTCGCATGGCTTGGATAAATTTCGGCAATACACCGACAATTTCCAAGACCGCCAGAATCCAAAAGAGGATATAAAGCGGTTTTTTAATTTGCAGCAAAACGCTATCGGGCGCAATAAAAGCGCCGAATACCTGAATTAAAAATACCAACAGTGCCCAGGCGTAAAAGATTTGGTAACCGACATGAATGAGATTGAAGTTATTATCTGTTAACAATCCCATATCAGAGATTGTGCTGGCACCAAGAGAGAGAAATAGCGCTGCAAAAATAGAGAAGAAAAGTTTTCGTGTCAGTTCTAACGAAAATCGGCAAAGTTTGTGACTGATCGTTTCTTTGGAGAAGTTTTCTTCCCAAGTAGCCACTTTTTGACTGCAAACTCGTGCGACAAAATAAGACAACAAGACTGCAACGACAATAGCCAACACTTGATACCAAAAAGCGCTTTGGGTTAATTCTCGGGCTAAAAAATCAATGATGCTGCCCACAAAGACCATCATGTGTTGCATAGATACTTCTTGCATTTTGTTTATTCTCAAAACAGTCACTATGAGCCTAGTCTAGCGAAGCTTTTAATTAATTCAAGGAAAATGTGAACCGTTTGGTGACAGAGTGTAGCTGTAGCCAAAAGGCTATTTTTGGGGGTTATTTTTTTGTTTTGGCCCCTGTATCATAAGGGAGGAATTTTTAGCGCTTATGCTTTAAACAAAGGATTGGTTATGCAAAATCTTGACAAAATCATGAAACCTCGCGCTATTGCGGTCATTGGCGCATCGACCAAGGCACACACGATTGGTTCGGACATTATGAAAAGGCTGCAGGAGTACGGCTTTAAAGGCAAGATCTATCCCGTCAATCCAAAGGGTGGGGTCATCGAAGGTTTGCAAGCTTATCCAACCGTATTGGATGTGCCGGGAGAAGTGGACTTGGCCATCGTGGTGGTTAACGCCAAATTTGTCCTCTCCACTATCGACCAGTGCCACGAAAAAGGAGTGGGCGGCTTATGTGTGATTAGTGCCGGTTTTAAGGAAACAGGAAAAGACGGGGCGGAACTGGAAAAGGCTCTGTTGGAGAAAGTTCGTGCCTATGGCATGCGCTGTGTCGGCCCGAATTGCTTAGGCGTGGTTAATACCCATCCGGATATTCGGATGGATGGTTGTTTTGCTGAAAGTTTGCCTGAGCGTGGTGGCATTGGTTTTGTGTCCCAATCCGGTGCGTTGGGCGGAGGTATTTTAAATATCCTCAAAGATTTGAATTTAGGTTTTGCCCAATTTATTTCCATTGGCAATCAGGCTGATGTCAACGCTGAAACCGCTATTGAATATTGGGAAAATGAAGACGATGTGAAGCAGATTTTGCTTTATATGGAATCCATTCAAAATCCTGCCAATTTCAGAACACTGGCAAGCCGCGTATCCAAGAAAAAACCGATTTTGGCGTTAAAAGCTGGTCGCAGTGCGGCTGGCGCCAGTGCCGCTTCTTCTCACACCGGTTCTTTGGCCGGAGCCGATAAGGCGGCTCACGCACTTTTAACGCAGTCTGGGGTGATCCGTGAATACTCATTGGAAAATCTCTTTGCAACGGCCAAGGTATTTGCCAATTGCCCGATTCCCAAAGGAGATCGAGTAGCCATTATTACCAATTCCGGCGGTCCCGGCATTATGGCAACAGATGCTGTTTGCGAATACGGTATGAAGATGGCGCCATTGTCGGAAGAAACGAAGGCTAAGTTGCGCGCATTCCTGCCGGCTGCCGCTTCGGTTAAAAACCCTGTCGACATGATTGCTTCGGCACCGATTGAACACTACAAGCAAACGCTTGAGACCGTTTTGGCTGATGACAATGTTGACATGGTCATCGTCATCTATTTGCCGTTCTTGGGCTTAAAGGATATTGATGTGGCTCGAGCGGTCATGGAAATTAAGGCTCAGCATCCTGAAAAGCCGATTGTCGGGGTCTTCATGACAAAGAGTGAGTTCTTCTCGCAATTGTCTGGCATGCAGGTAAATGTTCCGTTCTTTATGTATGCCGAGCAGGCAGCCGACGGTTTAAATCGACTCAATCAACAGCGTATTTGGGTTCAAAAGCCCTTGGGAACATGTCCTGAATTTACCGTGAATCGTGAACGCGCCCGCGAAATCATTATGCAAAGCGCCTCTCAGGGGCGTGAGCAATTAACGACTCGTGAAAGTATCGATGTGTTGGATGCGTACGGTATCCGTGTTTGTCGTTCAGGTTTTGCGGTCAATGAAGAGGAAGCCGTCGCCATCGCTGACAAAGTGGGCTACCCCGTTGTGATGAAGATGACCTCCAAGACGACCTCTCACAAGACGGATGTGGGCGGTGTTCGCGTCAACATTCAAAACGCCGATCAGTTACGAGCTCAATACCGTGATTTGATCGCCAAACTTAAGGAAAAGAACCTGCTTGAGGGTTTGGAAGGCGTGATTATCCAAGAAATGGTAAAGGGTAGCCGTGAAATGGTTTGCGGTGTTGCGACCGACCCGCAATACGGTCATATGGTTATGTTTGGTTTGGGTGGTGTTTTCATCGAAGTGATGAAAGACGTTACATTCCGCATGGCACCGCTTACCGATGTTGATGCCGATGAGATGATCCGTGGTGTCAAGGCTTATAAGCTGCTTGAAGGCGCACGCGGGACAACGCCGGCTCAAATGGATCAATTGCGGGAATGCCTATTGAGAATTTCTCAATTAGTGAAAGATTTCCCGGCTATCACGGAATTAGACATCAATCCTTTGATTATTAGTGAAAAGAACGGGGAAGGTATTGCCGTTGACGGTCGTATCAAGGTCAATTTAGAAAAACTCTAATCCGAGAGTGTGAGAAAGGGGCGCTTCGGCGCCCTTTTTTGTCGAAAAAACAGATCACAGCTGTCAAAACGTTTTTTAGTGCAAAACTAGTTGTTTTTAAGGATCAGAACAACAACATCATGTATGCAATAGCCTTTAGGCAAATTTCTCTGAAAAAAATAATGGAAATTCCTTGACTTAGTATTCATATCCTTTTAAATTTCCGTGTAAGAAAGTGGGAAAAAGTGGAGGTTTGTGCCTAAAAAGGTGCAAACTGCTTTTGTGTTTTTACATAAATTGCCGTGGGTGGACTGATGTTTCAGGGCACATCTTTACTCGTGCTGGATGCAAAAGGTCGTCTCTCGTTACCAGCGAAGTATCGGGAGAGCCTTCTTGTACCTTGCCAAGGGGAAGTGACCCTAACACGTCATCCGGACGGCTGCGTATTGATCTATCCCCGTGGCGTTTGGGTGCAACTAAGTGCGAAGCTTGCCGCCCTTCCCTATGCGGCTCGCACGCTGCAGCGCATCATGTTGGGCAGCGCCTTTGACGTCAATGCCGATGCTTCGGGACGACTGTTGGTGCCAAGCGATTTACGAAGCCTCTGCAGTCTTAACCGTGAAGTGACTTTGGTGGGCTTGGGTAACCATTTTGAATTGTGGGATCAAGCGAAATACATGCAGTTTGAACAAGCGGAATTACAGAAAGGATTGCCGCCGGAAGTGTTTGATTTAGTGCTTTAGGAGAGGGTGAATGGATAAGCGCTTCACTCACCTCTCCGTTATGGCAGAGGTGGCGCCGCCCTTGGTGGTAACGGATCCAGACGGAACGTACGTTGATGCAACGTTCGGCCGAGGGGGGCATTCGCGCCGCATTCTTTCGCTCCTGTCACCTAAAGGAAAACTCATCGCATTTGATCGTGATCTGCAAGCCATTGAATCTGCTAAAGAAATTGTAGATGATCGCTTTACAATCATTCATGCTCCTTTTTCCCGCATGCGTGAGGAGTTAGTTCTAAGGGGAATTCAATCTGTCCATGGTGTCTTCATGGACATCGGTGTTTCAAGTCCGCAAATTGATGACGCTAGCCGCGGTTTTTCATTCCGAATGGATGGCCCGCTAGACATGCGCATGGACACAAGCTGCGGAGAAACCGCGGCTCAATGGCTTGCCAAGGCTAGCGAAGAAGAAATCGCTCGAGTCATCCACACGCTTGGAGAAGAGCGATTTGCCAGACGAATTGCTCACACTATTGTTCAGACTAGAAGCCAGACACCCATTGAGACCACTCAGCAATTGGCTCAGTTGGTTGCTCAAGTGGTGCCTGCTAACAAAAAGGATCCCACGCAAAATCCGGCCACAAGAACTTTTCAGGCCATACGGATTCACATTAATAGTGAACTTGATGAGCTCTCCTTGGCGCTTAACGCGGCAATGCAATTAGTCGATGACGAAGGACGCATCGGTGTTATTACTTTCCATTCGCTTGAAGATCGAATCGTAAAGCGTTTTTTTGATGAAAAAGCGCATCCTGAAAAAGCGTTGGATTCGCGTTTGCCGTTAAGAGCGGATCAATTGCCGCAGCCTGAGTTAAAGGATATCAAGAGGGTTTTACCCAGTCAGGAAGAATGCGATTCTAATCCTCGTGCAAGAAGCGCAATTTTGCGCTTGGCCACGCGCGTTCGTGCGGGGAGGCTGTCATGATTCGATTGGAATTAATGCGCCGCATTCGCCAAAACGCCAACATTCTCATTATTGCGTTGCTGACGGTCACGCTCGTTTGGCTTGCATTACTTATTGTCAACAATCAGTACAAAGTACGTGCTTTGATCAGTGATATTGAGCAAGAGCAGGAGCTTTCTCGCCGTTTGCTCGATGAACAGCGGGAAATCAATATCGAATTGGCTAAAGTGACACTTCCGGGATACATCGCTTCCGGCGCAAACGAGATGGGACTGGAGCCCGCTCGAAATGAAAATACCGTTATTTTGCAGCCTAAACCGGTGCCGCGTTTTGTGACACGAAAAGAAGGGGATCCGTCATGATGAGAGAATCCCTGATGCGGCAGTTGCTCAATTGGCTCAAGAGGCGGTGGCACAAATTCTGGAGCGAAGATACGGCTCCGCGTATGCCTAAACGTTCTAAAGAACGCGATAAAGAATGGATGGCCTTGGAAATCTCCCAGAAGCGTTCGCACATGGTGCTTGGCGCCTTGGTGGGGATTTTTGTCGTCTGTTTTTTACGTGCAGGTTATTTACAGTGCTTTAACACGGAATTTCTGCAAAAGCAGGGCGAAGTACGTTACGCCAGAACACTTGAAATTGCCGCAGGCCGTGGTCAGATTTTTGATAGAAATGGAGTGGTATTGGCGGCTTCCTTGCCGGCTAGAAGTATTTGGGCAACAACGAATTTAGTCACGGCAACGCCTCAACAAATCAGTGAATTGTCAGATTTGCTGGGGGTCTCGGAACGTACACTTCAAAAACGCTTGGCTCGTAAAGACGCCTTTGTCAACTTAGCCCGCCAAGTCGATATGGATGTAGTCCGTCGTGTGCAGGCAATGCACTTGGAAGGACTCACCTATTCACCTGACGTTAAGCGTCACTATCCGGGTGGTGAAGTTTCTGCTCATATTGTTGGTTTCAATAATCGAGAGGATCACGGCCAAGAAGGCGTGGAGTTGGCCAATGATAAAACGTTGACGGGTCAAAACGGCTCGCGTAGGGTGATTCGGGACCGATTGGGCCACGTTATCGAAGAAATGTGGACTCAGGAGCCTGTTCCGGGTAAAGACCTGCATCTTTCCATTGACTCTCGTATTCAGTACATCGCTTATTCTGCCGTTCGTAATGCTGTTGAGAAACACCAGGCAAAGGCCGGGGCGGTGGTTGTGGCTGACTCGATTACCGGTGAAATTTTGGCCTTAGTCAGTTGGCCAGGATTTGATCCCAACGACCGCAGTACATTTGTGTTTGACAAGATTCGCAACCGTGTGGTGACGGACACATACGAGCCGGGTTCTATTATGAAGCCTTTTGCTATCGCTAAGGCTTTGGATATGGGTATTGTGCGTCCGGATAGTCTTATTGAGACGGCGCCGGGCAGCATCATGGTGGCCGACCGCAAGATTAGTGATACTCGCAATTTTGGTTTGCTGACGGTTTCACAAGTGATTGCAAAGTCTTCCAACGTGGGGACTGTCAAGATCGCTTTGCAGATTCCTGCACAAACATTGTGGGAAACCTACAGTCGACTAGGTTTCGGTCAAGCCCCGCAGGTCGGTTTCCCCGGTGCGGTAGCCGGTCGTTTGCGTCCTGCGAAAACGTGGGGTCCTGTTGAGCAGGCTACCATCTCGTATGGTTACGGTTTATCAACCTCGCTTATGCAAATTGCCCAGGCCTATACGGTTTTTGCCCGTAATGGTGATGTCATTCCGCTGACATTGATGAAGCAAGACCACCCGGCCGCAGGTGAGCAAGTCTATCGGCCCGAGGTTGCCCGTCAAATGCGAGCCATGATGATGACGACAGTGCATCGAGGCGGCACAGCCTCTCGCCTTAAAGTGACGGGGTATACGGTAGCCGGTAAGACGGGTACGGTCTACAAGGTAAAAAATGGTGAATATGTGAAAGACTACGTCGCCTCCTTTGTTGGCGTGGCCCCGGCTACACAGCCTCGGTTGGTCGTGGCTGTCATGATTGACGAGCCGAAGGACTCCGGGCACGTGGGCGGCGTGGTGGCAGCTCCCGTATTTGGAGAAGTCGTAGAAGCCGCCTTGCGGACTCTGCTTGTGAATCCGGATGATCCGATGATGGTGGCCGGAGGCGGGTTATTGGCCAGAACAACTCATTAATCGGGATGTCTTTGAAGCAACAATAAAGGCAGACCCTGTACTCAATAGTGAATCCTATGATCGACAACATCCAATCTTATGTCCGATTGTTAAAGCGCTTGGCTCCTCAAGCAAATCACTTGACACTAGACTCAAGAAATTTGCGGGAGGGAGATGTCTTTTTTGCCGTTCCAGGACTTCATCGTGACGGTAGAGATTTTTTAACTGATGCGGCGAAAAGAGCTTGCGCATTGGTCTACGAAGATGACGGGCAACGCAGGACATTTGGAGTACCCGCCATTGCTGTTCCTGAGTTGGGAAAACACTTAGGTGAGTTTGCCGCAGATTTTTACCATGATCCGAGTAGCAAACTTTTTACCATCGGTATAACTGGCACAAATGGTAAAACGACGTCTTCGCATTGGATGTCCCAACTTTTTTCATTGTTAGGGCAGAAATGCGCGGCCATTGGAACGATAGGCTGTTTTATGGACGGACAGTCCTATGAAAGTGCGCCGTTGACAACCCCGGACGCCCTGACTATGCAGGGACTTTACAGGAAACTTTTGAAAGCCGAGGCAAAAGCGGTTGCCTTGGAGGCAAGTTCCATTGGTCTTGAGCAGGGACGGCTTCAGGGGACACGTTTTGATGTGGCGGTATTTACCAATTTGACCCGTGATCATTTGGACTACCACCATGACATGCAAGCTTATGAAAGCGCCAAAGCGATTCTCTTTGATTGGCCGGGTCTTCAGCATGCAGTTATTAACATCGATGATGAGGCGGGTGTCAGAATGGCTGAACGTTGTGCTCATCGTGGAATTCACACGATTGTCACAAGCATGCGGGGAGCCATCGCTTTGACGGGAACGCATTTACTGTCAGCCGAAAATGTCCGTCCGATGCCTGAAGGGATGCTGTTTGATATTGTCTATGGTTCAGAGCGTCAAACGGTGCATTTATCTATTTTCGGAGCTTTTAACGTTTCAAATTTGCTGGGAGTTGTCGGGGCAGCTTTGTGCCGTGGTTTTTCCCTTGCCGAAATTGTTGAAAAATTACCCCTGTTGGTTGCTCCGAATGGACGCATGCAAAAGGTGCCTTACGAAGGAGCCGCTTTGGCCATCGTGGATTACAGCCATACGCCCGATGCTGTTCAAAAAGCCCTCGAAGCATTAAAGGGTGTGGCTAAAGTTCGTCGCGGCAAGCTCTGGATTGTCTTGGGTGCGGGAGGTGACCGGGATGCCGGCAAACGTCCGCTTATGGCTAAAGTGGCAGAAGAGAATGCTGATTACGTTATTCTTACAAGCGATAATCCAAGAACAGAAAATCCGGATAGCATCCTAAGACAAATGGCGGCAGGCCTAAAAACACCGCAACTGATCATTGCCGATAGGCGTGAAGCTATCCATGAAGCTATTAAGCGAGCAAAGCCGGAGGATGTCGTACTTATTGCCGGCAAAGGCCATGAGCAGTATCAGGAGATCAATGGAGTCAAACATCCATTTAGTGATGTGGTTGAAGCACGAAATGCACAACGGTTGAAGAATCCGCCTGCTGACACACTTTTAAATGTGAAATTCTTATCGAACTTACTACCGGGTTCTCACTTGTTTGGCAGTGACGTTCCTTTTACGAATGTTTGTACGGACACCCGTCAAGTCACGGAAGGTTCTCTCTTTTTTGCATTAAAGGGGGAACGTTTTGACGGTCATAACTTTGTTATGCAGGCTATGAGAGCCGGAGCTGCCGCTGTTGTGGTGGATCACGAGGTTTATTGTCCGTTGCCGCAAATTGTTGTCAAAGATGTCAAGTTGGCTTTAGGGGTTACTTCAGGTTTTTGGCGTCGTGGAAAATCTTTGGGATTAGTGGCCGTTGCGGGAAGCAATGGGAAAACAACAACCACGCAAATGATTGCCACGATATTAAAGATCCGCTATGGGGAACACGCGCTTGCTACTGAAGGCAATCTCAATAACGATATCGGGGTACCGCTTATGCTTTGGCGTTTGCGTGATCATCACGAGGCGGCGGTTATTGAGACAGGAATGAACCATGTCGGTGAAATGCGCTACTTAAGTGGTCTGGTGCAGCCGACCATTGCCGTTGTTACCAATGCTCAGCGCGAGCATCAGGAATTTTTGCAAAGCGTTGAAGCGACAGCGAGGGAAAATGGCGAAGTGTTTCGAGTTTTGCCATCAAACGGTGTCGCAGTCATTTCAGCCGATGATCCATGTCGTTCGATTTGGCTTGAAATGGCTCAACATGCCAATGTGATGACTTTCGGTATTGATGCGACTGCGGACGTGAACGGCTGCATGAAAACCGAAGCCAACGGCATGAAGGCGTTAATTAAGACGCCGATTGGAACTTTTGAAGCCAAAATGAAGGTCAGAGGCGAACATAATTTTAAAAATGCTTTAGCTGCTACGGCGGTTTGTTTAGGACTAAATGTTTCGCTTGAGATTATTCATCAGGGACTTGAGGCTTTTGAAGCAATAAAAGGTCGGGGTCAGGTTCATACAGTGGGAGGCTTAACTGTCATTGACGACGCCTATAATGCCAATCCCGATAGTATGAAAGCGGCGATTGATCTGTTAACAACTTATCCCGGTCCTCGTTTTTTAGTGGCGGGCGATATGGCTGAATTAGGTAGTAAAAGCATCGAATATCATGAGGAAATCGGCGCTTACGCAGCCGAAAAGCACATTGATGCATTTTTTGCCATAGGTGAACATATGCGTTACGCTGTCGAAAAGTTCCGTGAACTGTCTCCCCAGGCGCGTTCACTATGGATGGATGATCGTGACCAGTTTATGGAGGCGGTCATCGAAGAAAGTCACCACTGCCGAACGGTTAGTGTCAAAGGTTCAAACTGCATGAAACTTACAACAGTTGTTAAAGCCTTAGTGGTAGACGCTACAAAGAATAAAAAGGATTAAAGAATGCTCTTGGAATTATTTCGTTGGCTCGGAGAAGATATCAGAGCTTTCCAGGTGTTTAACTACTTAAGCTTACGAGCGGTATTGGCAGCACTGACCGCTCTGGCTATCGGTTTTATGGCAGGCCCGGCCACGATTCGTTATTTACGTGCGATGAAAATGGGGCAAGCTGTCCGCACAAACGGTCCGAAGACCCATATTGTCAAAGATGGAACGCCAACCATGGGCGGTGTTTTAATTCTGATTGCGATCGGTTTGTCGACGCTGCTTTGGATGGATCTAAGTAACCGCTTTGTTTGGGTGGTCCTCTTTGTGACGCTCGGTTTTGGATGGATCGGTTGGGTGGATGATTACCGTAAGGTTGTTCACCATGATCCAAAAGGCATGAGCGCTAAAGAAAAATTCGGTTGGCAGTCTTTAATCGGCATTATTGCCTCTGTTTATCTGGCTTTTGCGATCAGCGCACCTAACGATATTCACGTGGTGCATATGCTTATCGGCTGGGTTGAATCGGGTTTCCCCATGCAGATGCCGCCGCATGCTGACTTAATCATTCCGTTCTTTAAGCACTTTGCTTATCCGCTCGGTATTTTCGGCTTTATCGTACTGACTTTCATTGTGATTGTCGGAACAAGCAACGCGGTGAATTTAACTGATGGTTTGGATGGATTAGCCATTTTGCCAGCGGCCATGGTGGGCAGTGCTTTGGGAATCTTTGCTTACGTTGAAGGCCGAGTGGACTTCGCTCATTACCTTTTGTTCCCCTATATCCCCGGTGCCGGTGAGTTGGTTGTCGTCTGTGCGGCTTTGGCAGGAGCGGGACTGGCTTTCTTGTGGTTTAACGCTCACCCAGCCCAAGTTTTCATGGGCGATGTCGGAGCCTTGGCCTTAGGTGGAACATTGGGAACGGTGGCTGTTATTACTCGTCAGGAATTCGTTTTGGCGATTATGGGCGGTATTTTCGTTGTTGAAACGCTCTCCGTGATGATTCAGACAACGTATTTCAGGCTCTCGGGCGGTAAGAGAATTTTCTTGATGGCGCCGATTCATCATCACTTTGAGTTGAAGGGATGGAAGGAAACGCAGGTGGTTACGCGTTTTTGGATTATCACTTTCATCCTTGTACTGATTGGCTTATCGACGTTAAAGATTCGTTAAAAAGGCGAAGATTATGCAGCAGAAAGCATTGGTGGTCGGTTTAGGAGCTTCTGGAGAAGCTTGTACGAAATTTTTGCTTAAACGGCAGTGGCAAGTCCGCGCGACAGATACCCGTAGCGAACCGCCCGCGCTTTCTCGCCTATCCGGTACGGAAGGCTTTAGCTTTGTTTCTTTGCAAGAGGCTCAAGCACAATTAAACGATTGCAATCTGTTGGTAATGTCTCCGGGAATTAGCCCTTGGCATTCTGCGGTTACTCCATTGGTGAGGTCAGCTCAATCTTTGGGAATCGAAGTGGTCGGAGAGATCGAACTTTTTGCCAGAGAGCTGGCTCGACTAAAAAGTGAAATGGCTTATGAACCGAAAATAATTGCGGTCACCGGTACCAATGGCAAGACGACAACGACGGTGTTGACAACGAAAATGGCGGCAGCCTCCGGATTGAAAGCCGTTGCGGCCGGCAATATTGGTCCAAATGCGGTGACGGAACTGGATCGTTATTTGGAAAGTGGTGAATTGCCGGATGTTTGGGTGCTGGAACTGTCCAGTTTTCAATTGGAGACCACCTCATCGCTTGCGCCGGATGCGGCTGCACTTTTAAACATTACCCAAGATCATTTGGACTGGCACGGCGGAATGAATGAATATGTCGCGGCCAAAGGAAAAATTTTTGCTCATGAAAAAACGGCAAGAATTTTAAATCGTGACGATTCAACGGTGATGAATTTTGCTGCGCAGGATAGAAGAGTTTTTACTTTCGGAGCAACCGAACCGCAGCATCCCAATGAATGGGGATTGGTGAAAGAAGACGGTATCGTATGGCTTGCCTTCAATGAAGATGATTCTGTGCAACTGACCAAGCGCAAAGTTCTGGAAGGGCATGTTTTACAACGTTTGATGCCAGAAGACGCTTTGCACATCCGGGGGCGTCACAACAGCATGAACGCACTGGCGGCGTTGGCACTTATTTATGCTGCGGGTTTGCCCATCAGCGATGCATTGCGGGCGCTGGCTCAATACAGAGGTGAACCGCATCGAGTTGAATACGTAATGACCGTAAATGGGGTTGATTACATCGACGACAGTAAGGGGACCAATGTTGGTGCAACCGTTGCAGCTCTGGAAGGGCTAGGTGCCAACGGAATAAAATTGGTTGTGATTTTAGGCGGAGATGGAAAAGGACAAGACTTTTCTCCGATTGCGGATTCTATGGCGAAGCACGCTCGTGGTGCCGTTTTGATTGGTCGTGATGCACCTTTGATTGAGAAAGCCTTGCAAGGGGCACAGTACCCTATCATCCACGCCAAAGATATGCCGCAGGCGGTTCAGAAAGCCTCTGAATTAGCGCAGCCTCACGATTGTGTATTGTTGTCCCCTGCTTGCGCCAGTTGGGATATGTTTAAAGATTATGCACAACGTTCGGCTATCTTTATTGCCAGTGCTAAGGCTTTAGCCGGTGATGCTCAGCAATGATCAGCATTAAGAACTTTTTCCAAAATCGTAATAAAAAACATGAGGACTGGTCATCTCGGAGTTCTTTTGCGACCATTTCTTCAATTGACTACAGTGTCATCGCTGTCATTCTGGCCCTTCTGATTTTAGGGCTCATCATGGTTTATTCGGCTTCCATTTCACTGGGTGATTCGCCGAAATACCAGACTTCAGAGGGCTACTTTGCCGTTCGTCACGCCATTTATATTGTGATTGGATTAATGGCGGCTTTTTTCGTTTTTAAAGTCCCGTTATCTCGTTGGTATCCCCTTAGTTACCCTTTGGGGCTGTTTGGCATTTTGCTCTTAATTTCGGTGTTTGTGCCGGGGCTTGGACACGAGGTAAATGGCTCAACCCGTTGGATTGGGTTTGGCCCGATCAATCTTCAAGTTTCGGAAGTTGTTAAGTTTGTTTCGGTATTGGTGATTTCACACTTTGTGGTGACACGGCAAGCCTATATGCATTCATACACTCGCGGCTTAATTCCCGTCATGCTCTACATTGGAGCGGTGGCAATGCTGTTGTCGTTGCAGCCTGACTTGGGAGCTACGGTTGTCATCAGTGCGATTGTTTTAGGTGTGGTTTTTTTAGGCGGCTTGAGTTGGAGCATCATTATCCCCTTCGGCATAGTGATTTTTGCCGTCATTGTTTTTTCAATTGCACTGTCGCCTTGGCGTACGGCACGTGTGTTTGCTTACCTCAATCCCTGGGATATAGAAAATCAATTGGGCAAAGCCTATCAGTTAACTCACTCGCTTATTGCCTTTGGCAGAGGAGAACTTTTTGGCGTTGGTTTAGGAGCGAGCGTGGAAAAAATGCACTACTTGCCTGAAGCGCACACGGACTTTATCTTGGCTGTCATTGGTGAAGAACTTGGGCTAGTGGGATTCACATTCGTTTTATTGCTCTTTTATTGGTTAGTCAGGCGTGCTTTTGAGATCGGACGTCAAGCAGTACGTTTGGAGTCTGTTTATTCCGGTCTTGTTGCCCAAGGTGTCGGGCTTTGGATTGGCGTTCAGGCCTTGATTAACATTGGCGTAGCAATCGGCGTTTTTCCGACGAAGGGGCTAACCTTGCCGTTAGTAAGCTACGGCGGATCGTCAATCGTTGTAACGCTGTGCGCACTAGCCCTTTTACTGCGAGTTGACTATGAAAATCGCCTTCTGATGAGAGGAAAGAGGAGACGGTGATGCAAACAAAACATTTGATTATTGCAGCTGCCGGTACGGGCGGACATGTTATGCCCGGATTGGCTGTGGCTGAAGAAATGAAAAAGCGCGGTTGGACGGTATCATGGATTGGAACACCGGTTGGGATGGAATCGCGTTTGGTGGGTCAGAGAAATATTGAATTTGACGCTCTTGACTTTACCGGTATGCGGGGCAAAGGCATCAAGCACATGTTTACCGGTGCATTGAAATTGGTAAAAGCATGTTTTGCCGCCAAAGCACTTGTGGAAAAAAGACAAGCCAGCGCAATGTTTTCGACCGGTGGCTACATTGCCGTGCCGGCTGCTTTCGGAGCCCGAAGCAAAAATAAGCCGCTCATTATGATGAATTGCGATGCTGGCAGCCTCATGAGCGTGCGGGCAGTGATGCCTTGGGCTCAAGCGGTGATGTGCGGATTTGACGGCGAATGCGCTCATCGGGCCGGTTCCAAAGCGATTGTATCCGGCAATCCCGTCCGCGAAGATATTTTGGCTTTGCCCGAACCGCAACAACGTTACGCTGCCCGTACAGGAAAACTCAATTTATTGGTTTTCGGCGGTTCTCTCGGAGCCAAAGTTCTCAATGAAACAGTGCCGGCCGCTATCGCCAAATTCCCTTTAGAAGAACGTCCGATTGTTACCCATCAGTGTGGTAAAAATGCGGTTGAGGATGTTAAAGCTCTCTACGCGAAGTATGGAGTTGAAGCGCAAGTCATCAGTTTTATTGATGATATGGCAAGTGCCTACAATAAAGCCGATGTCGTTGTGTGCAGAGCTGGCGCAACAACAGTCAGTGAATTAACGGCGGGAGGAATTCCTGCGATATTGGTGCCTTTTGTTGTCTCGACAACTCAACATCAATTGGGTAATGCTCGCTACATGCAAGATGAAGGAGCGGGGATTTTGCTTGAACAGAAAGATTTAACCCCTGACTCACTCTATGAAAAATTAAGAAGTCTGACCCGTGAAGATCTTCTGACAATGGCTGACAAGGCCCGAAGCCTTGCAAAACGGGGAGCTGCGAAAACAGTAGCCGATACTATCGAACGTTTGGCAAAATTATAGTTTCTGGTGGTTTAACGAAGGCAAGTAAACAATGAGATTTGCGGTAAACAAAATCCACTTTGTGGGAATTGGCGGAACCGGTATGAATGGTATCGCCGAAGTTTTGGTGACTTTAGGTTACAAGGTGACAGGCTCGGACATGGCAACCAACGCGGCGACTGAACGCCTGAGTGGTTTGGGTGTTCAGATTTTTCATGAGCATGTTGCCGCAAACGTGAAGGGCGCAGATGTCGTTGTTATTTCTTCGGCTATTAAAGCGGATAATCCTGAGGTTGTTGCGGCTAGACAAGCTCGTATTCCGGTTGTTCCCAGAGCGGTAATGTTGGCTGAGTTGATGCGATTCAGAAGCGGCATCGCCATTGCCGGGGCTCACGGTAAAACAACGACCACTTCATTGGTAGCAAGTTTATTGGCAGCCGGCGGTCTTGATCCGACCTTTGTTATCGGCGGTCGTTTGAATTCAGCAGGAGCCAATGCCCGATTGGGCAGAGGGGAATTCATTGTGGCAGAGGCCGATGAGTCGGATGCCTCTTTCCTTTGTTTGTCTCCAGTGATTTCTGCAGTTACCAATATCGATGCTGATCATATGGATACCTATGATCATAACTTCGAAAAGCTCAAACAGGCATTTATTGATTTCCTGACAAGACTGCCGTTTTACGGCAAGGCGGTTTTGTGTTTGGATGATGAAAATGTTCGCTCCATCATCGCCCGCGTGCCGCGTTCTGTTGTAACTTACGGTTTAAGCGAAGAAGCGGACGTTCGAGCCATTAATATTTGTGCTGAAGGCACACAGATGTGCTACACCGTTTTACGTCAAGGACGAGAACCGCTAGATGTGCGTTTGAATTTGCCCGGTTTACATAACGTTCGCAATAGCTTGGCGGCTATTGCGATTGCCACAATGGTTGATGTGCCGGATGACAAAATTCAATTTGCTTTGGAAAACTTCACCGGCGTAGGAAGGCGTTTTAGCCGTTATGGTGAAATTGCTTTGCCGTCCGGCGGATCATTTACGCTGATCGATGATTACGGCCATCATCCGCATGAAATGAAGGCAACACTGGATGCTGTGCGCGGGGCTTTCCCGGGGCGTCGTGTATTGGTGGCTTTCCAACCCCATCGCTACACGAGAACGAGAGATTGCTTCGAGGATTTTGTTAAGGTTCTGAGCAGTGTTGAAGCTCTTGTGCTCGCCGATGTTTATCCGGCGGGAGAAAAGCCCATCGTCGGAGCCGATGGCCGATCACTTGCTCGTGCTATACGAATTGTTGGTCAAACGGAGTTGGTGTTTGTGGATACGCCTGCAGAAATGGATGACGCCATTATGAAATTGGCTCGTGATGGTGACGTAGTTGTGACCATGGGGGCAGGCAGCGTCGGCGGTGTACCGGGTCGTCTGCAAGCTCGTGCCGGTTTATCGAAATAATGAGGATACGATTAAATGCAAGAAGAGAAAAAGGAAATTAAGCCTGAAAGTTTAGGTAAGGTTGTATTGCTTCTCGGTGGAATGTCCAGTGAACGCGAAGTCTCATTGATGAGCGGAAAGGGCGTTTACGATGCATTGGTTGAGGCAGGCGTGGACGTTACGCGTTTTGACCCGAAGGAGCAGAGCATTTCTGAGCTTGAAAAGGGCGCCTTTGACCGCGCGTTTATTGCCTTGCACGGCCGCTATGGTGAAGATGGAACGATTCAAGGTGTTCTGGAATATTTAGGTGTTCCTTATACCGGTCCCGGTGTTAAAACGAGTGCGATTGCCATCGATAAGAATTTGACCAAACAAATTTGGCGTGAACGTCAGATTCCCTGTCCGAAGGGAATGCTAGTGTCAGCTGATAGCGACTTACACTTCGTAATGCAGGAATTGGGACGTGATTTGGTTGTGAAACCTGCACGTGAAGGCTCTAGCATCGGTCTGACGAAATTAAAGGATGCTACTGTTGAAGAGTTGCACGAGGCCATTGAAAAAGCCTTGGTTTTGGATCGCCACGTTTTAGTAGAGGAACGGATTTTTGGGCGTGAATTGACGGTGGCTGTTTTAGGAGCCGGTCAAGACGCAAAAGTCTTACCCATTATCGAGATCATCGCTCCGAATGGAGATTACGACTACCAAAACAAATATTTCACGAATGATGTTCGTTATGAGTGCCCGGCGAAATTGTCCGATGATCTTCATGAAGATATTTCCCGAGCTTGTTTGAGCGCCTATCGAGCCTTGGGGGCACGAGGCTGGAGTCGAATCGACTTGATTTTGTCCGAGGACGGTTCGTTTAACCTTTTGGAAATGAACACTTCTCCCGGAATGACCGCGCACTCATTGGTTCCGTTGGCTGCCAAAAATGCAGGTATGAGTTATCAGGAATTAGTGCTTCAAATGTTGTCTGAAGCTCGTTTAGACTTTCCTCGTCACTAAAGAGTTCTGTTCTTGGGTTGATGAAACGGTTTTTTAAAGCGGTTTTAATTGCATTTGCGTTGGTATTGCTGCTTGCTGCTGTGGCAGTAAGCAGCTTTCCGCGTTATGTGGAAACTTTTTTTACCATTCGCTCTGTGGAATTATCCGGTGAAATTGACCACATCTCATCTTTGCATTTTCGTCGAGTTTTAGGCAACACAGCCTCGGGGACTTTTTTTAACGTTAATTTAGATGCTATCCGAGAGGCTGCGTTAAAGGCTCCTTGGGTTAAATCGGCAAATGTTAGGCGCGTTTGGCCCAATAAAATAAATATTGAAATTACCGAATATAAACCGCTTGCCTTATGGGAAGACGGGCGGTTGGTGTCGGTTAACGGGGAGTTGTTTGCCGCCAATCCCGAGGAAGTGGATAACCCCTTGGCTTTACCCGAATTCTTCGGGCGAGCTGAAATGGTTGAAGAGGTAACGAGACGTTATAAACGCTTCAATAAAATGCTTCAGGTTGTCATGCCTAAAGCGCGTGTAACGGAAGTAAGCGTAAACGATCGTGATAGTTGGGCACTGGCCATAGCTTCAGACACCATTCCGCCCACTCGAATTGAATTGGGGGTAGAGCATGAAAATTGGACCCTTGAGGATCGATTTGGGATTGTTATCGTACAATATCCTGATGTGGTCAAATTGATGAAAGGACCACCGTCCAGTATTGATGCCCGGTATGAATTAGCCTTTTCGGCTACATTACCGGAAAGAAGTTTGAGGCAATATCGTTCACAGGCTGGTCGTCGCCAGGCGGCTGAATCCATTGCAGAGGCTAATAGGCAAAGTAACGCGCGATGAAAGAAAATAAAAAAATTGTCACCGCATTGGATATTGGTTCAAGCAAAATCCTTGCAGTTGTCGCCGAAGTCTATAAGGACGGTACGTTTCGAGTTCTGGCTCAAGGGCGTACCGAGTCTCAGGGAGTACTCGACGGAAATGTAACGAGTATTGAGGAGGTTCAGCCTCAGGTCAAGTCTGCTCTAGTCGAGGCTTTTGGTATTGCAGGCAAAATTCCCAGTAACGATGTTTGCACCAATATTTCTGGCAAATCTGTGGAAGGAAAGGACTCCAGTGCCGAAATGCCGCTTAGGGGCAGGACGGTGACGTTGTCGGACATGAAAAATGTCCAGAGTATGGCCCAGGATGCCGTTGAATTAAAAGAAGATCAGCGTTTGATTAAATCGGAGCTGTTGTATTACATGCTCGATAACCAAGACGAGGGTTATGTCGGCCAAAATCCGATTGATGCGAAAAGCTCTCGTATTTCCGCCCATATGCATTCGGCGGTGGCCAGTGCAGCTAATGCCTTAGCTCGTGTAAAAGTGATTCGTCGCAGCGGCATGGACATTTCCCGAATCCTTCCGGAAGCCTGGGCCAGTGGTTATGCAGTGCTTACGGAAGATGAAATTCAAAATGGTGTAGTGTTGATTGATATCGGGGCCGGGACAACAGATGTGGCGGTCTTTCAGGCCGGTCTTCCCCGTTTCACGTACACTTTAAATTACGGCGGTCGCCGCATAACTCAGCGAATCAGTGGCTTTGTGCATTGTTCCATGCAAGAGGCTGAATCCATTAAGAACAAGTTGGATCTGCGTTGCTCTCCGGAAGATGAAGAGGTCATTCTCTACCGTGCACCTCTGGAAGAGGGAGGTAAAAAGTACTCCAAGCTCGAATTGTCAAAGATGGTTTACCACGAGATTCGCAGTTTGAATCTGACTATTGGTAAAAAACTCTTTGAGGCCGGATGGTACAAGTCTGTTAATGGTGCGCCATGCAATACACTCACGGGTGGCATTGTGCTCACGGGCGGTACTTCGTTGTTGTTAGGAATAACAGAGCTGTTTTCAGCCATGCCGGGCCCCTTGGCTTATACATTCAGTACTCGTTTAGGTCGGTCGCGTTATACCGGTGATGCTTGCATTGGTTTGAATTCTCCCAAGGAAAGTGCCGCCATGGGATTAATCGCCTACGAGGCACTGCGATTCAAAGAAGGTGATGAGGACGAGGAGGAAAAGGCGGCCTCTGATGACTCTTTGTGGGCTAAAACCAAGCGTTTTTTGATTGAATTCTTTATAGGCCAGTACTAAGCTTTCTTCCTTAACTCGCGCCTCATTTGCACTTGATTTGGATGAACTAAAAAATAGCAATTATGATTTTTAAAATTGAAAAAAGTTTTTGAAAATCCAAGCAAAACGATCCTTATTCATACATAATTACAAGATTGGATTTGGAGGCCTATTCCCATGTTTGAAGTACTCGGTGATAATGATCCCCGTCAGACCGTCATTAAGGTTGTCGGTGTGGGCGGCGGCGGTGGTAACGCCGTAGAACATATGATTGAGCGCGGTGCTCAAGGTATTGAATTTATTGCGATTAATACCGACTATACGGCATTGTCACATTCTAGAGCTCATGCCACTTTGCAAATCGGTAAAACTGGACTTGGAGCCGGTGCTCGTCCGGAAGTTGGCGAGCAGGCTGCAGTTGAAGCCAAAGATCGGATTCGTGAACTTTTGCAAGGTGCAAATCTCGTTTTCATTACTGCCGGGATGGGTGGTGGTACCGGTACCGGTGCGGCCCCTGTGGTGGCTCAAATTGCTCGGGAAATGGGTATTTTGACGGTTGCTGTTGTAACTAAGCCCTTCAGTTATGAAGGAGCTCTTCGCATGCAACGCGCCGAAGAAGGTTTAGTCAAACTCAAACAATGCGTGGACAGCCAAATTGTCATTTTGAATGACAAATTGGAAGATGAGTTGGGTGAGGATGCCTCCGTGAGTGAATGCTTTGCCGCAGCCGATGACGTTTTGTTTAAGGCTTGTGCAGGCATCACCGAAATTATTCAAACACCGGGTCTGATCGGTGTGGACTTCGAAGACTTGCGCACGGTGATGAGTGAACGCGGAACGGCCATGATGGGTTCGGCTATTGCCTCCGGTCCTGATCGCGCCCGTATTGCCGCTGAAAATGCAGTGGCCTGTCCGTTGCTTGAGGGGGTAACGCTCAACGGAGCCCGCGGCGTGTTGGTATACATCACGGCTAGTGAAGAAACGATGAAGATGAAGGAAACCAAGACGGTTATGAATATCATCACGAACTTCACGGCAAAAGGCGCTCAAGTTATTTACGGTTCAGCCTACGATGACAGTATGGGCGACTCCATGCGTGTGACAGTGGTTGCCACAGGCCTGGATGGCGGTAAGGACAAAGAAGTTGCTCCGCTCGAAAAACCCGATGAAAAGCGAGATGTTTGGGAACATAACAACCGCAGTTATGCAGAACCGCAACAAGCAGATCCTTGGACCAGTCGTCAAAGTGTAGCTCAGCAGCCTGCCGCTCCGAAGGTGGCTCAACCGCAGGTGGAATCTAAGCCTACGGTTGCCAAGCCCGAGCCTCAACCGAGTATTCCGGCTGCTCAACAACCTGCTCAATCGGAACCCCAACAGCCGCAAGAGCCTGAAAAACAGGAAGAAAAGGCAGCCGATGAATGGGAAACGGGTTGGTGGTCTATTCGTCACGACAATAAGTAAGAACAAATTTAGTTATGCTCAAACAACGAACGCTTAAAAAAGTCGTCCGTACGGTTGGTATCGGTCTGCATTCCGGTCGAAAAGTAAATTTGACTTTACGTCCGGCTGACCCCGATACCGGCATTGTGTATACCCGTGTCGATTTAAATCCGCCCGTTGTTATGCCGGCAGAAGCTACGCGTGTGAATGACACGCGCATGGCAACAACATTAAACGAAGGTCCGGTCAAAATTTCCACCATTGAACACTTGATGAGTGCGTTCAATGGTTTGGGAATTGATAATTGCTATGTTGATGTTGATGCACCGGAAATTCCGATTATGGATGGATCCGGTGCAAGTTTTGTCTTCCTGATCCAAGCTGCCGGCATAGTTGAGCAACCCGCTCCAAAGCGTTTTGTTCGAGTGAAAAAAACTGTTCGTGTAACCGATGGCGATAAATGGGCCCAGCTGGAGCCTCATGAAGGTTTTTCATTGGCTTTTTCCATTAATTTTGGCCACCCTGCAATCGACAGCACTTTGCAATTTACTGAAGTTGATTTGGCTAAGGTTGATTATGCTCATGCTGTCAGCCGAGCCAGAACATTTGGTTTTGTGCAAGACGTAGAGATGCTTCGTTCTATCGGCTTAGCTCAAGGGGGAACTCTTGAAAATGCTGTTGTAATGGATGAGTATCGGGTGCTTAATCCCGAAGGCCTCAGGGGACAGGACGAGTTTGTGAAGCACAAGATCTTGGATGCCATGGGGGATCTTTATGTTTTAGGTCACCCGCTTTTGACTCGCTATAGTGCCAATAAATCCGGTCACGGTTTGAACAACCAGCTCTTAAGAGCGTTGTTGGCTGATGATTCAGCTTGGGAATGGGCAACATTTGAGTCTGAAAAAGCCCCAAGAGATTTTTCTTTTGAGCGTGTTTTTGCGATCTAAAGCCGCGCTGTAACCGATTTTCTATTTGCGGTTGGGTGTTTCTTTTGTGTTTGTCTGCACAGAAAAAGCGTAATATCCAATTGGTTAGAAAATCGGTTGTTTCTTTCTGATATGTCACTTTTTTCCCTATTCCTCATCACCTCATTGGCCAATATCCTGTCGCCGGGAATGGGTGTGATATTTGCCATTGTTTTATCGCTGCAGCAAGGGTGGCATAAGACCGTTTTTTTCAGTTTAGGTCAAGCTATTGGCATATCGATATTGTTTACTGCCGCCATGTCCGGTATGGGGGTGGTTTTAGCCAACAGCCCGACCTTATTTAACGTGATTAAAATCGCCGGTGCTTTTTTCATTCTTTATTTGGGTTGGAGAAGTTGGCATAAACCGGCCATGCACTTTGGCACTTCTCCCGATAAGGAAAAATCAGAAGGTAGGCACGCGGTCCCTGAAGATGGGTTGGCAAACTTTACGAAAGGCATCGTGATCTCGCTTTGCAATCCACAACCGATTATCTTTGGAATCAGTGTCTTACCCCAATTTGTGGATCCGCAACGACCCTACGTCGCTCAAGCCGTATTGATGATTTCCGTTTACGCTGTGATGGTCTTTATCAATCTGGTTGTTTACGCAATTTTGGCTGAAAGAGCCAGACGCTTTTTTACTGGTCCCAGGGGTTCACAGATTATTAACCGGGCAACCGCATGTGTTTTCTTTGCGATCGGTTTTTTGGTGTTGGGGTTCGCTCTGGTCGGTTTCTTCTAATCAGGCTCTGTTTTCCAGCGCGTCAGCCAGTTTTTCAAGAACTTCTTTGATATCTTCGTCTTTAGCTCTTTGCGCGTTTTGCCGAACGGCGTCAGCGGCGCCAGGTTGGGCAATCCGAGGGGGATCCTTGGGATAATTTTCCAAATCAGGCAGAGGGAGAATTTTCCCCGCTTTAATTCCTAGAATCGGAAGATTAAGACCGCTATCAAAAAGATATTTTTCAAGAGAAGGTTGAATTTGCTTGAGTCGATTAGCGATTGTCGGCGTCGTTGTGTTAATGATGATACCTTGAGAGGCACATTCAACATGCACAGCCCGTTGAAAATCAATATGCAGACGCTTGCTTTGGCAGGCACGTTGCAAAACTTGAGCCACCCTGACGCTTAACATTTGCCGCGCAATGAGCGTATCAGGGTTTAAAGAGTTTAAAAGTTTGTCAATACTTTCCAATCCGTACATGCCGTTTTCCTTTC
Organism: Parasutterella secunda; assembly: GCF_024733725.1. Lineage (NCBI taxonomy): Bacteria > Pseudomonadati > Pseudomonadota > Betaproteobacteria > Burkholderiales > Sutterellaceae > Parasutterella > Parasutterella secunda. Next base: position 145,372 of record NZ_JANRHP010000002.1, read on the forward strand.
GCGTGCATTTTCTCACAAATAGGCATTGAAATCGAAACGAAAAAAGTTACAAAAAAGGTCGGATTTCTTAAAAAACAAAGAATTTTCAAAGGAAAATCATTTCTGCAATATGCGATAATTGCCAGCTGTAGTTTATTCTCTCGACAAATTTTGTCGTCCAAAAATTAACAAAACGCGTGCTGCCTGAAAATGCAGTGACGTGCAGGGTATCAAAAGATGTTTTCTGAGCTTTTAACGAAAGTGTTTGGCAGTCGCAATGACCGCTTGATTAAACAGTACCGTCGTCAGTGCGCTGCGATCAATAAGCTGGAGCCGACAATCAAAGCTTTGAGCGATGATGAGCTCAAGGCTAAGACTCAAGAATTTCGTGATCGTTTAGCCAAAGGTGAGACGCTCGAAGCGTTGTTGCCTGAAGCGTTTGCAGTCGTCAGAGAAGCCAGTTGGCGTGTGTTGGGAATGCGTCACTTTGACGTTCAACTTATCGGCGGTATGGTGCTCAATGACGGCAAGATCGCAGAAATGCGAACCGGTGAAGGTAAAACATTAACGGCTACATTGGCCGTTTACTTGAATGCCCTGCCAGCTAAAGGTGTTCACGTTGTGACAGTGAACGACTACCTTGCCAAGCGTGACGCAGAGTGGATGGGACGCGTGTACAACTTCTTAGGGATGACAGTTGGTACCATCTACAGTCAGCAACCTAATGACGAGAAAGTTCAAGCTTACGCGGCCGATATCACCTACGGTACCAATAACGAATTCGGCTTTGACTATCTGCGCGACAACATGGAGTATGACATTCATCATCGTCGTCAACGCGGTTTGCATTATGCAATCGTTGACGAAGTGGACTCGATTTTGATTGATGAAGCGCGTACGCCTTTGATCATTTCCGGCCCGGCTGATGACAACACCGATCTTTATGCCAAGATTAATGAAATTCCTCCGCTTTTAACGCGTCAGGCAACCGAAAAGGGTGAAGGTGACTATTGGGTAGATGAAAAAGCCCATCAGGTCTACATCTCCGAACAAGGACACGAACATATTGAGCAAATCCTCACGGAAAGAGGATTGATTCCTCAAGGCCAAAGTCTGTACTCTGCTCAAAATATTATTTTGATGCATCACTTGATGGCCTCTCTTCGCGCTCACTCTTTGTTTAAGCGCGACCAGCACTACGTTGTCCAGAATGGCGAAATTGTCATTGTGGACGAATTTACGGGCCGTTTAATGCCGGGTCGTCGTTGGTCCGAAGGTCTTCATCAGGCTGTCGAAGCTAAAGAAGGCGTGAAGATTAATCAAGAAAACCAAACGTTTGCCTCTATTACATTCCAGAATTACTTCCGTATGTATGAGAAGCTTTCCGGTATGACCGGTACGGCTGATACGGAAGCTTATGAATTCCAGGATATTTATGGTTTGGAAACGGTTGTCATCCCGACTCATAAGAAGATGATTCGTGTTGACCAACAAGATAAGGTTTTCCGCACAATCAACGAAAAGTACCAAGCCATTATTGAAGATATCAAGGAGTGCAATAAGCGCCAACAACCAGTGCTGTTGGGTACGACTTCTATTGAAAATTCTGAAGCGCTCAGCAAACTCTTGGATAAGGAAGGTATTAAGCACAATGTGTTGAACGCCAAGCAACACGAACGGGAAGCTCAGATTGTGCTTGAAGCCGGTCGTCCTGGGGTTGTGACAATCGCCACTAACATGGCCGGTCGTGGTACCGATATTGTTTTGGGCGGTGGCATTAATAAGCATATTGATGATGTTAAGACCAACCCCGATCTTTCTGATGAAGAAAAGAAAGCGGCGATTGAAAAGATCAAGGCTGAGTGGCAGATTGAACACGATAAGGTGGTTGCCGCCGGTGGTTTGCGCATTATCGGCAGTGAACGTCACGAGTCACGTCGTATTGACAACCAATTGCGTGGTCGTGCTGGCCGCCAAGGTGACCCGGGCTCTTCATGCTTTTATCTGTCGATGGAAGATCCGTTGCTTCGAATCTTTGGCGGTGACCGCATGCGCGCCATTGCCGATAAGCTCAAGCTTGAAGAAGGCGTTGCCATCGAATCCAATATGCTTACTCGTATGATTGAGAGCGCTCAGCGTAAGGTTGAAGGCCGAAACTACGATATTCGTAAGCAACTGCTTGAATTCGATGACGTGCAAAATGATCAACGTCGTGAAATTTATCGCTTGCGCAACGAGATTTTGGAAAGTGACGACTTGAGTGAAATGGTGACCAATTTACGTCACGGCTATTTCACCGACTTATTCAGAACTTATGTGCCTGCCGATACCGTTGAAGAGCAATGGGACTTGTCAACCCTTACGACCATTCTCAAGAGTGAATGGGGCATTGATATCGACTTTGCCGGAATGCTTGAAAAGAGCAATTCAACCACTGATGAAGACTTGTTGAAGGTTCTCATTGATGAGTGTGACCGAATTTACAATGACAAGGTTGAATTGGCCGGTCCGCAGGCGATGAATGATTTCGCCAAGCAGGTGACGCTGCAAGTGTTGGATAGCATTTGGAGAGCGCATATCACCGCTTTGGATGCTTTGCGTCAAGGTATTTACTTGCGCGGTTACGCTCAAAAGCAACCTAAGCAAGAATACAAGCGCGAAGCATTCTCGATGTTTGAAACGTTACTTGACCGAGTGCGTGAAAATGTCATGCGTGTATTGATGACAGTCAGAATTCAAACACGAGAAGAAGCGATGGCTGAACAACAACGAGCCCAAGAAGAGGCACTTGCTCGCGCACAGGCCGCTGCCCGTGCTCAAGCAATTGCTCAAGCTCAACAAGAAGCTAAAAACAAAGTTGTTCACGATGACGAAGGACATGAATTATCCTTCACCGGAATCTCAGCGGCCGGTGTAGACCTTGATAAGGTGGATTGGCGAGGTGTTTCTCGCAACGATCCGTGTCCTTGCGGTTCAGGCAAAAAGTTTAAGAACTGCCACGGTCACATTGACTAATCGCTAAACCAACTTAAAAAGCGCTCTGAAATGGGCGCTTTTTTTGAGAGACGAATATGACGAATCGAACAGAAACACTTGTTGCTTGCGTGGTGATGATCGATAACGAAGGGCGAAGTTTGCTGGGATGCCGACCGGAGGGGAAAGTGTATGCCGGCTGGTGGGAATTTCCCGGTGGAAAATTAGAGGCCATGGAAACTGTGGAGGAAGCCGCCAAGCGTGAAATGCGTGAAGAACTTGGGATTGATCTTCAAAATTCTTCTCCATGGGTAACTTTGGTACACGACTATCCCCATGCACGCGTACGACTTCATTTTGTCAGAAGTTGGCAGTGGCGAGGAGAGCCACGTTCATTGGAGGGACAATCCTTTGGTTTCTTTTCCCCGCTTGATTGGCCGACTCCCATATTGGAAGCGAGCGAACCCATTCAAAAATGGCTTTTAATGCCTAAACATTGGGTAAAAATTCAGTCAGAAAGCGCATTAGAAAACCTTGAGGCTCAAAAAGAAAGAGGTTTTGACGGAGCCATTTTGTGTGGCGATTACATCAAAGAGTTTGATGATTGGAAAAAGCGCTTAATGGCTTTGGGTATTAAAGAAATTTGGGTTGATGCAACGGCAAGTGACGAACAGCAAAAAAAGGCAGACGGTGTTTTTGTGGATGAAGGTCAAAGCGTTGGAAACGTTACCCACGAACGTTTTGCCGTCAAAGCTGACTGTTCAAACTGGGAGAGTATCGCTCAAAGTGGGGCATTATTTGCTTGGGTTGATCCGGCAATTCGTGTAGCTTCAAGTGCCTGGTTGCGACTTTTAAGTGATAACCCCGTTCCGTTGTATTTAACCAATGTCAAAATAAACGATGAAAAACTGTTAAGACCGCACGGGGCGAACGGTTGGATCGAAACTATTTAGTTTTGGGCTCTGTTTTCTTTTCTTCTTCCAGATGAGAGAAAAGTTCTTGGGCAAGTTTGTCTGCTTCGCTTTCATTGGTCTGAGCATACGAATTGCCATGAATGACGTAAGCATCGCTTGCCCACTCGCCTAAATCAATCAATTTGCATCGTTCAGAGCAAAATGGACGCCAAGGATTCTTCTCAGACCATTCCACCGGTTTTTTGCATATAGGGCACTTCACAATCATATGGGTACTCCCGCTTTGGGTGATTGTCTTGCCATCGTAAGGTAGAAGTCGTGGAGCTTGCGCACTTGTTGGTTAAGTGCATCAAGTGTTGATTCGTTAACAATGACTTCATTGGCAATAGCCTTACGAGCATCACGTGTTGCTTGCGTTGCAATAATGGCCATAACTTCTTCACGTGACAATTGAGATCGTGTCATGACCCGTTCAATTTGGGTTTCAACCTCACAATCAATAACTAGAACTCTGTCACATCGGTTTAACCATTGCGGGCTTTCGGCAAGGAGGGGAACAACCAGTACAACGTAAGGAGCATCAGAATGCTGCGACACGGAGGCCATTGTGACGTTAGCAATAAGGGGATGCAAAATGGCTTCCAGTTTGTGTCTGGCATCGGGATTTGTGAAGACAAGCTCACGCATCTTTGCTCGGTCCAATTTACCGGAGGCATCAATAAGTTCATCTCCGAAAGCCTCTCTGATGGCGGGAATAGCCAGTCCATTCGGAGCAGTAACCGCATGGCTAATCAAATCAGTGTCAATCACCGGAACTCCCAATGCCTCAAAAGCATTGCTTGCTTGAGTTTTTCCGGAGCCGATGCCTCCCGTAAGCCCGACAATCCAAGTCATTATTAAAAAATCCCTGATGATAAATGAAGGTTCTTGAATTATACGTTCTTTGTTTCTGTATTCCTGAACTTAGGCAACAATAACAACAGAAGGTAGGCAGATCATCTTACGCATTGGGCGTGGATAAATAAGCCCTATTCCAAACTTATTTGTTCTTAGGATATAGAGGATTGCTAACAAATTCGAGGCAACTGTTCGCCGTTGAGCCAATCAACACTGCGTCGCCCGCCAAGGAGTGTTTCCATTTCAACACATCCGGCGTTCTCTGCCGTCACTTCGCCGATAATGCAAGCCTCTTGACCGTGAGGATCCGATTTCATGGCTTGCAGAACTTTTAGGCTTTCCTCTTTACGGCAAATCACAATCACTTTTCCTTCGTTAGCGACAAAAAGGGGATCTAACCCAAGAAATTCGCAAGCGGCGGCGACAGCGGGCTTAACCGGAATCTTTTCTTCATGCAGGAAAATGCCAACACCGCTTTGGTGAGCAATTTCATTGAGAGTGGCAGCCAAACCTCCTCGGGTTGGATCTCGCAGAACGTGCACATCTGGTGTGACATTGAGAACCGATTTGATTAATCCGTTCAAGGGGGCTGTGTCGCTTTCAATTTCTGTTAAAAACGACATATTTTCTCTTTTGGAAAGGATAGCCGTGCCGTGGTCACCCATTGATCCCGAAATAATCACCACATCCCCCGGTTGGGCATTCCGACCTGATATGGGAAAGTCCGTTAACTTTTCACCGATACCGGTTGTAGAAATATAGATACCGTCACCATGACCTTTTTCGACGACTTTAGTGTCTCCGGTAACGATGGCAACGTTTGCTTCTTTCGCAGCATTAGCCATTGATTGTACGATCTGGTCAAGTTTGGAGAGTTCAAAACCCTCTTCCAAAATAAAACTTGCCGCAATATAGAGAGGCTTTGCTCCGCACATGGCGACATCGTTGACAGTTCCGCAAATGGCTAGGCGTCCTATATCTCCTCCCGGAAAGAATAGAGGCGAAATGACATGTGCATCGCATGACACGGCGATTGGTTTTTCAAGACTGGGTAAAACAGCACCATCATGTCCTTCGTCAAGCCATTGATTGGTGAAATGTCGGGAGAAAATTTCTTCAATCAATTGAGCACTGGCAAGTCCTCCTGCGCCATGAGTCATTTCAATGCGGCCGTGACGCAGATCCAATCGACGAACATAATCGGGTTTGACAGAAGACATTATTTATTCCTCAGTGTTTGGAACTGTTTTATGTTTAGGAGCGTAACGCCAGTAAGCCGCGCAGGCTCCTTCAGAACTGACCATGCAAGCCCCCATCGGATGAGCGGGGGTACAAACCGTGCCGAAAAGCTTGCAATCGAACGGCTCCTTTTCTCCTCTGAGAATAGCGCCGCAGGCACAGGCTCTGTTATCCGGGCTATGTCGTTCAGTCATTTGAAAGCGTTTTTCTGCATCAAATTGCGAGTATCTTTCACGGAGTTTTAGAGCCGAGAAGGGAACATAGCCCAAGCCTCGCCATTCGAAAGAATCTCTTAACTCAAAAATCTCATTCATTAAGTCGACGGCCAGTCGGTTGCCCTCACGAGAGACCGCTCGTGTGAATTCATTTTCCACTTCATGTCGTCCCTCGTTGACTTGTCGGATCATCATCAAAATCGCCAAAAGCATATCAAGCGGTTCAAAGCCGGCAATGACCACCGGTTTTCCCCATTTCGCTGAAAAAGGTTCATAAGCTTTTGAACCGATAACCGTTGAAACATGAGCGGGGCCGACAAGTCCGTCAAGCTGTGGCGCGCGGCTTCCTTCTTGAGCGGTTTTTAAGATGTGCTCCATCGCGGCAGGCGTGAGGACATGATTGACGAAAACCGAAAAATTATTAAGTCCGAGACGCTTGGCTATTTGAATAGCAACGGCGGTGGGCGGAGTGGTGGTCTCAAATCCAATAGCAAAAAAGACGACTTCTTTGTCTGGATTGGCCTTCGCTATGTTGATCGCGTCCATTGGTGAGTAAACCATGCGAACATCACCGCCAAGTGAGCGGCAATTGAAAAGTGACTGCCCTTTTGATGTAGGCACTCGGAGCGTATCAGCGTATGTACACAAAATCACTTTTTCGCTTAACGCTAAGTCAATCGCCATTTCAATACGACCAACCGGTAACACACAGACCGGGCAGCCCGGACCGTGAATCATTTTTACGTTGTCTGGCAAAAGATCCGTTAATCCCCAGCGTGACAGAACGTGGGTGTGGCCGCCGCAAAATTCCATAAAGCGATAAGAGCGGGCGGGCATTACTTCTTTAGCAATTTCATTGCTTAACGCTTTTGCTTTATCCCGATCGCGATATTCACTGATGTATTGCATAAGTTTAGGCTTTAGCCTCCGAAGGTAATGCATTCAATATTTCCATGGTTTTTCGGGCTTCTTCTTCATCAATACGGTTTAAAGCGAAACCAACATGGACAATAACCCATTCTTGCTCTCGGGGAGAGTCAATCAAGGAAACATTGACTTCTTTTTCAATACCGTTGAAATCGCATAAAGCAGTTTCATTGTTTATCAGTTTGGTGATCTTTGCAGGCACTGCCAAACACATATTTACCTCAATGTAAGTTACAAGTCACCGGAGAACTCATATTTTTCAGCACCGCTTTCTACCATTAGGTGCGATAGCCAGACTTGTCCCAAAGCTATACCGCCGTCACCGGCAGGTACCTTTTGCGGGAAATAGCTCTCGATAGAGAGTTTCCCAAGCTCTTGGACTAAAGCGGCGGTCAACAATCTGTTGGCCATGCAACCTCCGGTCAGCATAACGGGACCTTTGTACTGAAGACGCTCACAGGCCTGATACACAAGCTGCGTAAGTCCTAATGCCAGGGTCGCATGGAAATCAGCGGCCAGTTGTGACACTTTATCAGCAGATAGTTTCCTTCCTGCCTGAATAACTTCTTCAAAAAACGGTAGGAAACTAATCCGATGATTTTTGATGGTAAATCCCTTTTTATGCGCTTGAGGTTTCATCGTGCTCGCAACGCTTTCGAGCAACATCGCAGCCCTTGCATCATCATGTTGAACGTCACACAGGCCAAGCAATGCAGCCATGGCATCAAAAAGTCTTCCGGTGGAAGTGGTCAATGGTGAAAGCTGAGAATTTTTAACAAGTTGGCTGAAATATTTAGCATTCGGCAACTCTGGAAAATACTTTTCAATCAGGTCCTCTTTGCCTAAAAGAGTCAGCACGCAAGCGCCCATTCTTCGTGGTTCATGGGCGGCTTTATCGCCACCGGGTAACGGAAGCGGTTCAAGAGCGCCCAATCGGTAGAAATTAGAAGCTCCTACTAATAACAGCTCTCCACCCCAAGCTTCATCATTGGGTCCGAGTCCCACGCCGTCCAACGCTAATCCGACAGTCGTTTCTTTTCGATTGATTTCAGCCATGGCTACTCCGATGTGAGCAGCATGATGGTAGATAGGAACGAAAAGACCTCCATGTTGCTTGGCAACGTGGGCCGACAATCTTGTGCTGGGAAAATCCGGATGAGCATCAGCAACGACAATTCTGGGTTTAATTTCATAGAGATGCGCCAGGTGCGAAATTGCATCTCGGTAGGCTTGGTCAGTTTGACTGTTTTCTAAATCACCGATGTGTTGAGTCAGAAAGACATCTTTATCGCGTGTGAGCGCAGCGGTATTTTTAAGGTAAGCACCTGCGGCTAACGTCGGTTTTAAATCAGTCTCCAACTTGACGGCTTCGGGGGCATAACCTCTGGAGCGTCGAATAAAAATGGGGGTTTCACCGATCAAGCGAACGACTGAATCATCACACCGAACAAGGATATCCCGATTGTGCAGCAGTATAAAATCCGCGATTCCTGAGAGTTTGGAGCGCGCCTCATCATTATCGGTGACCAGCGGCTCACCGGAACGGTTTGCTGATGTCATGACCAGTACGGCATCCAAACTCAAGTTGTCCGTCCATTGTGCTCCGTCCGGTTTACCGGCCAAAGAATGGAAAAGCAGCCAATGCACAGGGGTGTATGGAAGCATGATGCCTATGTCACTTAACCCGTCAGCAATTCCTTTGAGTGAGTGTTGATCTTTTCTGGGTAAAAGAGTGATCGGGCGGGCAGAGCTCTCCAACACCTCGCGGGCCTTAGGGCTGACATGGGTATAAATACTCGCACTGATGGCATTGACCATCATGACCGCGAGCGCTTTTTCATCACGTCCTTTGCGTTGTCTAAGTTTTTCAACAGCGCGAGGATTTTTGGCGTCACAAACTAAATGAAATCCCCCCAGTCCTTTTACGGCAATAATTTTTCCGTCTCTAATGGCTTCAACGGCTAGATCTATCGGATCTCCGTCAATTGGCTGGCCTCCTATGTATTCAAACCATAGTTGTGGCCCACAAACCGGGCAGGCATTGGGTTGAGCATGAAAACGTCTGTCCAGAGGGTCTTTGTATTCTGACAAACATTGTTCACACATCTTGAAAGGGGCCATTGTCGTTTGCGGCCTATCGTATGGAAGGTGCTTTGTGATTGTGAAACGAGGGCCGCAGTGCGTGCAATTGGTAAAGGCATAACGATAACGCCTGTTGCCGGGTGTAAACATATCTTGAAGACATGCTTTGCATGTTGCGGCATCAGCGGTAATAGCGGTATTGACCTTGCCTTCCTGGCTTTCAGTGATTGTGAAATCGGTATAGCCTTTAAGATCCACAACGGAAGGATGAATGAAATCAATTCGAGCCAAAGGGGGTTTCTGTTCCCGCAAAAGTGTCGGAAACCGAGAAACCTGATCCGCCTCTCCTTCCAAGATAACCCCGACACCTTCGGCATCGTTGAAAACTTCGCCTTTCAGTCCGAGTTCAGTCGCGATTCGGTAAACAGTCGGACGAAATCCGACTCCCTGAACAAGTCCGTTAATACGAAAAAATTTCGCGATCATGCTGAGTTCTATCTCAAAGAGTAGCCAATGTTTTTTGGGCTTTCAGCCACATAATCCATTTATCAAGTCCCTCGCCCTTAGTTGCAGAAACTCTCAAGATTTGGATTTTCGGATTGACTCGTCGGGCATATTCTTCGCAAGCTTCGATATTGAAATTTACGTACGGCAGAAGATCAATCTTATTGATGATCATGACATCAGAGACGCGGAACATGTCCGGATACTTCAACGGCTTGTCTTCGCCCTCGGTTACCGACAAAATCACGACTTTATGAGCTTCTCCCAAATCAAATTCCGCCGGACAAACCAAGTTGCCGACATTTTCAATGAAGAGCACACTGTTGTCGGTCAACTCCATATGGCTTAATGCATGTCGGATCATTTCCGCATCCAAATGACAGCCTTTCCCCGTATTGATCTGATGAGCGTGGGCACCGGTTTGGCGAATTCTGTCGGCGTCATTGCTGGTTTGTTGGTCGCCTTCAATTACGCTAACGCAAAGATCATCCTTTGCCGCTTTAATCGTCGCACAGAGCAATTCCGTTTTGCCGGAACCGGGACTGGAGACAAAGTTGAGCGCCAAGATATGCTTTTGCCTGAAGTATTTTCTGTTATCGTCGGCTATGGCGTTATTACGGGCAAGGATGTCTTCTTCGATACTAATGGCGCGTTCTGCCGATATCGCTGAATCGTGTGAATGAACGGGACCATGGGAATGCTCATGATGATGCTCGTGATCCTCGTGAGTGTGAGTGACCAGATTGCCGTTTTCATCCACATGTGTGTGGGTGTGAGTATGATTGCCTCCGCAGCCGCAAGTCGTGCACATAAAATTTCTCCTTACCAAATTCTTTTATTGAGAGTCATCGGCAATAATGTCGATGACCTTAAGTTCTGTTCCACCCGTTGCCGTTAAATGGAAGCCTCCGCAAATCGGGCAAGCCTCGCCGTATCGCTTCAAAGAAACGGTTTGAGCACAGTCCATGCACCAGGCTTTGCCGGGCGGTCGCTCAATGATGAGTTGTGCGTTTTGTGCGCACCCCTGTCGAGTGACCGATTGCCAAGCAAAGCGTAAACAGTCAATGTCAACACCAGCTAACTCACCGACTGCAATTCGCACGCTTTTCACTCGGTTGACGTTGTTGGATTTGGCCGTGCGCTCAACAATCTCGACGATGCCTTCAGCAATAGATAGCTCGTGCATCAACCCTCCTTTTGTGGCCACTTGACATCTATCTTTGTGCAGGGATCAAATGCGCAGGCAATCAGATTTAATCCGGTGATTACCGATTTGACCGCGTTTGATTTTTCTTTAATAAATAGATTCATTGCATCGACCATTGGACTTTCTTCCTGAAATGCCCATTCTGTCGGCGCCACAATATGAAAGCGCATTTTGTTATTGTCAATTTGCAGAAAATGCATCAAAGTGCCGCGAGCAGTTTCTACGAGTCCGACTCCCCAATTGTTCCCTAGGTTAATGCTTCTAACGGTAAAGGGAGAGGGAAGACCGGAGGCAAAATTTTTTAATTCTTCCAGTCTTGCGAGCACCAGATCTCGGATTGAAAAAGGATCTCTTCTGCCTTTATCCGTTTGACTGCGGCAACGAGCCAGTGCGCCGGGTATACGAGCGCCGACCAGTTGCGGCGACAGAGCCCATTCGGGATACTCCTGGAGAATGCGCAGAAACAGTTTGAGGATTTCGCGGTTGCTGACTTCTTCAGGAAAGAGTAACCCTTTACCATCCAATTGGATATTGTCGAATCGTTCAAACGTGTGCTTGATCGCGCCAATGGCTTTCTTTTCGCGAGTAAACCACAAGATAATGAGAGCCTTTAAATCTTCGTTGAAAGACTCAAGGGCGGCGTTGTCAATGCAGGCACTTTTTGACAGATCCCATAACCTGGCTCTTAATTCTCCAAGTGTTTTTAAACATTCCTGACTGACTTTGCCGTGAATCGTGAACGGCTGCAAATCCATGCTTAATACACGGACGGTTTCTAAGATGGCTTCTGCCGTAACCAAACTCTGAATATTTGTATCGTAAGACGAAAACCCTTGATTGGGATTTTGGTGGGTAATTGCGTGTTGAGCAGCTTTAAAAGCACTAACCTGGGCAATAGGGCATAACCCAAGAAGGGCGCGAAGAATTTCAATCGCTTTCTCGGCTCCAAGGCTTTCCGCTGTTTGCGCAATGACTCTAGTGCGATGGTTGTGAAGTTCTACCTTCAGACCATTTTTTTCTTCGTGAACTATCAAAGAAACAGAGGAGAAATCAGGGTTTATCATCTGCGATCATCTCCTTGCTGAAAGTGGTGAAAAAATCTCGCCGAGACAAATTTTCTGGAATGGCACTTCTAGTGCTGTGCGTTGTATGGGAACTATCGCTTTCAGGTGTAAGCATCAACATCAAAGCGCGGGCAGCAAAAGCCTCTGCACTTCGCTGATTGAACAAGGGATCAACCGGACTCATCAGAGAGCATGCTAGAAATTTCCCCAGTCTGTCGCTAGCCATTCCTAGAAAGCTGAAAGCTCCCGCAGGCAAAGTAATCGACAGTATTTTCCCAACTTGAATCTCCGGCCAGTTGCTTTTATTACCCTGCGCAAGAACCACCAAAATGGACCATGGTGTAACCATGGCACCGATCCAGTGTTTTTTGAAGTTTTGAAAACCGATCGCACGCACTTGCAGTCCATTATGACAAATGGGCAAACCTTTCATGTGATTGTTGAAAATGAGCTGAAACTCGGCTTCAAAATCAGAGGCTGGACAATGGTTAATATTGATCACTTTTCACCTTTAACAGCATACGAGTTCAGCGTACACTTAAATAGACTGAAAAGTGTGAGTAAAATCGTACCGTTTTGGCTATTTTTGTGAAAGTTTTATCAAAAAATAAGCTTTTTAAATGCAGTTATAACAAAATAAGCAAAATATACCTCTTTGGTGTAATAAAAGAAGTCGTTTGCGTCTAAGTATTCGAGTTTTCGTACCATACAATCTAAATTAAGAACGCGAGAGCGTGCAATAAAGCGAGCCTATTTTCGTTTGGCTGGACTCCATGCGAAATAAAAGGCTAAGGAGAATCCCCTTATGTTTGAAACTCAATATGAAGCGTTGCGGCGCCAAGGTGTTAGCCGCCGCAGTTTTTTGCAATTTTGCTCGCTGACGGCCGCCAGTTTGGGATTGGGAAGCGCAGGAGCTCAAGAGATTGCTCAAGCCATTGAAACCAAGCCTAGGATGCCGGTTGTATGGTTACACGGCCTGGAGTGCACCTGTTGTACGGAGTCGTTTATCCGCTCTTACCATCCGGTTGCCAAGGATTTGGTGTTGTCCATGATTTCGCTCGACTATGACGACACCATTATGGCTGCCGCCGGACATCAGGCCGAAGCGGCACTTGAAGAAACCATTACCAAGTACAAAGGCAATTACATTTTGGCCGTTGAAGGCAATGTGCCTTTGAATGATGATGGGGTTAACTGCATTCCTGCAGGAGAAACTTTCCTGCAAAAAATTAAACACGTGGCCGCTGGGGCCAAAGCCGTTATCGGTTGGGGATCATGCGCCGCATGGGGATGCGTGCAGGCGGCTAAACCCAATCCGACGCATTCTGTTCCCATTACAGAAATCATTACGGATAAGCCTATCGTACTTGTTCCGGGTTGCCCGCCGATTCCTGAGGTGATGACAGCCGTTGTGACTTATATTCTTACTTACGATCGCATTCCGCCGCTTGATCGGTTGGGACGGCCGAAGATGTTCTACGGTCAGCGTATTCATGATAAATGCTATCGTCGGGCGCATTTCGATGCCGGTCAGTTCGTTGAGAAATTTGATGACCAAGGCGCCAAATTGGGCTATTGCCTCTATAAGGTCGGGTGTAAAGGACCGACCACATACAATGCTTGTTCAACGATTCGTTGGAATGAGGGATTGAGCTGGCCTGTGCAGTCCGGCCACGGATGCATCGGTTGTTCTGAGCCTAATTTCTTTGACAAGGGCTCGTTCTATGAACATGAAACGACGATTTTGCCGCCGGGACTCGATGGTATTGAAGCGACTGTCGATAAGGTAGGCCTGGCGACGGTTGGCGTTGTTGGTGCTGCAGCTATTGCCCATGCCGCGCTATCGGCTGTTGCTCAAGCGCGAGCAAAAAAGACCAATAAAGATCTCGGGAGGGAAGAATAATGGCAGATCGTCGTATTGTTGTTGACCCGGTGACGCGTATTGAGGGTCATTTGCGCGTTCAAGCGGTGTTGGGTAATGGCGGGAAAGTCATTACGGACTCCCAAAGTACAGGCACGATGTGGCGTGGTCTTGAGGTGATTCTTAAAGGCCGGGATCCTCGCGATGCTTGGGCCTTTGTGGAACGTATTTGCGGGGTGTGTACGGGTATTCACGCCCTGGCAGCTGTCAGAAGCGTTGAAGATGCCATTGGCATCAAAATTCCCAAAAATGCGAACATCATTCGCAACCTAATGAATGCAACGCTTTACACGCACGACCATATTGTTCACTTTTACCAACTTTCTGCATTGGATTGGGTTGACGTGGTCAGTTCTCTGTCGGCTGATCCTCGAGAAGTCTCGGAATTGCAAAAGAAAATCAGTCCGCATCATCCGCTAAGTTCTCCGGGTTATTTCCGTGATGTGCAGAATCGCTTGAAGAAGTTTGTTGCTTCCGGTCAATTGGGGATTTTTGCCAACGGCTATTGGGGGCATCCTGCCATGAAGTTGCCGCCGGCGGTCAATCTCTTGGCGGTAACGCACTACCTAGAGGCACTTGATTTCCAGCGTGAAATCATCAAGATTCATACGATTTTGGGCGGCAAGAACCCGCATCCGAATTACTTGGTCGGTGGTGTGGCTTGCCCGATCAACATGCACGATACCGGCGCGGCTGGCAACATGATCAATGAAGTGACCATGAACTATATGCGCGATATCGCCAAGCAGTCGGTTGAATTTGTGCAGAACGTTTACTTGCCCGATATCAAGGCGATCGCCTCCTTCTATCCGGAATGGTTCAAGTATGGCGGCGGTTTGGTGAAGAAAAATGTGCTTTGCTACGGGGACTTCCCGGAAATTGCTAATGACTGGTCTGAAAAATCTCTGCAGATGCCGGCCGGTGCCATTGTTGACGGGGATTTGGCTCATGTACAGGAAGTGGATTTGAGAGATCTCACCCAAATTCAGGAATTTGTGGATCACTCTTGGTACAAATACCCCGAAGGTAAACTAGGTCTTCACCCTTGGGAAGGCGTGACGGATCAAGCCTTTGAACTGCCCGAAGGCTCAGTTGGCACGAAGACTAAGTTTGAATGGTTGGGTGAAAAAGGCAAGTACTCGTGGATCAAGAGCCCGCGCTGGAAAGGCCACATGATGGAAGTGGGGCCGCTTGCTCGTTTGATCATGTCGGTTGCTAAGGATGTGAAGCATTTCAAGGAACCGGCACTTGATCTTCTGAAGGAACTCAACTTGCCGCTTGAAGCCGTGTACTCCACGTTGGGCCGCCATGCTGCGCGTGCTCTGGAGTGTAATTGGACTGCGCACAAGATGGTTCAGTATGTCGATGACTTGATTGCCAATATCAAAAGCGGTGATGAAGTCGCGGCCAATATGGAATTCTGGGAACCGAAGACGTGGCCTAAAGAATGCCGAGGTGTTGGGTTCTGCGAAGCGCCTCGCGGAGCTTTGGGACACTGGTGCGTGATTAAGAATACACGTATTGAAAATTGGCAAGCCATTGTTCCGACGACATGGAACGCTTCGCCGCGTTCGCCTGAAGGACAACAAAGTGCTTTTGAAACGTCACTGATTGGCACGCCCGTTGCTGATCCGGAACGACCGCTTGAAATCATTCGTACGATTCACAGTTTTGATCCGTGCTTGGCTTGTGCAACGCACGTTTTGGATCCGCAAGGTCACGAGCTCTGCAATGTGCGTGTTCGTTAGGAGGGTCTCTTTATGAAGATTGATCCTGTCACTTTTGAAGTTGATACGTCGGGAGGGACCCATCCGATTTACGTTTGGGAAGCTCCTGTGCGGATTTGGCACTGGGCGATGGCGGTTTGCATGGCTGTCATGATTGTGACTGGTTTTCTGATCGGTGCTCCGCTCGTTGCCAATGTAGGCGATACCTGGGTGACTTACGATTTCGGCTATATCCGTCTGGCTCATTTTGTGGCCGGTATGATCTTTACGATCCTTTTCGTATACCGGATCTTTTGGGCTATTGTTGGAAATCGCTACGCTCGGATGATTTTTATTCCGCCGCTGTGGTCTCTCAAATGGTGGAAGGGTGTTATCGCTCAAGTGCTTTACTACCTTTTCATCAAGAAAACGGCACCGGAATACGCAGGCCATAATCCGCTTGCACAGCTGGCTATGTTTGCCATGTTTGTATTGGGCAGCTTTGTGGTCATTATCACGGGTTTTGCTCTTTATGCGCAAGCCTGGGGATGGGATACAGGGTGGATGGCCTGGTTCGGTTGGGTATTTAGCTTAGCCGGAGACGCTCAAGCCGTGCGAACCATTCACCATGCCTGCATGTACGTTTTTATTCTCTTTTCAATTGCTCACATCTATATGTCCTTTAGAGAGGACGTCATGGGCGGGGCAACCACGTTGTCTTCTATGTCAACTGGATTGAGAATGTTTAAGGAAACGCATCATTAATTGCCGACGATAGAAGGCTTGGGGAGTCGATCTGAAGCTTCTCAGGCCTTTTTTTGTATGTGGGATTAAGATAAAAGAACAGATTTAAGGTAGATCGTATGCAGCAGTTTGAAGTTTTAGTGATCGGAATCGGCAATATCCTGTGGGCTGACGAGGGGTTCGGTGTCAGAGCAGTCGAGTCGTATCATGAACGGTTTGCCGATGACCCAAGAGTACGAGTCATTGATGGAGGTACATTGGGAGCCTACCTAATCAATGAGGTTATGAGTGCCAAAAGGTTACTTATTTTTGATTGCTGCGATTTTCAAGATAAGCCAGGAACTTTAAAAGTTCTTCGCGATGACGATATTCGACTTTGGTCATCGACCAAAATATCGGCCCATCAAGCCGGCATGAATGACGTCTTGGTGACAGCCGCTTTGAGCGGTTACGAACCGCAAGCCATTACCGTTATTGGGGTGCAGCCTTTGGAATTAAATGATTATGGTGGTAGCCTAACCTCAGTGGTTGACGCACAAGTCTATCCTGCCGTCAATGAAGCCATGAAGGAAATGACCGCCTGGGGGTTTGCTCCTCAAGAAAGAGTTGGAAACGATCAGCCTAGAGCACTCAGTGAAGAGATTTTAGAGAAAGAACCATACGAAAAAGGACGCCCGAGCGAGCAAGAAGCCTTTCGCTACGGAGATCTTCGCTTTATTAAGGTTAAATAATTTTTAGAGGTGACTTGAAAAGATGTGTGTGGCAATACCCAAAAAAGTCCTGGCCCTGCATAAAACAGCAAGCGGCACGAGCGCGGATGTGGATAATGGCGGCGAGTTGGAACGTGTGGACACCTCACTGATTGAATCGGTATCGGTCGGCGATTTTGTGCTGGTATTCAGAGGCAATGCATTGAGAGTCGTTGATGCAGAGGAAGCGGCGAAGATTCAGTCAGCATTGGATTGCGTCCAGAAAGTAATGGATGGGGAGTTTGATGAAAATCAGATTCAAGCCAGTTTTGCCGATTTAGACAACGCTTCGTCTGCTTTGCCTCCGCATCTGGCTCGTATAGTAGGTAAAAAAGTGATGTAGGGGGAGCCTATGCCTAAAGCCTTTAATGCGGTTACCGCTCAGATCAATCAGCTAGATATGGCTTCGCATCCGGTATTTAAGCGTCTATTCGGCGAGGCCGGTTTTCAGTGGCTGACATCGCAAGAGTTAGAAAACTTCATATCTCAAGATGGTTTGAAGATGTTAGTTTTTGCCGATGACCCTAATGAAAGAAAAACAACATTGGACATAGCTGTTATTGCTCCGGAATTAAAAAAAGCTTTCAATGGTGCTTTGACGGCGACGGCTTGGGCTGACTTTAAAGAATCGCGCAGCATGGCTGCTCGTTGGGGTTTGCGTTCAATGCCCGTGGTAGCAATCTTTCGAAATAAGGATTTACTGGGGGCCGTTCAGGGCCTTAAACCGTGGGATGAATATTGTTCTTTGCTATCTGAGATCGTCATTAGAAATAAACCTGTGGTTCGTACAATTGCGATCATGCCTGTTGAAAAACAGGACAGTTGTGATTGCTGAGAAAACTTCAAAAAGGATCAGGTATGGCACAAATATCATCGAGCCGTTGGGCCAATGTAAATTTAGACAGGCAAACCGAACACGAAGCGGCAATTGCGACGGTGAAATTTCTCGAAAAAGTTAGGGATACTTTGTCCGAGGGGGATTTTTCAACCAACAAGACGTTATTAACTATTCCCTTTAGAGAATTCGACCCTAAGCACCTGGATTTTGTTTTAGCAACGGTTGGAAGTGGTGAAGTTAGGGCAACGATAGGCCAATCAGTTCGATTGGAAGAAACGGCTATTGAGGGGCTGTGGCGCGTGCAGGAAAACGGGGTTGATCGTTTTGAAGTCGTTACGGTTCCTTCGGATCTATTAAGAAACCTTTCTACAACGCCGCTAGAGCCTCAATTAACTGAAATTCCTCAAGGTGTCTTTGCTGCTTCGGCTATTCTTCAGGAACTTTCCCAAGCTCAGCGAACAGAAAATCTAGAGAAGTTGTCAGTGGAGCCGCCCTATACGGTTGAAATTTCTCGTCAGCCCCTTAGCCCGGAAGATGGATCTTTTCTTGAGGCCGCATTGGGTAAGGGAATGATAGATATCAGTATTTCGGGTTTTGCGAGCGCTCATATTCAAAGCACTGCGATGAAAGGGATTTGGCGAAATCGGATTTTTAATAATGCCGGTAAAGCGCTTTTTGATGCCTATGTAGTGACGATGTTGCCGCCTGAGGTTGGGGAGTCCGCAGAAGAAATGAAGTTAGGTGCTCAGCACTGTGAAGAAATCTTGCAGTGGCTTAAGGAAGATATTCAAAGCGGTTCGTTATAAAGAGGTCTTGGAGTGGAAATGGCTCAAGAAACGATAGATCGTCTGTTGGATCGGTTAAATCGGGAACGTATCGGGGCTGAAACGAAAATGCAGTGCAAGGTTTGCTGGTATGTGTACGATCCGAAGCAAGGTTGTGAGGAATTTGACATTGCTCCTGGCACACCGTTTTATGACTTGCCCGATTTTTTTACCTGTCCGGGCTGTGGTAATGAAAAAGCGGGCTTTATTCCTTTAAATTCAAACGAGGAGCCCGCTCAATAGCTTATTCGCTTTTTTGCGGTTTGAACATTTTCACTGTTTGGGCGACTTCTTCAATGTCATCTGTGATGCCGATTCGCAAACCGCTGTATTTTCCGGTATTGACAAGATGCTCTAGGAGCGGATAAACGGGCAATTCCTTTCGCCAAAAATCTACGCCTAAGAAAACCATCAGGCTCGAATAACCGTATGTTTTGTAGTGGTTAGGGACGGCTGCCTGAAAGATTTCCTGGATGGTGCCGGCGCTACCCGGAGTGTAGATAAGCCCACCTCTTGTAATACTTAAGATCGTATCTTCGCGGATACTGTTATCAAAAAACTTTGCAATATGAGTGGCAAAGGGGGTTGCCGGCTCATGTCCATAGAGCCAAGTTGGAATACCTAGACTGATGAAATGCGTTTGACGGAATTTGAGCATTACTTTGAATGCGCTGCTTAACCAGCCTTTATCTTGCCAACTTGGAGCCACCTTAAGGATATTGAGCGCTTCTTCAACTTCTTCATCAGATCTTTCTGCAAGCCAAGCTCCCAAATGCGTGGCTTCCATAGCACCAGCGCCGCCTCCGCTAACCATGATAAATCCCATTTCTGTCAGACGTTTGCTCAGAAAAACAATTTGTCTGTAGAAAGGATCGGTTCTTAAGAGGTCATGACCGCCCATGATGCCAACGATTTGACGTTCATGATAGTTAGCCAAGAAGTCCTTGATGGCGTTACTCATGGAGTGATCGTGTAAATACCGTGACAGTGTTTCTTTAATATTTTTGGAAATGACACCGCTTTGCAAAAAATGTTTATAAACACGTCTGTCGTAGGTATTCTCTATGGAAGTTTCATCGCGGGGATCAAACCCGGAATAAAGCGAATTGGCTGAGTACAGATAACTGCGATAGATATCAAAGGGGGCGTCCAGTTTCGGAAAAATCAGGTTCGTTTTATCCAATTGCTGCGAAAAGGATTCGGGTAAAACACAACCTAAAAATAAACAATCGCTATATGTGGACTGGGAGGCCAAGTCCGCCAGATCTGAGAAATCAATATTTTGGAAAACATGGTGATCAATGTGTCCCGGTTCGGTGACAAGACCTAATAATTGAGTGATCGTTTCAATTTCGGTGTATTCGCGCATTGTTTGGCTCCATTCGTTTCCATTATCTATTTTAGCGAAGGTTGTCAAAAGCTCTATCCTGATACTTATAAGCCTTTTAGAATAGAAGAAAAGAATCAGGAATTGTCATGATTATTATTGATCGCATACGTATTAACGGCTTTAGAAGTATTCGTAGTTTGCAGATGCCCTTGGGGCGTAGTTCTGTTTTACTAGGGGCCAACAATTGTGGCAAAAGTACGGTTTTAAAAGCTTTGGAGTTGGCCCTCAGTGACGAAATCACTGTTCAAAAGGAAGATTTTCACCTCAACGAGAAAGCAGAGTTTGGCGATGAGCTCTGGGTTGATGTTCGGTTTGTGCCGTTAAATAAAGATTTCAAGCGGTTTTCAGCCTTTCAAATTGGTTGGCAAAAGGAATTTGATGGTTTAATCCGAAGAGATCATTACAAACGTGAGTATTTTGCTTTTAGAACTAAATTTCAAAGGTTTTCTGACGGGACAATTACCAAGCAGCGTTTCATTATTAATCATTGGGATCGGGAAAAGTTAGGTGAAGAACTTCAAGACGTCCCCCATTCTTTGCAGTTTGTCAGTATTGATGCTGAAGAAAATCTCCGGGAAGATCTTAAAAATGAGAACTCCTTTGTCAGTCGTATGGTAAGTGGTTTGGGAAGCGCTTTAAAAAAACATCCCGATTATGCCGATAAGCCAATTGAAGATTTAAGGTCAGTGCTGGATTCTTTGTGTCAGACGCTGGAAGGGCCGGGGACGCGGTTACCGGAAGAAGTGA
This sequence comes from Parasutterella secunda, assembly GCF_024733725.1. Taxonomy (NCBI): domain Bacteria; kingdom Pseudomonadati; phylum Pseudomonadota; class Betaproteobacteria; order Burkholderiales; family Sutterellaceae; genus Parasutterella; species Parasutterella secunda. Next base: position 166,292 of record NZ_JANRHP010000002.1, read on the forward strand.
GTCTTACGGCAGACAATATTGAAGAGTTCTTTTCACTCGTGAAAAGTGATTCTGAAAAAATAATTCCTTTTTCGGCCCTGCAAGGTAAGGGTAGTCAAAAAAGTGTCGCCATTTTATCAATCGTTACGTTGGTGGATTTGTTGGCCAAACAAGCGGCCCTTCAGGAACGCCCCTTATTCATGTTAATTGCCGCAGAAGAGCCAGAAATTCATTTACACCCCAATGCGCAGCGAGCCTTGATGACACAACTGAAAGCGCTCTCTCATCAATTTATTGTTTCAACGCACTCTCCTTATGTGGCTTCCGTCTGTGAGCCGTATGAATTTAGAAGTATGCAAAGGGATGGTGAAAATATTCAGGTTAGATGGTTGCCTCAAAATATTGATCCGTTAGAAGCTCGAGCGATTAAACGGTTGATATTGCGATTCCGTGGAGAAACGCTTTTTGCCCGTGGTCTTATTTTTGTGGAGGGAGTCACTGAAGAGCAATTGATCCGTGGAATGTTTCAGGCTTATTTTGGAGATGACCCAAGTGCGTTCGGTATTAGCATTATGGGCGTTGACGGAAAGAGTTACGCACCTTTTTTAATGTTGGCTCTGAGTCTTAAAAAGCCATTTTGTGTGATTAGTGACAATGATGGTGATGCAAGACATGTCGTGTTAAAGCAGCTTAGCGAAACAGAGAGACGCTTACATTGCAAAGCAGAAGACTGCCAAAGTGGCGTCTTTTTCCTATCACCCGGACTGGCTATGGAAGGGGAGCTAGTGTACAAGACTGGGCTGAAAAGAGAGCTCTATGATGCGCTTTGGGCTTGTAATGCATCTCCTAATGTATCTGTTAAGTCGAAAAGGTTGCAGTATGAGCGTCTAATGGCGATGGCTCCCAGAGATATAAAACGACGCTTGGAAAAGAAAAAGGCAGAATACTCTGGTTTTTTGGGAGATATCATTGCCCAAAATACGTATTCACAACCAATAGAAAATATGATCCCGTCGGCGATATTACGGGCGTTTGAGCTGATTTCAGTTTGGCTTGGAAAAGAAAATAAAAAAGCGATCCGTTAACAGATCGCAATTTTGAAAGATGGTCGGGGTGAGAGGATTCGAACCTCCGACTCCTACGTCCCGAACGTAGTACTCTACCAGGCTGAGCTACACCCCGACGATCACCGTTATTAAGCCTTGCGCTCAACAACGAAGGACAGCAATTCTATCAGAGAATTTTTGAAAATGGAAGAGGGAAGAACATCAAGTGCTAACTTTCCTTTTTCAAGCTCCATTTTTGCTCGTACTTTGCAACGCTCAATGGCTCCACTTGTCTGAATAATTTGAGAAATTTTTTCAAAGTCACCGTGGCCGTCACGAATGGCTTTTTCAATAAATGCACGATCCTGATCGTTGGCAGCCTGCATTGCGTAAATGACTGGCAGCGTAACCTTCCCTTCTTCAAAATCTGCGCCGATTTGCTTTCCGCTTTCTGTAGGATTGCCAGAGTAGTCCAGGATGTCATCAGCAATTTGGAAAGCATTGCCGAGAGCCATTGTATAGTTTACGAGCGCTTCCTCTGCCTCCTTAGACGCACCGGCAAGAGCACTGGCCATTTCTGCCGCAGCGGCAAAAAGTACCGAAGTTTTTCTTTCAATGACTTTGAGATAACGAGCTTCATCAACACTGGGATCGTGAGCGTTTTTCATCTGAATAACTTCGCCTTCACTTAAAGTGTTGGCGGCACTGGCTAGGGCTTGCATAACCCGTAAATTGCCGATGCGGATCATCATTTCAAAAGAGCGGGTATACATGAAGTCACCCACTAATACCGCGACGCTATTGCCCCACTTTGCGTTAGCGGTCGCTCGTCCTCTCCTCATCATGCCCTCATCTACGACATCGTCATGCATCAATGTGGCTGTATGAAGCATTTCAATGGTCGCACCGAGTTCTCGATGATCGTTGCCGCTGTACCCTAAAGCTTTTGCCATGAGCATTAAAAGCGCGGGGCGCATACGTTTGCCACCGGCTTGTGTGATGTAGGAGCCGATTTCCGTGATTGTCGGGCTTTGGCTATGGGCAAATTCCCGAGCAAGGATGTCGTTGACGGCTTTGAGATCCTCGGCGATGGGGGCGAGGACTGTTTGAGCAGATTTCTTGATAGAAGAGGTATTCGATGTCATAGTGTGGCTCATTATACCCACGAACTCCGACAAAAAAGGGAGGAAAACATCCTCCCTTCTAGATTATTGCTCTTACTGACTCTACGCCGATTGAACCTTACTGGAATCTTGTGTTTCCGGCGTTGTTGCATTGAGTTTTTGTTGCAACATCGCGATGATTTCGTAGTGGTTAATCAGTTCTCGTGCAAAGAGCAGGAAACTTAAGAAGAGTTCGCAACCACGTGCGGAGAAACCTTTGTCAGGACCGTTACGGAGCAGTTTTTCCTGAATGGTTTCAATGCGAGCAAGAAGCGATTGCGCATTGGCGTGCAAAGCCGCCACATCTGCTTTGCCGTTGTGGTTGCCAACAATTTCAAGCAGAAGCTGAGATAAGTCCGCTAAATCTTGACTCAGTTCACCTTGGAAAGTGCGGTGGCGATTGGCAATGTGATCTTTAGAAAGACGAGCCAAAGCTTGCAGTGAGCGTCCCACATCACGCAGATTGGTGAATGTGCGGAAATAGCTGTAACGGGCGTCATTGTCCTCTTTGGTGGGAACAAAGCCGGAATTTTCCATCTTGTAATAAATGCCCCGCTCATGAGTGAGCTGATCGAAGTTTTCATTCGACTGCAGTTTGAGCTTACGCAATCCGCTTTCATCATCATTGAGGAAAGTTTCAACGATATTGTTATAGAGCGTGACAGTGGTCAAAAGGTTTTCGCCGACACGTTGATTCAAAATTTCACGAATCTTATTGACGTCGTAACGAATAGCTTGTTCGGCTTTGTAGTTGGCTTCCTGTTGCTTAAAGCGCATATTGCTTCGGATGATGAGAATAAACGCCAGGATGGCAAGCAAGAACGCCACGAAACCACCTCCCAGGAAAATGATCGAGCAGACAACGGCGGCCAATGTACTGGCGGTCAATGCCGTAACGAACCAGCCGCTGATCACGGTTAAGACGCCGGAAATGCGGTAAACGGCAGTTTCACGGTCCCAAGCGCCATCAGCAAAAGAAGAGCCCATTGCGACCATAAACGTAACGTAAGTGGTTGAAAGCGGCAATTGCAAGGATGTAGCTGAAGAAATCAACGCAGCAGACAACACAAGGTTGACGGATGCTCGAACATAGTCAAAAGGAAGGGGCACTTCACCACGCTTCAATCTTCTGTGTTTGAAACGAGAGTCCAGGGTTTTCTTAACAGCTCCCGGGATTAATTGATTAACAATGCTTCCAAGGCCCATAGAGGCACGGACGATAACACGACCCGGAATCGAGGAGCCGAACTGTTCATGATCACTTTGCTGAGAAGACAGATTCAGAGCTGTTTGAAGCACGCGGTGGGCTTTTTTAGAGAACCACAACGTAAAGACCATGACGATGCCGGAAGCAAGCAGGAAGAACGTGTCGGTCTTCGTCGAAACCAATAGTCCGCTCATAATGAGATCGTCAGGTTGTGCGCCCGAAGCCATCCAGATCTTGAAGCTATCATAGGCGGCAAGCGGAACACCGACGAAGTTCACCAAGTCGTTACCAGCGAAGGCAAAAGCCAGGGAGAAGGTGCCGGCCAAGATGACAATTTTGAAAACATTGAATTTGCAGACAAGGATGAGCAGTTGAAAGAGAATGGAGAAACCGACAAATAATGCAATGACAAGCATTTGAGTATTGGCTTCAATCCATTCAATCCATTCCGGTTGCATGAAGCTGGCACCGCGAGCTCCCTTCATGACCAGAAAATACGCAATAGCCGTGATGGATAAACCGCCGAAAACACCGCCGACGTAGGGATAGACTCTTTCGAAGTAGAAAGAGAAGATCAGTCGCATAATGTACTGCACCACAGCGCCTGAAATAAATGCCACGACAACTGAAATCAAGATGGCAGAAATAATGGTCAATGATTCACTGGTATTAATATAGTCAAAGACCATTTGTAAAGAACCGCCTTCCCAATATAACTTAATAGCCGCGGCGGCAATGGCACTGCCTAATAATTCGAAGACGATGGAAACGGTGGTGGAGGTGGGAAGACCGAGGGAGTTGAAGGTATCAAGTAAGACGATGTCGGCGATCATGACCGCAAAGAAGATAATCATCACTTCTGTGAAATTAAACATCTGCGGGTGGAAGATGCCGGAACGTGCTACCTCCATCATACCTGACGAGAAGGTCGCCCCTAAAAGAACCCCGAAGGTGGCAACCCACATTGTTGTGCGGAAGCTTGCGATGCGTGATCCCATAGCGGAATTAAGGAAGTTCACGGCGTCGTTGCTGACGCCAACGAAGAGATCGAAGCATGCAAGGCCAGCCAAAAACACAAGCATCGCTATATAGTAATATTCCATGAGTTCCCCGTCGGAAAGTTCGTAATATTGTCAACGTCTTGTAACGTTGCGCGAAGTTTATGACAGAATTATGACAACAATATGACAAAATAACGGATCAAACGTATATTTTTCGGGTTATTGCTGATTCTGTGGGTGCGTGCTGTAAATTAATTTGCATAACTAATTGATTTATGAAATAATCCGTCTTTCCACGCATGAGTAGGCGGGGTTTGTCCTGCCGATTAACTATAAAAAGGTTTCGCAGACAGTGCGTTGGCTGAGCGAAACGGGCGAGGTAATAAACAATGTACGCAATTATTAAGACCGGCGGAAAGCAATATCGCGTTGCTGCCGGTGACACGATCAAGGTTGAAACCTTGAATGCCGAAGTCGGCTCCCAAGTGACCCTTTCTGAAGTCTTGGCTGTTTCCGATGGCAATGAACTTAAGGTCGGTGCTCCCTTCGTTGAAGGCGCCAGCGTTACGGCCACGGTTGTTTCTCACGGCCGTCACGACAAGGTTCGCATCTTCAAGATGCGTCGTCGCAAGCACTCCATCAAGAGCGCTGGTCATCGTCAAAACTACACGGAGCTCAAGATCGACTCGATCGCGGCTTAATTTGGACTTTTCTAAGAGAGTAAGAAAATGGCACATAAAAAGGGCGGCGGTTCTACCCGCAACGGTCGTGACTCCCAAGCTAAGCGTCTTGGTGTGAAGGTTTTTGGTGATGCAGCTATCAATGCTGGCGGCATCATTGTTCGTCAACGTGGTACGCAATTTCACCCCGGCGACAACGTCGGTATGGGTCGTGACCACACCTTGTTTGCCAAGGTTGACGGCACGGTGAAGTTTGAAGTCAAGGGACCTCAAAATCATCGTTTCGTTAAGGTGATTCCTGCTTAATTTCTAGCAGCACCTCTCGGTTGAGTAAGCTCAATCGGGGAAATGAATTTAAATTTGAAAAGGCCATGTCGATGACATGGCTTTTTCTGTGTTAAAGTCTAAAGTTATTCGGATTTGTCCACGCTATTTTAGACGTTTGAGGTAAATAGGCATGAAATTCGTTGATGAGGCACGTATTGAAGTTGCCGGGGGTAAGGGCGGCAATGGCGTAGCGTCTTTTCGCCGTGAAAAATTTATTCCCAAAGGTGGCCCTGATGGTGGAGATGGTGGCCGAGGCGGCGATGTATACGCGGTCGCTGACTGTAACATTAATACGTTGATTGATTTCCGTTATGCCCGTAAACACTTTGCCAAAAATGGTGAAAACGGTCGTGGATCGGACTGCTATGGTGCGGCCGGCAACGATATCGAGCTTCGGATGCCCGTTGGCACTTTAGTGACTGATGCCGATACGGGAGAATTGGTTGCCGATTTGACTCGCCATGGTGAGCGTTACCTCTTAGCTAAAGGCGGAAAGGGTGGATTGGGCAACTTGCACTTTAAATCCAGCACTAATCGAGCCCCGCGTCAATGCACGCCCGGTGAAGAAGGCGAGCATCGTTTTCTGAATCTGGAATTAAAAGTATTGGCCGACGTCGGTCTCCTGGGGATGCCCAATGCCGGTAAGTCCACCTTTATCTCTGCTGTCTCCAACGCTCGTCCAAAGATTGCGGACTACCCCTTTACAACCTTGCATCCGCAGTTGGGTGTGGTAAGAGTGGGACCAGAGCAAAGTTTTGTAGTCGCAGATATTCCCGGGTTGATTGAAGGGGCATCAGAAGGAGCCGGTTTGGGGCATTTGTTCCTGCGTCATTTATCCCGCACGAAACTGTTGCTTCATCTCATTGACATGGCTCCGTTTGATGAGAGTGTCGACCCGGCTGCTGAAGCCAAGGCAATTATTGAAGAGTTAAGAAAGTACGATGAAGCGCTTTATAACAAACCTCGCTGGCTTGTTCTCAATAAAGTGGACTTGATCGCGCAAGAAGAACAAGACGATCGCATCAATGATCTATTGGATGCATTGCAGATTCCGGAGGATGAAAGAGTTTTTGTTATTTCGGCGGCTACTCGTGAGGGTTGTCCGGAATTGGTTGCTGCCATTGCCCAATATTTGGATGAAGAGCGACGTCGTGAAAATCAATACAAAGATGACGAACGAATTGATCTTGAAGACGATGAGCTCAAGTTGACTGAAGAATAGGTTCATCATTTTTCTCTGTACTTAAAAGGAGCGGTTTCGCTCCTTTTCTTTTAGAATTTTCTCGTTTTTCAGTTAGAAAAAGGTGCAGAGATGGATCAAACAATACAAAAGCAACTCCCGGGATGGACATTGGAAGATGCTTACGGGACTGTTCAAGACAAGCGCTTTCAGGATGAATTACAAAAGATTTATGGTGAAATAAAAACATTACGTGATTTATTGCCCACGAATCCAACAAAAGAAAATGTATTGCAATGTCTTCCGATTTACGAAGATGCTGTTGAGGGGATTAGTTCGCTAATTTCTTTTTCCTACTGTGCTTCAAGTGCCGATATAACGGATTCGGCGGCAGCCGCTGCTTACGCGCAAACACAAGCTTTATATGCAGAACTGGAATCCATTGCCTCGCCCCTTTTTGCCAAGCTGGGTTCAATAGCGGATAACGATCCATTTTGGGAAAATTCTATTGTTTCTCATTGGCAATTTAATGCTCGTGAAAAGAATAAGTCCTGGCGTCAGGGTCTGGATTCAGCCACAAACGAGATTATTAATAAATTTGCCGCAACGAGTTTTTATCCTGTAGACGCCATGTATAAGCGCTTAAATAAGTCCATGCGGGTACAGGCTCAAAACAGTCAAGGAGAAACAGTTCACCTTACGCATTCTCAGTGTGTTGGAGTTTTGAAGGGGGCTGATGATCCTGTTTTGAGAGAAACAGCTCAGTTGGCAGTCAATGATTGGTACAAAAAGCAAGCCGGCTACTATGTGGATTTATTAAATCTTCTGCATGGTTTCCGTAAAGTACAATTTTCATTGGCGGGTTTATCCGATTGGATGCAACCGAGTCTTGAACAAAACCGCATCAGTAAAGAAGCTCTTCAAGCCGCTTTGGGGGCGATTAAACACCGTCAACCGCAAATACAGCAGGCTATAACGGTACGTGCCCCTTTCTTTGGGCGCAACGTAATGAAAGCTTGTGACTTTTTTGCTCCGATGCCCAGTTCTTCGATTAAAGAAACGCCCTACATTCCCTATGAACAAGCTATACAGACTGTCAAAGCCTCCTTGCAGGAAGTTAATCCAGATATTCCTGCCTTTATTGACATGATGCTTGAAAAACATTGGTTGGATGCCAAGGTTGATTCTAAAAAAGCGGGCGGCGCCTTTTACTCCCGTTTCAATCGGTTAAAGCAGCCACGGGTGTTCACAACCTATTTAGGCAGTTTTGGCTCTGTATTACAGCAAGCTCATGAATTGGGACATGCATTTCATTATTGGGTGATGCGGGATCTGCCAACCAATCAAACCGAGTTCCCGATGACTCTCACGGAGGTTGCCAGTACATTTAATGAAGCGAACGTCAGGCGTTATTGTGCTCAACATGCCCAAAATAATGAAGAGCGCTTATCAATTTTGTGGCAAGAATTAATCAGTTGTGCGAACTTTTGCCTGCAGTTACCCGTTCGAATGGGATTCGAAACACGCTTTATTGAAAAACGTCAAACGGGGCTTGTCAGTAAAGAAGAAGCTGAGACGATGATGCAGCAGGCTTGGCACGAGTATATGGGAGAGGCCATTGAGGACAGCGATCCGTATTTATGGTGCTATAAGCTACATTTTTACATGACCGATCAATATATCTACAACTATGCCTACACGATCGGTTACTTAATTTCACAAGGACTCTGTCTTGAACAGAAAAAACGAGGAAAAGATTTCCCTGAGTTTTATCGAAATTTCTTGAGAGATACGGGGCGGATGACAGTAGATGAATTGATCAGCAAACACATAGGCCTTGATGCAACAAAGGAAGATTTCTGGAATTTATGTTTGGATCAGGCCTGTGGATACATTAAAGAATTTAAAACACTGATCAAGTCAAAAATTTAAAATAAAGGGGCCTTTTTGATAAAAACAAAGAGGCCCCCATTTAAGCTAAACCGCGATACCTTTCTTAATCCAGCTGGGGCGTTTTGCTTCGTATTGCGCGATGGCTTTTTCGTGCTCAAGGGTCAAAGAAATGGCATCTAATCCTTCAAGGATGCAATGTCTTCTAAAGGGATCCATTTCAAACGAGTAGTGCTTATCTCCAACGGTTACGCTGCAATTTTCAAGATCAACTGAAATTTGCATACCGGGATTGGCTTTGAGCGCTTGCATAATCTCATCGATTTCTTTTTCAGTTAAACGGACGAGTAAAAGACCGTTTCCCAGTGAGTTATTGGAGAAAATATCCGCAAACGAGGAAGCGATGACAGCACGAATACCAAAATCAAGCAGTGCCCAAGGTGCGGCTTCACGGCTGGAACCATTGCCGAAATTGTGGCGGGCTACAATGAATTGGGCTTTTTGATAGCATGGTTTATTGAGGATAAAGTCCGGATTGGGCATATTTTCGGCTTCGTCCAAATAACGCCAATTATGAAAAAGGTGTTTGCCAAATCCCTTACGATCGACCGCCAACAAAAACTGTTTGGGAATGATCTGATCGGTATCAATGTTGGATGCGTCCATCGGAGCAGCCACCGCTGTCAAACTTGTAAATTTATGCATGCTGCTCTCCTTTATTGCAGGTAATCTCGAACATCAACAATTTTCCCGTTGATAGCCGCCGCTGCCGCCATCGCAGGACTCATCAGGTGGGTGCGGCTGCCTCGCCCTTGTCGACCAACAAAGTTGCGGTTGGAAGTGGAGGCAACGCGAGAACCGGGAGCGGCAATATCGTCATTCATCCCCAGACACATGGAGCAGCCGGGAAGCCGCCACTCAAAACCGGCGTCTTTAAATATTTGATCCAATCCCTCTTTTTCTGCCTGAGCCTTTACGGCCATTGAGCCGGGTACTGCTAAAGCACGGATACCTTGAGCGATGTGTCGACCACGAAGAACTTTAGCTGCTTCACGAAAATCCTCAATTCGTCCGTTTGTGCAAGATCCGATAAAGACGGTGTCAATCGGGACGTCCTTGATCGGTTGACCGGCATCAATTTGGATGTAAGCTAAGGCGGCTTCAATGGAATGACGCTCTTGCTCATCGTCACATAACTTAGGATCGGGGACATTGTCAGTGATATGGCAGACTTGGCCAGGGTTGGTTCCCCAAGTAACCATGGGGGTTAAGTGACCGGAGTCAATAGTTACTTCTTTATCAAACACTGCATCTTCATCACTAGCTAAAGACTTCCAGTAGCGAACGGCTTCATCCCAATCCGCGCCTTTCGGGGAATAAGGACGGTCTTTAAGATAAGCAAATGTTGTTTCATCGGGTGCAATCATGCCCGCTTTCGCACCGATTTCAATAGCCATGTTAGAGAGCGTCATACGTGCTTCCATGGATAGAGCACGAACACCGTCGCCTGCGAATTCAATGGCGTAACCAGTGGCGCCAGCCGTTGTGAGAACACGGGCGATTTCCAAAATAAGGTCTTTGGCATAGACACCTTCGGGGAGCTTGCCGACACAATTGATTCTCATGGTCTTTAATTTGGCCTGTTTGATCGTTTGTGTAACCATGACATGCTCAACTTCACTGGTGCCGATTCCGAACGCCAAGGCTCCAAAGGCACCGTGCGTTGCGGTGTGGGAGTCGCCGCAGACAAGTGTTGTTCCCGGAAGAGTAAAGCCCGTTTGAGGACCGATGATATGTACGATGCCTTGATTAGGATGACCGAGACCAAAAAGCGTCACGCCAAAATCTTCGCAATTTTTAATCAATGTGGTCACCTGCTTTTTGGCTACGCACGAACAGGCGTCAATGGTCGCTTTTTGAGTGGAAATGTCGTGGTCCATGGTGGCCATCATCAGTTCGGGCCGACGAAGAACCCGACCGGCTTCCCGTAATCCGGCAAAGGCTTGGGGACTGGTTACTTCGTGGACGAGGTGACGGTCAATATATAAAAGCGGTAGCTCGCCCTCGGCCTCATAGACAACGTGAGCATCGTAAACTTTTTCGTATAGTGTTTTACCCATGACTATTCTCCTAAACGCTCAATGATGGCTTGTCCCATTTCCACCGTGTTGACCACTTGAGCGTCGGGCATGGCACGGGCTAAATCAGCGGTGATAATTTGATCCTGAAGGGTACGGGCGACCGCATTTTCCACGTCTTGAGCCGCAGCATTTTCACCAAATGAATGTCTCAGCATCAACGCCATTGACAGAATCTGCGCAATGGGGTTGGCAATGCCTTTACCGGCAATGTCAGGAGCTGAACCTCCTGCGGGTTCGTAAAGACCGAAAGTCCCGGAAGCCAGCGAGGCAGAGGATAAAAGTCCCATGGAACCGGTGATCATTGCGCATTCATCGGAGAGAATGTCTCCGAACATATTGGAGCAAAGCACAACGTCAAATTGAGCGGGGTTTTTAATGAGCTGCATGGTGGCGTTGTCGATATAGAGGTGTTCAAGTGTCACCTCGGGATAGTCTTGAGCAACCTCTGTGACGACTTCACGCCATAAAACCGAACTAGCCAAGACATTGGATTTATCAATGGATGTTACTTTCTTTCTTCGTCCCATTGCCACTTTAAATGCAACGCGTGAGATTCGTTCAATTTCTTTTCGGCTATAAACTTCCGTGTCGTAGGCGCGTTCATTCTCACCCTCTCCTTCACGTCCCTTCGGAGTGCCGAAATAGATGCCGCCGGTGAGTTCGCGAACGACGATGGCATCAAATCCTTGAGCAGAAATATCTGAACGCAATGGGCTTAACGCGTTTAAGCCTTGGAAAATTCTGGCCGGCCTCAAATTGCAGAAAAGGCCGTAGCGTTTACGCAGTGGCAAAAGAGCTCCAGCTTCGGGGCGTAAATGATGCGGAAGATGATCCCACTTGGGACCGCCCACGCTGCCAAATAAAATAGCTTGCGCATTGTCACAGGCTTTAACAGTGTCTTCGGGCAAAGGCTTGCCGCAGTGATCAATGGCTGCGCCTCCTACTAAATGTTCTTCGCGTGAAACGGTAAAGCCATGTTTTTTGCCAACGGCATCCATCACTTTGAGAGCTTCTGCCATGACTTCAGGACCGATGCCGTCACCGGCTAAAACAGCAATGTGGTAATTCTTTGACATGAATAAATCCTTTCGATAAATCTTTGTTTTAAGCCTGTTGTTTTTCGCGTTTCTTTTCAATCAAACGGGCTCGTTCAATGATGTTGCAGGCGTCGATTAACGCAAGAGCTGAAGCTTCGATCACATCAGTGGAAAGTCCCATGCCGTGGAAGATTCGACCTTCGTAATCAACGTTGACATTAACTTGACCCAGGGCATCCATGCCAGCGCCGTTGGCCTTGATGGTGTAGCTTGTCAGTTTGCAGCGAATACCGGTCAAACGAGTGATGCAGTTATAGACCGCGTCCACGGGACCGTTTCCGATACTGGATTCCGTGCGGGTACGCTTACCTACTTTCAGGCGAACGCTTGCCGTCGGAATAGCACCATGGGCGCCGCCACTCATGACATTGATCGTGTCAAGCTTGAAGTAATTTTCATTGGCTTCATCACGCTTTTGGAAAAAGAGTAGGGCTTCCAAGTCATAATCGAAAACCTGACCTTTTTTGTCGGCCAGTTGCAGGAATCGATCATAGATATCATTAAGATCGTAGCTGTCGTCAGAGTAGCCTAGGTTTCTTAAGCAGGCTCGGATCATGTGACGGCCGGAGCGAGCTGTCATATGCATGGTGTTGCCGGTAAAGCCCACGCTTTCAGGCGTCAGAATCTCGTAAGTTTCTCGGTTCTTCAAAACACCGTCTTGGTGGATACCGGAGCTATGAGCAAAAGCGTTAGAACCGACAATCGCCTTATGAGGCGGTACCGGTTCGTTGCAGATTTTGGAGACAAGAGTGGACGTTCTGGCGATATTCTTGGCAACAATATCGGTATACAGCCCTTTAAGGAATTTTTCTCTTAACTTAATGGCCATAACCACTTCTTCAAGTGAACAATTGCCGGCGCGCTCTCCTAATCCGTTCATACAACATTCGATTTGCCGAGCGCCGTGGCGGATGGCGGTGAGGGAGTTGGCGGTAGCCATCCCCAAATCGTTGTGACAATGCACAGAAATAATGGCCTTATCAATATTGGGCACACGGTTAAAGAGGTTGGAGATAATGTCGCCGAATTCTTCAGGTAATGTGTAGCCGACAGTGTCCGGAATATTGATGGTTGTTGCGCCGGCATTAATGGCGTTTTCGACCATTCGGCAAAGATAGTCTATCGGGGTACGTCCTGCGTCTTCACAGGAGAATTCAACATCATCGGTGTAGTTTCTGGCTTGTTTTATGCAAGCGGTAGCCATTGCCATAATGTCATCACGGCTCTTTTTCAGCTTGTCCTGGACGTGAATGTCTGAGGTGGCGATGAAAGTATGAATACGGAAATGTTTGGCATCTCTCAGCGCATTTCCACAGGCATCCACATCTTTGGGAACGCAACGGGCAAGCCCGCAGGGAATGGCGTGTTTAAGGTTGCGGGAAATTAGCTGAACAGATTGGAAGTCACCTTCTGAGGAAATCGGAAAGCCGGTTTCAATGACATCAACTCCTAATTGATCCAGAGCCATGGCAATTTGAAGTTTTTGCTGTGAGCTTAAGCTTTGCGGTAAAGCCTGTTCGCCATCGCGCAAAGTTGTATCAAAAATAATAATTTTATTGGGATCGTAGTGTTGAGCCATAAATTCCCCTCGATGCGAAAAGACGAAGTTTTGCAATGTGAAAAATTTACGACTTCAGGGATTTTGTGTCAATAAGTATAATGTATTAGTCTATTTTTTAAAAATATAAGATATTGAAAATAAATAAAAAATAATTTCAAAAATTAATAAATTTGTAAGATTTTGATTTGCAAAAGATACTATTTTTGTAAAAAGGTATTTTGCTATTAAGGAAGATTTTGATTTTTTTTGAGTGTGAAATTGGATACAAAAATGCCCGCGTCTGACAAGCAACGCGGGCAATGACTCAGAATCCGTACAGTAACCAGTCTTGGCTGGGTTTGGATCGTTTGTCATGTTCACCGAAAAGATGGGGTGCTAAGTCAGCTAGCGCTTTTCGGTAGACATCGTGTTTGAAATCGATGACATCGCGCAATGGAACCCAGTAATCATTCCAACGCCATGCGTCAAACTCTGGTTGGGAAGAAGCGAAAAGATTGATTTTCGATTCTGGTCCAACGAGTTTTAACAAAAACCAAATTTGCTTTTGTCCGCGGTATATCGAACGGTCAGCACGTCTGAAAGGTTCGGGAACATCGTAATAGAGCCACTCACTCGTATGAGCGATGATTTTAACGTCATCGGGCGTTAAGCCGATTTCCTCATTGAGTTCACGCATCAGCGCTGTCTCAATATCCTCACCTTCGTCAATACCTCCCTGGGGAAATTGCCAAGCCGGTTTTTTCAGTCGTTTGGCCCAAAATACCTTTTTGTCGTCATTGGTTAAAATAATGCCGACATTCGGACGGTAACCGTCGCTGTCCAACATGAAAGGCCTCAAAATCTCTAAAATTACTCTTTTACTTTTACCAAGTGCATGGTAAAAAGTGCACATCAAAAAATTGTACCTTAATTAGCGAGAAAACAATGCGCGCTCGTTCCTTTTTTATTTCTACATTAAAAGAAGCTCCGTCGGATGCCGACATTGTGAGCCAACAGTTAATGATTCGCGCCGGCATGATCAAGAAGCTGGCTGCGGGGGTCTATACCTATATGCCGATGGGTTTGCGTTCCCTTCGTAAGATCGAGAACATTATTCGTGAAGAAATGAATCGCGCGGGTGCGATTGAATTGTTGTTGCCGATGGTGCAACCCGCCGAACTATGGCAAGAGTCTGGCCGTTGGGAAAAGTATGGTCCGGAACTTTTGCGCTTTAAAGATCGTCATCAACGCGATTTTGTGATTCAGCCCACCTCTGAAGAAGTGATTACCGATTTTGCTCGTCAGGAAATTCGCTCTTGGCGTCAGCTCCCGGTAAACCTCTATCAGATCCAAACGAAATTCCGTGATGAACGTCGTCCGCGTTTTGGTGTAATGCGTGGTCGTGAATTCACAATGAAAGATGGTTATTCATTTGACCGTGACCAAGAAGGTGCGTTGAAGTCCTATGACAAGATGTATGAGGCCTATCAACGTATTTTCACCCGTTTGGGTCTGACATTCCGTGCAGTGGCGGCCGATACCGGTTCTATTGGTGGAGACCGCTCGCACGAATTCCAAGTCATCGCGGATACCGGTGAAGATTTAATTGCTTATTGTCCTGACAGTGATTTCGCGGCCAATATTGAATTAGCTCCGGCACCCTGCTTAATTGCCAAGCGTGCAGAGGCCAAGGAAACGATGCAAAAAGTTCCGACGCCCGGTAAGGAAAAGTGCGAGGATGTGGTGGAACTTTTGGGCCGCGAATTGACTTCTTCAATGAAGTCTGTTGTTTTGGCTGCCGAACGTTTTAATGAAAAGGGTGAGGCCATCGAGCCGCAAATCGTGATGATTTTGCTTCGAGCCGATCACGATTTAAATGAAGTGAAGGCTGGGAAACTTCCTGAATTAAAGGAAGGATTCCGTTTTGCTACGGATGCTGAAATCATTAAGGCGTTTGGTTGTAAGCCGGGTTACTTGGGACCTGTCGGCATCAAGGACGATATCGTTGTGTACGCGGACCAGACGGCCGCCAATATGACTGATTTTATCTGCGGAGCTAACGAAGAAGGTTTCCACATTACGGGTGTGAACTGGGCAAGGGATTTGCCGGAACCCAAAGTGGCCGATTTACGTAACGTTGTTGAAGGGGATGCTTCTCCGGATGGTAAGGGCGTACTGAAGCTTCAACGCGGTATCGAAGTGGGTCACGTGTTCTACTTGGGAACGAAGTATTCTCAAGCGCTCAATGCCACTTATTTGGATGAAAACGGTAAGCCTCAAGTTTTGGAGATGGGTTGCTATGGTATCGGCGTATCGCGTCTTTTAGGTGCTGCCATTGAACAAGGACACGATGAACAAGGCATTATTTGGCCGGAATCCATCGCGCCGTTTACAACGGTCATTTGCCCGATGAACTATTCCAAGAGTGAAATGGTGCGGGAAGCGGCCGATAAACTCTATGAGGATTTGAAAGCAGCCGGCGTAGATGTGATTTTGGATGACCGAGAAATGCGCCCCGGCGTTATGTTCGCAGAGTGGGAATTGATCGGTATTCCCCATCGTATTGTGGTTGGTGAACGCGGTCTCAAAAACGGAGAAGTGGAGTATGCCAATCGCCGTACCATTAAGGAAAAACAAATGGTCAAAACTGAAGAAATTGTCAGCTTTCTTTTAAAGCAATAAACAATTTTCTTCGTTAAAAAAGCTCGGTGACTGGGAAGTTTTCCGAGCTTTTTAAAGGGTAAGAAAAACCGCTCGAAAACGAGCGGTTTTTCTTTAGAATCGCGAGTCGCTGATTAGCGCTTGCAGCACTTCTTCTTAGAAGCAACAGCAGCCTTGAAAGCGGCGCCAGCGGTGAACTTCGGCAACACGGTGGCCGGGATCTTGATCGTTTCGCCCGTGGAAGGATTGCGACCTTCGCGAGCAGCGCGCTTCGTGGCCTTGAACGTACCGAAACCGATCAATTGGAAGCCGTCACCCTTGGCAACAGCCTTAACGATAGCTTCAAACACAGAGTCAACGATGCGACCGGCTTGAGCCTTGGAAAGTTCGTTTTCTTCAGCAACGATAGCGATGAGTTCTTGCTTGTTCATTGGAATTCTCCTAAAAAAATGAGCATCAGAACGATGAACGTCTTTAATATACTCCATCTATTCCCTTTAAAACCAGAGGGTTGCGTTAAAAAATGAAAGAAAAAGGGTAATTTTTATTGATTTGAATTAAAAACATAACAAAAATGTAGCAAAAAGGAGACAGTAGTCGCCTTCAATGCCCCAATTAGCAGGCCTTAAACTCGAAAACTAAATAAAAAAACGCTCCAAAACAGAAGTTGTTTCGGAGCGCTTTTTTCAAACACAGTTTCTCTATTGAGCGACCGCTTTTGTTTGAGATGGATTTTTCTTTGAAACGTCGATTAAACGGCGGAAAGTTTCAGAAGACAATGTAATTTGCTTGAGGACCGCTGCTCGTGTTTTGTCGTTGATTCGATCACTGCCCGCGCCGTGAAGAATCTCAAGGAAAAGATCTGCCAGTTCGCTTTTAACCGTGTCAGGTTTGATTGCTTTAGCGATCAATTTTTGTTTAGCGTCCTCGTAACGGTTGATTTGTTCATCCGACAATCGTTTGAAGATTTTATCGGCCATCACTTCTTCACCGTGATAATTCATTTGGAAAAGCGTTTTTTTTACGAGTTTTTCATTTTCCCGGTATTCAGGACAGTTATCCAAGGTGGTTCGAATGGCAGTGGCTTGTAAAAGTGCGCTCCAGAGCGCCTTAAACATGTCATAAGGACCGGGATTTAAAAAATCAAATAAGGGCAATTTTGCCTTTGAGACTCGAGCTGCTTCACGAGCGGTAAAGCGTACTAAGTCGCGAATGCAACCGCCATAGGTGTAGCCTAAATCTTCTGCAAATTGGTTAGTAATGATTTTGCTCATTTCCGAAAACCTAATAAATTAACGTTTACTGTCCACCGGGTCAAAGGTGAGCTGAATCGTCCTGGGGGGATTGCCCGTCGGATGATTCGGGAATGGGTTACAAGCGCGGATAGCGCGTTCCACGGCTTGGTCAAAGGCGGGCAGACCGCTTGCTTTGAGCAGGCGAGGAGCACCGGCTTGACGGCCGTCGTTCAAAAGGTGCACTTCGTAGACCGCTTTATATTGTCCTGCCTTCATATTGGGGGCAACGGCAAAAGCAATATTGGGACGAATGCACGCAATGATTCGTGAGCTATAGAGCGCCGATTGAGGTCCGCCCGCTTGAACCGTGACCCCGGCCACATTTTGTTGAGAAGAGGCTTGAAGCTCTTTTAATTGTTCGCGTTGCATTTGCTGAGCCAGGCGTCTGGCTTGCTCGCGTCTGCGTTGTTGAGCTTCTTCTTGGCGCTTTTTCTCTTCGGCCAAGCGCTTTTCTTCCAACTTTTTCTGTTCTTCAAGGCGACGCTGCTCTTCTTGAAGACGCTTTTGTTCTTCCAGTTGGCGTTGCTCTTCTAATTTTTTCTGCTCTTCGAGTTTCTTTTTTTCTTCCTCTTGCTGACGAATTACATTTTCATCAGGCGTTTGCTCGACGGGCTTTTCAACCTTCGCTGGCGGCGGAGGCGGAGGCGGAGCGGGCTCGGGTTCTGGCTCCGGCTCCGGCTCCGGTTCTTCTTTAGGAGGTTCTGTCTTTTGCACTTCTTTGGGTGGTGTTACAGGAGTTACGTTAGCCATTTGTGAGGGAGACCAAAGCTCCGCGTACACCACATCGGTGCTTTCAGTATTCCATTGGAAAACAAAAAACAGACCGATAAAAAGAATCGCATGCATGAACAAAGCCAGCACAAACGGCAGCCCCCAATGGTTGGGCTGTTGTGGCTGTTGTCGGGATGCATCATTTTTTTGTTGATGAACCGCCGGTTTGTTCTTCTTTAATGGATTCACGGCTTATTTCTCAACTTTCAAAGAAAGACCGACTCGGGCAATGTCTGCCGCTTGAAGTTGCTTCATAACATTGACGACTTGTTCATATTGAACGACTTTGTCAGCAGCAATGACAACCGGAATATCAGCACGTCCTTCTTGTGCTTTTTTCACGGTCGCAATGAGACCGGGCATATCGACCGCCAAAAGCTCTTTGCCTTTTCTGACAGACATGGCACCTGTCGGGTGCACAATCACTTCAACAATTGCCTCAGGTGCCTTTTCTGCTTTTTTGACACTGGGCAAATTGACTAATGACGGGTTCACGAACGGAGCGGCTACCATCAAGATAACCACGAGCACAAGCATGACGTCAATGTATGGAACAACATTGATTTCTGCCATTAGTCGACGAGAAGAACGTCGAGAGGAACGCAGACCTTCCATAATCAGCCTCTTTGACGTTGAAGAATGTTTTGGAATTCTTCAGCGAAACTTTCGTAGCGATTGGATAAACGTTCCACGTCATTGGCGAAACGGTTATAAGCCGCAACAGCAGGAATAGCGGCAAAAAGACCAATTGCCGTTGCAACCAATGCTTCGGCAATGCCGGGGGCGACTGTTGCAAGAGAGGCGTTATCGAGCGCGGACAAACCCGTAAAGGCATTCATAATGCCCCAAACGGTACCGAATAAACCGATGTAGGGAGAGACGGAGCCGATCGAAGCCAAAGTGGGTAAGCCGCTTTCAAGGCTATCCATTTCACGTTGATAGGTGGCACGCATGGCGCGACGGACACCATCCAGGGCTTCGGCAGAACCTCGGGTCGAGAGTTTGAGAAACTCAGTCATTCCGGAGGCAAAGATTCGTTCCTGTGTGCCGGAGTGTTCACGGTGATTTTGAGCGTGCTCGTAGAGTTTATTGAGTTCTGCACCGCTCCAGAAGCGACTTTCAAAATCTTCACTCAGTTGTTTGGCTTGGCGAAGCTGGAAGAATTTCTGAAAAATTCGAGTCCAACTGATTAAGGACAGAATAATCAAAATGGCCAAGACTGCCTGAACCACGACACTGGCGTGTGTGAGCAAAGACAAGATGGACATGTCGGCACTAGCGTTCATAAAACTTCCTTTATTCGGTTGCGTTGGGGTTAACAAGCAACAGTTTTTCAATCGTTTCAAAAATAGGCGAGGGGATTGCTGTTGGTACGCCTTTAAGCGGATCAATACAAACAACACGAACTTCAGCGGCAGTCATCAGAGTCTCCCCCTTGTATGCACGCTGATCGAAAACAAAACTCGCCCTTCGCAAGCTCTTTAATGTTGTTCGGATCTCTAACTCATCGTCGAGCTTGGCCGGACGCTTGAATTGGATTGATAAATCCGAGACAACAAAAGCGCAAGTTTTCATTTCTAAAAGAGCGTTTTGGCTCCAGCCTAAACTGCGCAGAAACTCGGTGCGTGCTCTTTCAAAAAATTTGAGGTAACTTGCGTGATAAACCACACCGCCCGCATCAGTATCTTCAAAATATACGCGGGCACTCCAAATAAACTCTTGCGAAATAGGGGTTGGCATTATAACACGTTGTTTTTGTTAAAAAAGTGACGAAGTTTGTCCGGCTGCGCCAGGGGCTTCATACCCAAAATGCTGGTACGCAAGAAGGGTCGCCACGCGTCCTCTCGGTGTTCTTTGCAGATGCCCCTGTTGAATGAGATAGGGTTCAACCACATCTTCCAAGGTTTCGCGATCTTCGCCCACTGCGGCGGCCAAATTGTCGATGCCGACCGGGCCACCGTTAAATTTTTCAATGATGGCCAGGAGGAATTTACGGTCGATCAAATCGAATCCCAAAGGATCAACATCGAGCATTTGCAACGCTTTATCTGCTACTTCTCGGGTCACCACTCCATCGTATTTAACCTGAGCATAATCGCGAACCCGTCGCAACAAACGATTGGCAATACGCGGCGTTCCGCGACTTCTTCGGGCGACCTCAAAAGCGCCTTCTTCATCGATTTGAACGTTTAAAAGTTTGGCGCTGCGCTTAACGATTTTGGCCAAGTCTTCGTTGCTGTAAAACTGCAATTGGGCAACGATTCCAAACCGTGCTCTCAATGGGTTAGTAAGCATACCGGCGCGAGTAGTCGCACCGATCAAAGTAAATGGTTTCAGATCTAATTTAATCGAGCGGGCTGCAGGGCCCTCACCGATCATGATGTCAATCTGAAAGTCCTCAAGTGCTGGATACAGGATTTCTTCCACAACAGGGGATAGGCGATGAATTTCATCGATAAACAGTACATCGTTTTCCTGCAAATTAGTCAAAATGGCGGCAAGATCGCCAGGACGTTCCAACACTGGACCGGAGGTTTGGCGAAGATTTACCCCCATTTCGTTGGCCACAATATGCGCCAGAGTTGTTTTGCCTAGACCGGGAGGTCCGAAAACCAGTAAATGGTCCAAAGCTTCATGTCTGGACTTTGCCGCTTTGATAAAAACGGAGAGTTGTTCGCAAGCTTTGGGTTGACCAACGTAGTCTTTCAGCTTCGTGGGTCGCAGAGCGCGGTCCACGCTTTCTTCATTTGGCGAAGCGACTTCGCCGGCAACAATTCGTTCAATCGTTTGCATGACGGATCATACTCACATATTTTGTAGGGCCATACGGATACCATCGGAAACAGAAATATCTTCCGGTAGCTTCTTGACTGCCATTGTGGCTTCCCGTTCACTGTAGCCCAAACCAATTAATGCGTTGATGATATCGGCAGTCGCAGAATTTTGAGCAACGGTAGAGACCGTTGAAAGAGTTCCGGTCAACTTGTCTTTAAGTTCTAAAATTAAACGCTCTGCCGTTTTTTTGCCGATCCCGGGAACACGGGTAAGAAGTGAAGCTTGTTGCATGGCTACAGCGTTAACCAAATCCGGCACGGATAGGCCGGAGAGAATTGACAGAGCCGTTCTGGCGCCGATACCTGATACCTTTAGCAATTGCCTAAATGTTTCTCGCTCCTCAGCGGTGAGAAAACCGTAAAGCAGCTGCGCGTCTTCGCGCACGACCATGTGTGTCAATAGCGTCACTTCGGAGCCGATAGACGGCAGGTTATAGAACGTGGACATTGGAACATCAATCTCGTAGCCTACCCCGTGCACATCAACAAGAATGTGGGGAGGATTGCTCTCTGCCAATTGTCCTTTAATGCGTCCGATCATTTATGGTTTCCTCGCTAAGCCTAAATGCACTTCCCAAGCAGCCCGATTTTTAGCCCCAGAGTGACGTCTGGCGTGGCCGGCACTGGTTTTAGGAGCCTGCATGGCTCCCATCATACGAAAAGACTGAGCCGCACAAACGGCGCATGCCAAAGCATCGGCCGCGTCGGCTTGAATTTTTTCCGGCAGTCCCAGCATGCGGGACATCATGGCTTGAACCTGGGCTTTATTGGCTCGACCTGTGCCCACAGTCGCCTGTTTGATTTCCGTTGGCGTAAATTCGTTCACCAAGAGTTCTTCGTTTGCCAGTGCCGTCAACGCCGCGCCTCTGGCTTGGCCTAAAAGAAGCGTTGTGTATGGGTTCATGTTGACAAACACTTTCTCGCAAGCTGCAAAACTTGGTGTTGTTTCACGAGCGATTTTGCCGACTTCCGTAAAAATAAAACGAAGTCGTTCAGCCAATTCTCCTTTGGGGACATTAATGACACCGGCGGTAACGAACTTCAACTCGTTGCCGTAAACATCAATGACCCCAAACCCCGTGTGATTAAGTCCGGGGTCAACGCCCATGATTCGAACAAAGTCGCTCACTGTTTAGTGCCTGCCAAAGTTGCCGAAACCGCCCAGACCGCCTAGGCCGCCACCAAATTTATTCAAACCGCCCAAGGCGCGCATCATCTTTGCTAGGCCGCCCTTTTGCATGCTTTTCATCATGGTTTGCGTCTGTTCAAACTGCTTGAGCATTTTGTTGACTTCCTGAACGGGCACTCCTGCGCCGGCGGCAATGCGGCGTTTACGGCTTGCCTTGATGATATCAGGGTGCATGCGCTCGAAAGGTGTCATCGAGTTGATAATGCCTTCGGTTCTGGCAATGGCCTTCTGGGCATCGTCATCGTTAATTTTGGAAGCGGCCTCTGCAAATTGTGTAGGCAGTTTTTCCATTAAACCCGAAAAGCTCCCCATGTTTTTCATTTGAGCTAATTGAGCCTTAAAGTCGTTGAGGTCAAACTTATTGCCCGCCTTCATCTTTTGGGCAAGTTTTTGAGTTTGTTCGACGTCAATGGCTTTTTGGACGTCTTTTACCAAAGCGACGATATCGCCCATGCCGAGGATGCGGCTTGCCATTCCTTCGGCATTAAAGGGTTCCAGACCATCGATTTTTTCAGAGACACCGACAAATTTAATCGGTTTACCGGTTGTGTAGGCCACCGACAAAGCGGCACCACCGCGGCTGTCACCATCAAGCTTCGTGAGGATAACGCCTGTCAGCGAAAGTCTTTCGTTAAAGGCCTGCGCGGCTTGAACAGCTGTCTGACCCAACATGGCGTCAGCCACGAACATTGTTTCTGAGGGCTTGAGTTCATCATGTAACTCAGCCACTTCATTCATCATTGCTTCATCGATGGATAAGCGCCCGGCCGTATCCACAATGAGAACATCGTAGAAGTAGCGTTTGGCATGCGCCAAGGCGTCTTTGGCAATGGTCAGCGGTTTTTGGTTCGCATCCATTGCAAAATTATCTGCTCCGGCTTGCCCTGTAATCACCTTCAATTGGTCCGCTGCGGCGGGGCGGTACACGTCGGTTGAGACCGTGAGGACTTTTTTCTTTTTGTCGTTAACTAAAAAACGAGCAAGTTTACCGGCAGAAGTCGTTTTACCTGCACCCTGAAGGCCAGCGAGCAGAATAACCGCAGGCGGTTGAGTAGCAAGATTAATCTCTTTTTCTTTTTCAGAGAGACTGCCACCGATGATATCGGTTAGTTCACGTTGCACAACACCGACGAGCGCCTGTCCGGGATTGAGGTTGCCAATGACTTCCTCATTCATGGCTTTAGCTTTGATACGCGCGATCAGTTCGCGAACTACAGGCAAGGCAACGTCAGCCTCCAGCAGTGCAATGCGAACTTCACGCAGCATATCGCGGGTATTTTCTTCGGTCAGACGAGCCTGACCGCGCATGGTTTTAATGACGCGCGAAAGGCGTTGGCTTAATGTATTGAGCATTTCGTTTCAAAAAATTAGAAAGATAACCACAACATTGACAGCCCTATCCCTTACAATGAGACACTGTTAAAAACATATCAGCGACAGTGTCGGATAGGTGAGCTCGTCAAATGGATTTAAACATCATATTGTACGGTGTTGCGTCAATTTTTTATCTGATTGTGGGCGGAAAAATTGTCAGCACATTTAAAAAACGTGGAGATCAGGCGCCGACTTGGTCTTTGCCGGTCATTGCAGCAGCCATTGTTGCCCATTTTTGGGTTTTACAGTCTTCTATTTTTTGTGCACCGCAGACGATTTGGGTGACTTTCGGTAATTCAATATCGGCTATTTGCTTTTTCAGCACGTTGATATTGTTTTTTGGAGCGCTTTATTCTCGCGTCCATGCCCTTTATGGGATTGTCCTTTTAATTGCTGGTTTGGGGATTTGGAGTCCGCTCTTATTTCCTTCAGACGCTCAGCCGATTGTTGGTTCGACCATGGGCTTTAAGCTTCATATTGCTTTCGGCCTTTTGGCTTATAGCTTTATGCTGATGAGTGTTGTCCAGGCCGTTCTAATGAGTATTTTGAATTCCAGACTCAAAAATCATGAAGCCTTGGAGGAACCGGAAGGTATCGTCGCTTCCATGCCCAATCTTATGACAATGGAGCGCATTCTTTTCCGAGTCATTTTTGCCTGTTTTGTCGTTCTGACATTAACCATCATCACGGGCATGGTGTCTACCGTGCACTATCTGGATGCCCTTTTGGCTTTTGACCATAAGACTGTGCTGACGATCTTAAGTTGGCTCGTTTTCGGTATTTTGTTATTAGGGAGAAAACTTCTGGGGTGGCGCAGCCGTAAGGCTTTAACTATTTTTTGGATAGCTGTAGCCCTGCAGGTCATCGCTTTTTTAGCCTACCGTTTTGTTTTGGATGTCTTGAAGTAGGATAAAACCATGTTGGGTAAAGTTCTTTTTTGGGTTCTTTTGGGATTGCTCATCTTTATTTTTTGGCAAAAGAAACGAGTGGCACAGGTTAAGCGTGAGGAATCAGAAAGAAAAGTGCCCGAATCCAAAAAGATGGTTCAGTGTCCGGTTTGCGGCGTGCACTTTGTTGAAGTGGACGGTGTGTGGGTAAATGGAACGATGTACTGCAGTCACGAGTGCGCAGAGAAAGCAAAAGGCTCAACAGAATGATCAGCTTTGATTCTGAAGGATGGATTAGGGGCAGTGGTACGGTTTGTGAGCCAAGCCCCTTTTTTGATGACAGACAAGCCGATACCACGGTTAATCTCGTCGTCATGCATAACATTTCTCTTCCGGCCGGCGTTTTCGGTTTGGGTTACGTCAGAGCGCTTTTTTTGGGTCATTTGCTTCAAAACGATATCCAAGGATTCGAATCGCTCAGGGGATTAAAAGTTTCTTCCCATTTTTTTATTGACAGGCGGGGACTGATTAACCAGTTTGTCAGTATCAAAAAGAGAGCATGGCATGCTGGTCGGTCTATTTTTCAGGGAAAAAGCTGTTGCAACGATTTTTCCATAGGAATTGAGATGGAAGGATCGGATTTCGTTCCTTTTGAATCTGTTCAATATGAAGCGTTGCAGAAGCTACTGGAGGCTTTGTTTAAGGCTGAACCAAATTTGGCGTATATTACGGGGCACAGCGATATTGCACCGGATCGAAAAACCGACCCTGGTCCCTATTTTGACTGGAAGCGCGTCTTTTCTGAACCGGAAATCGCAAAACAGTTAAAATATTCGACTATTCAATCCATTAACAAACAATAATGATGGCCAGTTTTATCGCATTTCTTTTCAACATGGTGACCACTTTTGTCGGTTGCCTCTTGATTCTTCGTGCGTTTATTTTTTATCAGCGCTTATCCATCTTCGATCCCATCGCTCGTTTGGCCTGGTTCGGTACTAACTGGTTGGTTATTCCCGTTTCCCGCTTGGTTAAACCGGGCAGACGTTGGGAATGGGCATCTGTTTTGTCAGCCTTCATTATGGCGGCAGTGGTTGCGATCGTGACTCGTCAGGTCACCGGTTTGCCGATCAGTTGGTTGGGAGTTCCCGTCTGTGCGGTGTTTTTATTGTTGCGTTGGGTGTTGGAACTCGTGCTGTGGGGAACCATTATTTTCGTTATTCTGTCCTGGCTTCAACCGACCTCTCCCGCCTATGGGATGGTTTGGCGTTTAATGAATCCGATCTTAGGCCCGATTTCCTCGCGTTTGCCACGTATTGCTGGACTTGACTGGTCGCCCCTTATTGTTTTCCTGATTGTCAACGCTTTGCTCTACTGGGTAACACCGCTCTCGCAGGGTTACTTCGTGAGTGCTTGGTTCTAGTCTTTCAGATTAACCGTCTTATCGAATGCGCGCTCAAAACGGCGCGCAATTTCGTCTGTAGTGACAGAGTAGCCTTGGGCCTCGGGTGATTGAGCTTTAATAGCCCCCATTAGCGTTGCCAGGTGCAAGGTATCTGTCCAATCCCATCGTAGCGTAAGTCCTCTAAGAAGACCGCCTCTAAAAGCATCTCCGCAACCAACAGGATAGGTGGGACCGTTTAGTGTCAAAGCCGGGAAGTAATCAGAGTCTCCATTAGCGTATAGCAGAGCTCCTTTGTCACCCTTAGTGATAATGGTGGCGGTAAGTTTTTGCGCGACGGATTTTATGTCTAAACCGGTTTTCTGCTTGAGTACATCCCATTCGTACGAAGAAAGTGTCAGAACGTCAACATGTTCTAAAAACCACCCAATGTCTTGACCGCTTAAATAAGCGCTGGCTTGCCCCATGTCCCAAATAGTAGGAATGCGATGTTCGTTGAGATAGTTAATGTGAGCCTTCATCACAGGCGTGGCAGTAGGAGTGACGATGGCCCAATCGAGTTTTTCATTTTCCGTTGGCAATGCCAAATCTGCCCAGGCCATGGCGCCCTCGTGAAAGGCCGTCATCTGATTGCCTAATCGGTCAGTGGTGATGAAAGCCTGCGGGGTAAAGGTGTTTTTTATAACTTTGATACCATCGGTGCGGATTGCCAGTGATTGCAGATGATTGAGGTAATCCTGAGAATCTTTGCCAACGGTTGTAACGATGAGCGGCTCGCCACCGGTCATTTTGAGACTATAGGCAATGTTAGCTGCGCATCCCCCAAAGTGTTTGTCCATGTTGGGGGTTTGAAAGGTCAAATTGATTGTATTGAGGCTGCCCGCAAGCAGATGATCAGCAAACACGCCGTCAAATCTCAAGATCGTATCGTATGCGACGGAACCGGAAATAAAAGTGCTCATAAAAAATTTTCCCGCCTGAGGCGGGAAGCAAAAAAACTAACTAATTGAATCAATTTCAACCGAAAGTGTAGCAGGATCCCCATCGGTCATATCAAAGGCAAGCGTGACCGTTTCGGTTGCTTGAGCCGCGATGGATTGCTTTGCATCGCTGAGATATTCCTGAGGAGCAATTCGGCGACGGGTAATGATGTCTTCCTTTTCACCTTTTAAAACAACGGTGAGAATCGGATAGGTTTGCGCGCTGTCGGTATTGTTTTTCAGTTCAACGGAGATGGCGTAACGGTTTCCTTCGATTTGCTGTAATTTGTGTGAAAGAACGGCCACCGGTTGGTTAACAACAGAAGTTGCAGGATTGGAGGGTGTTGCTTCAGTCGTCTCCGATTTAATCGGCGCATCTAAAGGTGTGACCGTTCGACGAGGTTCGCAGGTGATTTTGTCGCAAAGTAAACCGAAAAGCGGTTCAGCCTGAGGAATTTTGTCCAAAAC
The DNA here is from genome assembly GCF_024733725.1 of Parasutterella secunda. Taxonomy (NCBI): domain Bacteria; kingdom Pseudomonadati; phylum Pseudomonadota; class Betaproteobacteria; order Burkholderiales; family Sutterellaceae; genus Parasutterella; species Parasutterella secunda. The sequence continues at coordinate 193,404 of NZ_JANRHP010000002.1, forward strand.
AGCATTTTGGTTGGAAGCTAGAACCTTCAAAGCAATAGCAATGATGGCCACCAAGGCGATGATGGCCCAAAGCCATGTCTTCGAGGAACGAGGCTTTGTCGACTCTTCTTGTATTTCGGAGTCTTCATCTTCGCTTTCATCGTCGCTCAGATTTTGATTAGGAGCCGGATGCGAGATCACTTCAATGCTCGGTCCATTGATAATGTCGAGCCTTTCGGGGCCATTTCTGGGTTCGGTTCTCACCCCGACCAATCCCTGGTTGTCATCGACGGAATCAAAGCCCTTGAGTTGGTCGGCCAAGGATTTCATGTTGGCAATGCCTTGACGTTCGACCTCGGCTTCGCGTTCAATACGGTTTAAACTTCCTTCCAAATCAATAGACTTATAGAGATGTTCTCGGGCATTAAATACGTTTTGGCAAAAGCCACAGCGAACCTGACCGTTTTTGGCCTGCAGAATGTTCTCAGTGATTTTAAAGGCCTGTTGACAGGCAGGGCAGCGAGTAATGTAAACCGTCATAATTTATTAAATTTGAAATACTTCTTTGAAGACACGTCAAAGAGTCGATTCAGCTTTTAATTAATGAGTGATCATCATACTGAAATCGAATCGGATGTGTTAACGATAGGATAAGAAATTCTAGAAAGGAAAAATCTCAAATGTCAGCGATTGATCTCCTAATTGAAGGAAAAAGATTGAAGATAGCTTTGGTAGCAGAGAAGAAAAAACGCTTTCTTGATCTATTATTGCTCGGTGATGAGCAAGAAAGTATGATCGATCGTTATTTAGAACATGGTGATTTGTGGGTCTTGTCTGATGAGAATGTGGCGATTGCAGTTGCTGTCGTGACAGTAGAACAAAACGGAATCTGTGAATTGAAAAATTTGGCGGTAGATACAAGTTATCAGCAGCACGGAATAGGTAGCTTTTTGCTTCAGTATTTGTTTAATCAGTATCGCAAGAGTTGTCATACCATTTATGTCGGGACGGGGCAGACTCAGAGGACACTGAATTTCTACAAGAAAAATGGTTTTATTTATTCACACAGAATAAAGAACTTTTTCCTGGACAATTATGACCATCCTATTGTTGACGAAGGTCTTTTGTTGCGCGATATGGTCTACTTAAAAAGAAAATTGAAAACGGCCATTTCCGTAAGGAAATGACCGTCTAATACATTTAGCTGAAGAAGCAATCAGTTCTTCGAACCGGCAATGCAAACCCAACCTTCACTTTCTTGCCAGACAGAAAGCTTAACGGAAGGATCACTTTCCTTATAAACGTCAATAACTTCCTGAGCTTGGCGGGCTAAAACTCCTGACAAAACCAAATGTCCGTGCGGTTTAACTCTCGCTAAGAGAGCCGGAGCCAATAGCTTTAGCGGATTGGAAAGAATATTGGCAACAACGATATCAAATGTTCCCTCCGGCATATCCTTGGGTAAAACAAAGGTAGCGGGAGCATCATTCGATTTCGCATTGTCAATGGCGGCTTCTACAGCCTGGGGATCAATATCGGTACCCAATACCTCTCCAGCACCGAGTTTTTTAGCCGCGATTGCCAGAATGCCTGTGCCACATCCGTAGTCAAGAACACTTTCACCGGACTTAACATTGGCGTCAAGCCACTGTAAGCAAAGATGAGTTGTCGGGTGGCTGCCGGTACCGAAAGCGACACCGGGATCCAAACGAATATTGATGGCTGTGTCGCCAGCGGGTGGTTCATGCCATGTCGGTACAATCCAGAGACGATCGGAAACGCGAACCGGCTGGAACTGTGCTTGGGTGATTCGAACCCAATCGGCGTCTTCAACGACCTTGTCACTGACGACCTTGGGCTCTTCAATACCTAAGCCTTTAACGGCGATGGCCATATCCAACCCAAAATCAAAGTCATCGTTGACGAGAACTTTCAGGTAGGAATTTTTCCAAGCAAGCTTAGTGGGCTCAAGTCCCGGTTCGCCGTAAAGCGGTTGCTCGTCAGGCGTGTCCGCATCGGCATCTTCAATGGATACGGACAAAGCTCCCGCATCCATTAAAGCGTCACCTAAAACTTCAGCCGCACGGTCGTTAACCAATAAAGTGATCTCACGCATATTAGAGACTATCCTCGTGGGTCGTGCGTTGCTTTTGAAGATCCTTCAGACGTTCTTCAAGATAGTGAATCGTTGCGCCGCCTTGACGGAATTTTTCGTCCATCATCAGTTCACGGTGCAAGGGCAGATTGGTTTTAATACCCGTGACGACCATTTCAGACAGAGCGATCTTCATGCGGGCGATGGCCGTGTCACGATCGTCACCATAGGCAATCAATTTGCCGATCATCGAATCGTAATAAGGCGGCACGTAATAGCCCGAATAAACGTGGCTGTCAAAACGGATGCCGGGGCCGCCCGGTGTATGCCAAGCCGTCACTCGTCCCGGACTCGGAACAAATGTGAAGGGGTCTTCGGCGTTGATACGGCACTCGATAGCATGGCCGCGAATTTGGATGTCGCGTTGTTTGTAGTTCAAACGTTCGCCGTAAGCCACACGAATTTGTTCACGTACAAGGTCAACACCGGTAATGAGTTCTGTCACCGGATGTTCAACCTGAATACGGGTGTTCATTTCGATGAAGTAGAACTGTTCGTTTTCGTACAAGAATTCAAACGTACCGGCACCGCGATAACCGATTCGCTTACAGGCTTCGACGCAACGTTCGCCCACTTTTTCAATCAGTTTACGGGGCACGCCGGGAGCAGGGGCTTCTTCCAAAACCTTTTGGTTGCGGCGTTGCATGGAGCAATCGCGCTCACCCAAGTAAATGGCATTGTGGAAGTTATCGGCCAAGACCTGAATTTCGATGTGGCGCGGATTTTCCAAGAATTTTTCCATGTATACGGTCGGGTTGCCGAAAGCCGCTTGAGCTTCCTGGCGCGTCATGGAAACAGCGTTAATCAATGCCGCTTCAGTGCGAACCACGCGCATGCCGCGTCCGCCGCCGCCACCGCTGGCTTTAATAATGACAGGGTAGCCGATCTTGCGGGCAATCTGAATGATTTCGTCAGGATCTTCCGGCAAGGCACCGTCAGAGCCCGGAACAACCGGAACACCGGCTTCAATCATGGCTTTCTTGGCAGAGACCTTGTCACCCATGATACGGATGGAATCCGGACGGGGACCGATAAAGGCAAAACCGGAACGTTCCACGCGCTCGGCAAAGTCGGCATTTTCAGATAAAAAGCCGTAACCGGGGTGAATGGCTTCAGCGTCAGTCACTTCGGCGGCGCTGATAATAGCGGGAATATTCAAATAACTGTCAACAGACGGGGCTGGTCCAATGCAAACGGACTCGTCGGCCAAACGAACATATTTGGCGTCAACGTCAGCCGTTGAGTGCACCACCACCGTCTTGATGTTCATTTCACGGCAAGCTCTCTGAATACGAAGAGCGATCTCACCGCGGTTAGCGATCAAGATTTTTCCGAACATAATGCTTAGCCGATGATAAAGAGGGGTTGACCGAATTCGACCGGTTGGGCGTTTTCCACACAAATTTCTTTGATTGTGCCGGAGGTTTCTGCTTCGATTTCATTTAAAAGCTTCATGGCTTCAATGATGCCGAGTGTTTGACCGGCTTCAACATGATCACCCACCTTCACGAAAGGTTCAGCACCGGGGTTCGGAGCACGGTAGAAAGTTCCCACCATCGGAGAGGTCACGGTTGTTCCGGTAGCTGCGGGTTCAGGGGCCGGAGCCGGTTCTTGAGCGGCAGGCGCTGCAGCGGGAGCCGGGGCAGCAACAACAGGAGCAGCCACAGGGGCAGCAGCAACAGCAACGGTTTGCACCTTATTAACAATACGCACTTTATCGTTTTCTTCCGTCACTTCCAATTCGGAAATGCCGCTTTCGGCTACTAAGTCGATCAACGTTTTAAGTTTGCGTAAATCCATTTCAGAGACCTCTTAAAAATATGCGAATTCCGAACATTCATCTTCTAAGAAAGTATCTTTAAAGAATGTCATTTCGGATAAATTAGTATTTAAACTGCATTTTCATGCTTTTTTCGCTAAATGTCTAGTAATTTCGTTTAATTTTTCGATTTTCATTCATTTTTGCATCACGGAAATGTGGTAGTCCTGACGTATTCGACCATTTGGACGGCAAGGCGCGATCTTGCAAAAATCTTGAATTTTGTAAGAAGTTAGCGACTGTTTTCAAAATAACTTGTCGGCCTTGCTTAGAAATTAGGCGAAATGCTCAAAAATATGAATATTGATGCACTGAACAGGCGGTGATTTGGCTAAAATATTCTGGTTTTTCAATGAGGTTAGGCTTTTTATGCATGTTCATATATTAGGTATCTGCGGAACCTTCATGGGAGGTATAGCTCAGTTGGCGCGAGCGGCGGGTCACCGTGTGACCGGGTGTGACGCCAATGTTTATCCGCCAATGAGCGATCAACTCGCCTCTGCCGGTATTGAACTCATTGAAGGCTTTGATGAAAGTCAGGTTGCCTTGCGACCGGATTTGTATGTAATCGGCAATGCTATCTCCCGAGGCAATCCCTTATTGGAAAAGATCTTAAATGATCAATTGCCCTACACTTCGGGACCTCAATGGCTGGGAGAGACGATTCTGGGTTCCCGTCATGTTTTAGCTGTTGCCGGAACACATGGGAAAACAACGACTAGTTCGCTTTTGGCGTGGATTTTGGAGCGTTGTGGCAAAAATCCGAGTTTTTTAATCGGAGGGGTGCCGGCTAATTTTGCTCATTCGGCAAGACTCACTTCTTCTCGCTATTTTGTGATTGAAGCCGATGAGTATGACACCTGCTTCTTTGATAAACGCTCAAAATTTGTACACTATCGGCCTAAAACCGCCATTCTCAATAATCTCGAATATGACCATGCAGATATATTCCCGGATCTGCACGCCATTGAAACACAATTTCATCATTTAGTCAGAATGATGGCTCAAAACGCCAGAGTCGTAGTGAATGGTCAGAGTGAAGCGTTAAAGCGCGTCCTGAATCGGGGGCTCTATAGTGATTGCGTCTATTTCAATGATGAGCGCGGTTGGCACCTTCAAGGTAATGAACTTTTTTATAAAGGTCGTTTGATTGGTGCGCTGCGTTTGTCTTTGCCTGGGCACCACAATTTATTGAATGCATCGGCAGCGGTTGCTGCGGCGACTCATGTCGGAATAGATCCCAAGGAAGCATTGACCGCTTTGGAGGAATTCTCGGGCGTAAAACGCCGTTTGGAATTAAAAGGTATCGAAAATGGAGTATCAGTGATTGATGATTTTGCTCATCATCCGACAGCCATTTACGAAACGATTCGAGCCTTGCGCGGCAAAATGGAGAAAAAAGGACGCCTGATTGCTGTTTTGGAACCCAGAAGTAACACTATGAAAATGGGTACCATGAAAGACAGACTGGCAGGCAGTTTGCAAGAAGCTGATTTTGTTGTCTGTTATGCCGATCCAAAATTGGGGTGGGATGTTAGTGCAGCTCTAGCACCTTTAGGTGAAAAACTTCATGTGCTTCATACGGTGCAAGAAACCGCTGCAGTTGCGGCTTCTTTAGCCCAAAAGGGCGATGATATTTTGGTGATGAGCAACGGAGGTTTTGGCGGTATTCACGGTCAGCTTCTTTCCTTGCTGAAAAATAAAGGCTGAAAATGGTTTTAATGTATCTGCACGGATTTCGCTCTTCACCCGATAGCAATAAAGGTCAGGTAATGCGTGAGGCCTTAGGCGAAAAGTTTACCTTTTTGGCACCTGACTTAAATGTTTCACCGCTTGCCGTTCAAAAGATATTGCTTGAAACGGTTAAGGACATCAATCCGAGTCAATTATGTTTAGCAGGCTCAAGCCTTGGGGGCTTTTACGCGACTTGGCTTGCCGAAAAAATCGGCTGTCGGGCCATTCTTTTTAATCCGGCGACAGAACCCTGGTGTGTCATTAATGATTATCTGGGGGTACAGCCCATTGCCAATACGGGGCGTACCATCGAAGTCAAACCGGAATTTGCCGATCAAGCAAAAAGTATGCATTGTGAAATTATTCACCCCGAGCGTTATCTGGTCTTTTTGTCAACGGCAGATGAAGTGTTGGACTGGCATAAGGCGCAGAAAAAATACAGTGCCTGCAGGCAAATTCTTCTGCCTGAAAACACGCACGAAATAACCGATTTTGAACAATGTTTGCCGGAAATCGAACATTTCGCGGCAGCCAATCAATAAGAAAGGAACATCTGAATGGAGCACTCTTTTGTATCGGCCCTGTTGTTGATGTTTTTAATGGCCGACCCCCTCGGAAACATTCCTATTTTTATTTCTTCGTTGAAGTCTGTTCCGGAGCATAGGCGCTCTCGTGTGGTGATACGTGAGTGTGTGATCGCGGCTTTGATTTTGTGCATTTTCGCCTTCGGCGGAAAAGCATTTTTAGACGCACTGGGATTGAGTCAAGCGGCCTTGTCAATGGGGGGCGGCCTGATTGTTTTGTTGATGGCCATTCGAATGGTTTTCCCATCCAAGGAAGGGGTCTTTGGAGAAGCGCCCGGTGGAGAGCCTTTTATCGTGCCTTTGGCAGTACCTGCTATTGCAGGGCCTTCGACGTTGGCAACGATTTTACTTTTAGTCGGCAGTGACCCTGATCGTATTCCGGAGTGGCTTTTGGTCGTGGTGCTCACTTGCGCCATTAGTGCTGCGATTTTGGTATTTGCCGAACGTGTTCAGAAAATCGTAGGGGAAAGAACAACCGCCGCTTTTGAACGACTGATGGGATTGATATTGGCTACAATGGCCGTTCAAATGTTCTTAACTGGGATTACGCAATTTATTCAAACAACGCTGAAAGGGGCGATTTAATGTATCTCTTTTTTGAAGAAGACGGTACCTTTAAAGTCGGCACGATTTTGTCGCAAAACGGCAGTGCCTATCAAGTGGAGCTTTTGACCGGTAGGCGTACAAAAGTCAAAGGCGGGCACGTCTTTTTTGAATTTGAATCGCCTGTGGCATCAGACGTAATGCCCAAAGCGGAAGCCATGAGCACCGAAATCGATCCCCAGTTTCTTTGGGAAGTCGCTCCCGAGGGAGAGTTTCGCTTTGAGACTTTGGCTGTCGAATATTTCGGAGAAGAAGCTTCCGTCATTGAGAAGATCGCCACACTGCTGACACTTCACAATCATCCCGTCTACTTTCACAGAAAAGGTCGCGGTAATTATCGTAAAGCACCAGAAGAAATATTGAAGGCCGCTTTGGCAGCGTTAGAAAAGAAGCGTTTAGCTGAAGAGCAGAAAAAGGCTTGGGTGCGGCAGATGATTGATGAGCAAACGGCTCCGAAGGAAATTGTCTCTCAGGCTATCAATTTACTGGTTTCACCCGATAAAAACAGTAATTTGTGGAAGGCTCTTTCTGATGCGGCAAGCGAAGCACGTATGACGCCACTTCGTCTGCTGCTCTCTTTGGGGGCAATTAAGTCCGCTTATCGTTGGCACATTGATAGTTTTTATGCACAGTATTTTCCGAAAGGAAAGGGTTTTGCCGCCGATTTGGTGAAACCATCTGAAAATGGTTGGGATGATCTCCCTATTGCCAATGTCAAAGCTTTCTCCATTGATGACTCGTCAACAACAGAAATTGACGACGCGACAAGTGTTGAGCATGTTGATGACAAGCTTCTTCGAATCGGTGTACACATTGCGGCGCCGGGACTGGGAATTGAGCGTGACAGCGATATCGACCGCGTAGCCCGTTCAAGACTTTCTACGGTTTATGCTCCTGGCATCAAGACCACCATGTTGCCGGAGGATTGGATTAAAGAGTTCTCTTTGGATGAGGGCAGAGCCGTTCCTTGTTTGTCTCTTTACGTGTTGGTTAACAAAGAAACGCTTGAAGTTTCCGCTACGGAAACTCACTTAGAGCGCATTAAAGTGTGCTCCAATATTCGCTACGACTTGATTGAAGATGAATTTACCGAAGAGAAACTTCTAAGCGGAAACGTCAATCATCCGTTTGCTGAAGAAATCACGTGGCTTTGGAAGTTCGCTAAAAAATGCTTATCGGAGCGGGAAGCTGTCAGAGGGAAACCGGAACAGTTGGGTCGCGTTGAGTGGAGCTTCGACTTAGAGGGAGACGGAGAGGATGCTGTTATTCATCTGAAGTCTCGCAGACGAGGCTCGCCCCTGGACTTAGCCGTAGGTGAATTGATGATTTTTGCCAACACCGTTTGGGGTGGTTGGCTTGAAGAAGTGAATGTAGCCGGTATCTACCGTTCTCAAAGCATGGGCCGGGTTAAGATGAGTACAACGCCGGGGCCGCACGATGGAATGGGTGTCGCACAGTATGCGTGGTGTACTTCCCCGCTGCGTCGGTATGTTGATTTGGTTAACCAACGGCAATTAATCAGCGCGGTACTTGATCGTTCGCCAAGTTATCGACCGAGTGATACGGATCTTTTTGCCATCGTCTCTAATTTCACATTGACCTACGGGGCTTATTCGGAATTTCAGCGCAAGATGGAAAGGTATTGGAGTTTGCGCTGGATTGAGCAAGAGGGGCTTAAGACAATTGAAGCGGTGGTTGTCAAAGGTGAATTAATCCGAATCGAAGGCCTGCCTTTTATGCAAAGAATGCCGGGGCTGCCGGAATTGCCTCGCGGTCAAAAGATTCTCTTGGACATTTTGGGTGTTGACTACGTCGATGTTCTTTTGGATGCGCGGTTAAAAGAAGTGCTTGATGAGACCGACGAAGAGTCGCTCGAAGAGGATGAACCTTTGGAAGAAACAGACAGTCAGCAAGAGCAAAAGCCTTCAGACTCTGAATAGCTTTTGTATCCTGTATCGTTAAAAAAGCAATCAGGGAAACTCCTTGTGCGTAGATTGAGCAAACCTTATAGAGGGGGCCTAAACTGAACCTTGGGGTTTGATCAATATCCTATCGGAAGGAGTTTTCTTATGATTATTCGAAAAACACTGATGGCGGCTTCGGTTGCCGCTCTTATGTTAGGAACAGCGATGTCAGCTCAAGCGTGTTTCACGGTTATCGTCGGTAAAGATGCATCCTCTACCGGCGAAATTATTATCGGTCACAATGAAGACAATGACCGTCGTATTCTCATGAGCCAATACTGGGTGCCGGCAGCGACACATAAAAAAGGTGAAATGATTGAATACGAACCGACGGCCGCCAAAATTCCTCAAGTAACGAAGACGTTGGGTTACTGGTGGACGCAGACGCTTGCACCTGAAGGCTATAGTTTTTCCGACGGTTTCTTTAATGAAGCCGGTGTATTGATTACATCCAATAACTGTGGTGACACGGTTGAAAAGGATGAAAAGGTGAAAAATGGTGGCATAGGCTACGGTATTCGTCGTATCACCGCAGAACGTGCCCATACTGCTCGTGAAGCCGTACAGATTGCCATTGAGCTGGTTGAAAAATATGGTTACACACATGAAGGCCGCACCTATACATTCGCCGACCATAATGAAGCTTGGCAAATGGCTATCCTTCGTGGACACCGCTATCTCGCCCGTAAGGTTAAGGACAACGAAGTCGCCTTCTTAGCGAATTCTTATTCGTTAACAAACGTCGATTTAAACGATAAGGAAAATGTGATTGCCTCGCCCGATTTGGTTGAACATGCCATCAAGATCGGCACCTATAAACCGGCCAAGGCTGGGGATTATTCTGACTTCAATTTCCGCGAAGCCTATCAGCCTGATCGTCGTCGCGCCGCTGACTGGAATAAACAGCGTGTTCAAACCTTCATGAAGATCATGACCGGTGAAATGATCGAAGATCACAACGCCATTCCTCAATCCATTGTTCCGAAGGACAAGGTGACACCGTGGGATGTGCAAAAGATTATGCGCGCTCAGTCCGATCAAGTGGATCGCTCAGTGACCGGTTGGCATTTGTATGACTTGCGAGACATTGGCAATATCGACACTCACGATAGCGTCGTCTTTAAGCTCGCCAAAGATCCGCTTTTAACCGTGACATGGAGAAGTAACGCGCGTCCGTACGAAACGGCGTTTGTGCCCGCTTTCCCGCTTGCTAAACCGGCCTTGGCTCAAGCTTTCATGAGTCCGGCAGTCGGCACGCGCGCTCAATTCCACGCAACACCCGAACAGATGAGCTTCTCTTTGGACAAGAACGTCTTTACGTTCGTTTTGGCTGAACAATTCTTGGATTGGATGCCGAGTCTGCGTGAAGATGTTATTGACGCCATTGAAGAGTATGAAGAGCGCAAGGCCGAGGAATTGGGCGCAGTTGAAGCCCGCGCCAAATCGCTTGCGGCGATAGATAAGGATCGTGCCGTTGAATTTATGCACAACTTCAATGTACTCAATTACAACGAAGCCTTAGGAGCTGCCTCCAAGGTCTTGATGAAGGCCAATAAGCAAGACATCGTGATCATGAAGGATAAGCTGAGCTTGTCGGATGAAAAGGGGACGGTGGATGTGGTCTTATTGTCTCAAAAAGATTTTGACGCAACAAAACTGGATCAATCCGTGACGGAATTCGGATCCGCTTGGTCTGACGGTGAGGATGAACTCAATCGTCATCGTGCCAAACCCGTCAAGGTTGTCTTTAGAGACGTTGACGGTGACGGCTTAAAAGATGCTGTTATCACATTCCCTGTCAAGGGTGCTGTGGCTACAACATTCCAAGACGTGAATACGGAATTATTCCTTTTCACGAAGGTTGATGGGAAACCAGTTGCAGCCTTTGATACAGTGAAAATCGTCAAATAACTAGCAGGTTAGCCTAGTAAGACCTGTCCGTTGAAAGAATCTTCGGACAGGTTTTTTTATTTTTCTAAGCGATTAAGTTGAGCTCTGAGAGTACGGTGGTACAATGCAGGGGCTTTAAACAAAATTTTCCTTTGGATAGCAGAGGTTTTTATGAATGACGGGGTGCCTCGATGCCAGAAGCTCGAGACATTGAATTTAAAACAGCTCCGAATGGGGTTGGTACCGCACAGACGGTAGAATCGGCTCGCGAACCCGAACTCGCAAGCCGCGCCCTCGCTCGCATTCAACAATGCCTTGAAAAAGCCGAAGATCAGCGCCACAAAATTAGTGCCAGCGGCGCTCTGACTAAGGAACAAGAAGCTCAATTACGCGAGAGCTTTCATGTTCAAATCAAATCCGAGATCGCCAAAATTTTGGCGCCTCTGCATCCTGCCGATATCGCCTACATCCTCGAAGCTCTTCCGACAGATGATCGTCTGATTGTCTGGGATTTGGTGCGCAATAACCAAGACGGTGACGTGTTGGTTGAAGTCAACGATAGTGTTCGTGAAACCTTGATTGACGCGATGGACCGAGAGGAACTCGTCGATGCCATGGAAACATTGGATACCGACGAAATTGCCGACTTGGTCGAAGACTTGCCGCCCGATGTGGTGGCTGAAGTTCAAGAAGGGTTGACGACAAAAGAACGTGCGCAGTTGCGCGCGGCCATGAGTTACCCGGAAGAAAGCGTCGGCGCGCGCATGGACTTTGAAATTATTTCGGTTCGTGAAGATTTTTCATTGGAGGCGGTTTTCCGTTATCTCCGAGGTTTTGAAGAATTGCCGGAATTGACCGACATGATTTTCGTGGTCGACCGGAATCAAAAACTCAAAGGGGCTTTGCCCGTATCGAAAATTTTGATCAGTGATCCGGAAAGAAGTGTCCGGGAATTGATGAAGGGTGATGTCTTAACGTTAAATCCCTTGGATGACGCAACCGATGCAGCCCAGGCGTTCGAACGTTATGACTTGGTGAGTGCTCCTGTGGTTGATGAAACCGGTCGCTTAGTCGGTCGTCTGACGGTCGATGAAGTGATGGATGTGATTCGTGAAAGCAGCGACGAAGATGCTTACGCAGCGGTCGGTTTGAGTGATGAGCAAGACTTGTTCGGAAGTGTTTGGGAGGCCGCTAAGAGTCGTTGGATTTGGCTTGGTGTCAATTTGTGCACGGCTTTTGTAGCTTCAAGAGTCATCAGCTGTTTTGAAGGGACAATTTCCCGAGTGGTTGCCTTGGCGGCTCTTTTACCGATTGCCGCCAATATTGCGGGCAACACGGGCAATCAAACATTGACGCTTTTGGTGCGCTCAATCGCCATGGGTCAAGTGACCGCGAGCAACACCATGGATCTCTTTAAAAAAGAATTGGGTGTTGCTTTAATCAATGGTCTGCTATGGGGTGCGATTGCCGGTTTGGGAGCTTGGTTACTTTACTTTGACGCAAGCTTTGGGATGAAGTTGGGCCTAGTGATGTTCCTTGCGATGATGCTCAACATTATCGTTGGCGCATTGGTGGGGTTGATTGTTCCGCTGACACTAAAGAAATTTGACCGTGATCCCGCCATGGGCAGCTCAGTTCTTCTTACCTTCATCACCGATAGTGGTGGATTCTTAATTTTCCTGGGATTAGCCGGAATCTTTTTCTAACGAAAGTCTCCGCATTGGCTTTGAGCAACAGCAAGTGCCGCGAGGCCTGCGGTTTCCGTTCTTAAAACTCTCGGACCCAGTAGTGCGCTTTCATAGCCCAATGTGTTGGCAAGTTCGATTTCCTGCGCGCTAAATCCACCTTCGGGGCCGACAGCAAACGTCACACTCTGAGAGTTCCCCAAATAGAAACTCTTTTGCGCCGCAGGGGCCAAAACAAGATTGCGCTCACTTTTGTTTTCGATAAGAGCGGTTTGCAATTGCTCACAGTATTGCACACTGGGAATCAGACTTCGGGCGCATTGTTCACAGGCGCTCTGCACGGTGTTTTTCCATTGACTGAGGCGCTTTTCCAAGCGTTTTGCGTCCAATTTAGTCACACTTCGTTCAGCAGGAACAATAACCAATTTGGATACACCGAGTTCGGTTGCTTTCTCCAAAATCCAATCCAATTTTTCTTGAGATACTAGGGCTTGAATTAATACGGTTTTTAAGGGACTTTCCGTGTGGCTTGGGGCCACTGAAAGAATGTTTGCCTCAGTTCGATCAGAGAAAAAGTGCAGGATGCACTGAGCTTCGTTTCCCCGTCCGTCAAAAAGCACGGCGCTGTCTCCTTCTCTCATGCGAAGGACACGACTGGCGTGGTGAGCCGGTTTTTCCGGCAGCACAAGAGTGCTGTCGGGTTGGAAATCACAATCAACGTAAAAGCGGGGAGCCATCTTATAAGATATTGGTTAAAGAGTCAGAAGGATTGTAAAGGACTTTTCTGAAACGAGAAAGCCGCCCAAATCAAGCAGAAATGGACGGCTGATGAGACGTTTAGGAGAAACCTAATTAGTCTTTCTTGCTCTTATTGGCAAAGAAGTTGGCGGCTTGAATATCAGCCGTGCGAATGGTGAAGATTTGATTTGTTAAGTCTTCAGCCAATTTTTCAGCACTTGCCATGACGCTCAAGTTGAAGTCATTGAGCATCTTGTCAGCCTTCTTGGCATCTTTCTTATAGATCTTCAGATATTCGTCTTCGAAAGCCTTTTGTTTCTTAGCCGTATCGGCTTCGAATTCGTGATAGGCCTTTTCAACAATCGGCGCCAACTTGACGTAGTCGGTCATCACGAGCGTTTGAAGTTTGCGGTACTTCCAGTACATGGATTGGCTGTCAGCTTCATTTGTACCCATACCGTAATGGGCGGGGTAAGCGTCAAGACCGTGGTAGTACGGGACGTAAACGGAAAGATTCGGCATTCCCATGGCCACGTAAATCACAGAACCGATTTCACGCGGCATCCAAGGACGCACTTGCATCACGTGGGATTCATAGGTGCGGAAAACACTGATCGGACGGTATTCTTCGTCACCGCGCAAACCTTTGGAATAGGGATCATGGCTTTGCAATTCACCGGCTTCGTAGTGATTGCGCAAGATGCTCTTCATGTCTTCGAGCGTGACCTTCTTTTCAGGTTTGGCATAAACCGGGAAGCTGCGGCCTTCTTGCACGGGCTGCTTCAAGCTCGGCGTCAAGATCTTTTGAATTTGCCAGACACGCGGGTCGTTGTAGACGCGATCGCGAGAGTCATCACGGGTGTATGCCTTGGAGAAATTAAAGGCGCCGTCTTTTTTCGGATCGTAAAAGCCGTTATCTGTTGCCCACTTCACCAAATTCTTGCTGGCCATGAAGTCGGGGCTCTTCGGATCATAGGCCTGCAGACGACCTTGGTTGCCGGAGGCAAAATATTGATCAGCCGGGATGCGTTGAGCAATCCATTGATGGCCTGTACCGGTTTCAAGGTACCACATTTCTTTTTCATCAACGAATGCCACGCCAAATCCTTCGCCGGCACCGATCGTTTCAACAATGCTGCCTAAGATTTGAACGCCTTCTCGCGCGCTCTTGGCTCGCGGCAAAATGACATCCAAAATATCGTCTTCGGTAATACCCGTTGCTTCATTGTAGGGGTCAAGTTTTAATGCATCGTCACGGGCAAAAATAGACTCCGTTCCAGACATGCCGACACCGGCTTCGTTGAAACCAACGGCACCGTGCAATTGCGTCTTCCAGTTAGGAACGGTCGTGTAACGCATAGCATTTTTCGGAAGCGGATATTCAAAGTTGGTGGCACCCTTGTAGTCTTGTGTGCGATACATTCCTTTTTGGTTCTTTTTGGCGGGATGGATCACCATGTGTTGAGCTTTCAAAGCATCGCTGTCGGCGTTGCGGCCAACGAAGAAAGAACCGTCTGCAGTTGCTTCAGGGCCGACCAAAACAGTCGTGCAAGCCAAGCTCATGGTAGAGAATGCGGCCAAAACAGAGGCCACCAAAGTCGCTTTTTTGAACATGAAAAACTCCTCATAATGTTCAGCCGGACTTGTCCGGCAGCCGGAACATACCCGGCCGCGGAAAATACTACGCCAAACTACCTAGAAGCTCCATGAAAACGCCTAGGGATATTTCCTTATTGTCAAAGTTTGAAAAGTGGTGGTCACTCTAAATTATTCGGTCAAAAAGTTTTGCGCTTTAGACCGAATTACGCCCACAATTTCAGTACAATCTTATTGTTTAAGTCGGATGAAAATGGTTTCGTCTGATGTGTGATTTTCTCCTTTTAAATTGGTTAGAAACACTATGACTTGTTGTGTCACTCCTCAGTTGATGGCTAATGCTGTCCGTGCTTTGGCCATGGATGCCGTGCAAAAGGCCAAGTCCGGTCACCCAGGTATGCCGATGGGCATGGCCGATATTGCGATTGCCTTGTGGACAAAACATTTGCGCCACAATCCCGCCGATCCGAAGTGGATTGGCCGTGATCGCTTCATTTTGAGTAATGGCCATGGCTCAATGCTGCAATATGCGCTTTTGCACTTGACGGGCTACGATCTGACAATTGATGACTTAAAGGCCTTCCGCCAGTGGCACAGCAAGACGCCCGGACACCCGGAAGTGGATGTGACGCCCGGTGTGGAAACCACCACGGGTCCTTTGGGACAAGGTATCGGTAACGCGGTGGGTATGGCTTTGGCTGAAAAAATGCTCGCGGCCGAATTTAACCGTCCGGGCTTTAATGTTATTGACAACTATACGTACTGCTTCTTAGGTGACGGTTGCCTCATGGAAGGCATCAGCCACGAAGTGTGCTCATTGGCGGGTACCTGGAAGCTCAACAAGTTGATTGTGATTTACGATGACAATGGAATTTCCATTGACGGTAAGGTAATCAACTGGTTCTCGGATAACACGCGTGAGCGCTTTGAATCGTACGGTTGGAATGTGATTGGACCGGTTGACGGTCACGACATCGATGAGATGGATCGCGCGATTGCCACGGCTAAGCAAAGCCAAGACAAACCCACGCTTATTATCGCCCGTACGGTTATCGGTAAAGGCTCTCCCAACCGTCAAGGCACAAGCAAGGTTCACGGTGAAGCGTTGGGTGAAGAAGAACTCAAACTCACCCGCGAGGCACTTGGCTGGAAATGGGATCCGTTTGTCATTCCGCAGGAAATTTACGATGCGATGAACGCCCGTGAAAAGGGTGAAAAACTTGAAGCCGAGTACAACGAGATGTGGGCTCGTTATGGCCAAGAATATCCTCAACTCTGTAAAGAGCTTTCTCGTCGTCTGAAGGGTGATCTGCCTGAAGACTTCGAAGCGGTCATGCAGCAAGCCATTGAGAAGGCTGCAGTGGCTCAAGAAACCGTGGCAACCCGCAAGGCCAGTCAAAAAGCGCTAAATGCTTTTGCTTCGCATCTGCCTGAATTGCTCGGCGGTTCTGCTGACTTGACGGGGTCTAACCTGACCAACTGGACCGGTGTCGAAGCCATGCGACCGGACACCTATTTGGGTCGTCACATTAACTACGGTGTTCGTGAATTCGGTATGTCTGCAATTCAAAATGGCATTGCCTTGTATCATGGATTTGTGCCTTTCAGCGCCACCTTCCTGACGTTCTCCGATTATTCGAGAAACGCCATCCGCATGGCTGCGTTGATGAAGCAGCGCTCCATCTTTGTTTTCACTCATGATTCCATCGGTTTGGGTGAAGACGGCCCGACGCACCAGTCTGTAGAACACATTCCGAGTTTGCGTCTTATCCCAAATTTAAATGTCTGGCGCCCGTGTGACACGGTTGAAGCATTGGTGGCCTGGCAAAGCGCCATTGAATCCCGCCATACGCCGTCAATCATTATTGGTTCGCGTCAAAATATTGAATTCATCGCCCGTGATCCGCAAGAGGTCGTGCGTGATGCTAAAGAAGCTCTTAAAGCCGGTGCCTACGTCATGAAAGAGTCGGGTAAAGGCGCCGATGAGGTCGACTGCGTTCTCATTGCCACGGGCTCCGAAGTGCCCTTGGCGGTGAAGGCTCGCGAAGCTTTGGAAGAAAAAGGCATCGGTACACGAGTGGTGTCCATGCCCTGCACGGAACTTTTCGATAAACTGTCTTCAGAAGAAAAGCGTGCGATTTTAACGGATGCGCCCAAAGTTGCCATCGAAGCATCGGTGACCGGTTTGTGGTACAAGTACGTTAAAAACGGTGAAGTGGTCGGCATCGATACATTCGGTGAATCGGCTCCTGCCGGTGTGCTTTGGGAAAAATTCGGCTTTACCGTGGATCGCGTGGTTGAGGCCGCTATGAAAGCCATTAATCATTAATTACTAAAGAGGGGATTTTCAAAATGACCATTAAAGTTGCCATTACGGGTTTTGGCCGCATCGGTCGTAACGTGTTGCGCGCCCACTATGAATTGGGCAAAAAGCACGATATCGAAATTGTGGCCATTAACGCCATGGGTGACATCAAGACCAATGCTCATTTGTTGCGTCATGACACGGTTCACGGACACTTCAACCACGAAGTGAAGGTTGAGGAAGTTTCTGACACGGAAAAATACCTGATTGTTGATGGCGACCGCATGCGCGTGTTCTGCGACCGCGATCCCCGCAATCTGCCCTGGAAAGAATTGGGCGTGGACGTTGTGCTCGAATGCACGGGCGCATTCCGTACCAAGGAAAAATGCTTGGCCCACTTGGAAGGCGGTGCTAAGAAAGTGTTGATTTCGGCTCCGGGTAAGGGGGTGGACGCCACGGTGGTCTACGGTGTTAACCAAGACGTCTTGACCAAGGATATGACCGTTGTTTCCAATGCTTCCTGCACGACAAACTGCTTGGCTCCGGTTGTCAATGCTTTACATAAGGCGATCGGTGTTGAACGTGGTTTGATGACGACAATTCACGCATACACCAATGACCAAACGTTAACTGACGTTTATCACAAGGATCTGCGTCGCGCTCGTTCCGCAACGCACTCCATGATCCCGACCAAGACCGGCGCTGCCGCCGCTGTGGGTCTTGTGTTGCCGGACTTAAACGGTAAGCTTGACGGTTTTGCTGTGCGTGTTCCGACGATCAACGTCTCGTTTGTGGACTTGACCTTTGAAGCCAAGCGTGATGTGACGGTTGAAGAAATCAATGCGGTGATGAAGGCTGCTTCTGAATTGTCTGAAAACCAAGGCATTTTGGGCTACAACGATGAACCGCTCGTTTCCATTGACTTCAACCACGATGCGCACTCTTCTATCTTTGACGCCACGTTGACGAAGGTCTCTGGTACGCGTTTGGTGAAGGTGACGGCTTGGTACGATAACGAATGGGGCTTCTCTTGCCGTATGCTCGATACGGCTTGCGCCATGATGGCCGCCCAATAATTCGTTTCTGAACTGAACGAAAAAGGAGCGCTCTCAAAAGTGGAGCGCTCTTTTTTTTCAGCGCATCATGAAGTTGATGCCAAAAGCCAAAGCAACAAGAATTGTCACGATGTTGAGATCTTTGGTTTGATTTGTCAGTAGCTTGAGAAACACGTAACTGATAAAGCCCAATCCGAAACCGGTTGCCACATTAAATGTTAAGGGCATTGTGATGATGGTCAGGAAAGCCGGCATACCGGTTGAGAAGTCTTTGAAATTAATGTGAACAACGGATTGCATCATTAATCCACCAACCACAATGAGCGCTGAAGCGGTGGCGTAAGCCGGAACAACCGTCACAAAAGGCAAAGCAAAGAGACAGAGCAAAAATAGGATGGCGCTGACAATGGGGACAACACCTGTTCGTCCGCCCTCGGCGATTGCCGCGGCACTTTCAATATAGCTTGTGCAGGTGGGTGTGCCGATGATACCTGAGGCCATGGTTGCAACAGAATCCGAAAAAAGCGCCTTTTCCAAGCCTTCAATGTGTCCGGTTTTGTGATCGAGCATATTGGCGCGAATGGATAGACCAATCAAGGTTCCCATGTTGTCAAATAGATCCACCATCGTCAGCGTGAAAACTATGGTCACAATGCCATAAGCAAAAACAGAATTGAAATCCAATTCAAAGAAGGTTTCGCTGGGTGTCAGCGAGGAGGGGGCGCTTAGTGTTGACAGATCAGGAAGCGGTGAGACACCCAAGAGTAATCCCAAGACAGTGACGGCCAAGATGCCGATAATCATGGCACCTTTTATCCGTCGAACCATTAATGCGCTGATTAAAAGAACACCTAAGGCAGCCAAAAGCGGTTCAGCTTTGTGCAAATTTCCCAAAGCAACGAAAGTGGAGGGATCGGCCACAATCAGTCCGGCGTTCTTCAAACCAATGAATGAAATAAAGCAACCTAAACCGACAACAATGGCGTGCTTAATATCGGTTGGCACCGCGTCAATGATCAGTTGACGAATTTTGGTGACCGTCAACAAGAAAAAGATGACGCCAGAAATAAAGACGGCTGCCAAAGCGGTTTGCCAAGAGAGGCCCATCGGTCCGCAAACGTAATAAGAGAAAAAGGCGCAAATGCCAAGTCCCGGTGCAACGATAACCGGAAAATTAGCCACTAATCCCATTAAGAGACTGGCAAACGCCGTGGCCCAAATAACAGCAATCGTCGCAGCCTGCAAATTCATGCCGGCATCGGCCAACATGGCAGGAATCACGAGCACGACGTAGCAAACGGTGACAAAACCCGTGAAGCCTGCCATCAGTTCTCGGCGCCAGTTTGTATTTTTTTCTTCGAACTTGAAAAATTGAGCAAGAAACTGCATCCCAGTATTCCTGAAGAGAGTGTGGCCTCAGGGATTGAGTCCCGAGGCCTTTTATGATTATTGGGCGGAATCAGAATTTAAGCGTTCCAGCATGCGAACAAAGATTTCAAAACCTTCGGGCATACTTTCTGTGTCTTGAATTTCAAAGTCACCTCTGTGGTGGCCGTGGTGGTTGCAGCCATAGTAAAAGAAGGTGGCTTGACCGCCGTGTTTTTGAACCGTCTTCATCAGCAACGAGCAGTCTTCGCTGCCGGTGCAAGAGTTGATATCAAAGACTTTCTTAACAGTGGGGACTTTTTTCGCCTCTTCTTCAAGCATATCCGATAGGGCGGAGTCTGAGTGGATATCGGTAGCCATGCCCATCACGTCAATTTTGTACTTTACGCCGTAGCTTTCAGCCGAACCACGAATCATGCGTTCAGCCGTTTCTTGCATATAACGATTGATTTCATCGTTTTTGCCGCGAACTTCCAATTCCATTTTGGCGTGAACCGGTACGACATTTCGTCCTTCGCCGGCTGAAATAGTGCCGATGTTGACACTGGTGTCACCTTTTCCGTGACGGGCGATGCCCATGATTTGCATAGCGGCTGAGCAAGCGGCCATCAAAGCGTTGCGCCCCAATTCGGCGGCAGCTCCCGCGTGAGCCGGGACACCGGTGAAAGTAACATTCATTTTGGTGGTGGCAAGGAAACCATTGCGAATGACCGCCACTTCGTGCAATTTGGCATCAACACCGATGTGACCGCCAACCAAATAATCGACATCATCCAAATTCTTGGAATAAGCGATGCCGGCGGCCCCTTTAGTGCCTTCTTCTGCCGGTTGGAAAATCAGTTTGATGGTTCCTTTGAGCTCTTTGGCATTGTCATGAATCCAATGGGCAACAGCTAGACCCATGGCCGCATGGGCATCGTGTCCGCAGGCGTGCATGAGACCGCAGCATTCACTGTCAAAACCTTCACGATTCGCTTCATTGGAGGCATCGTGATTTTCTTCAACATTGACGCAGTCAATATCAAATCGTAAAGCAGTAACAGGTCCCGGTTTACCGGTTTCCCAAACAGCCATGCAGCCCGTGTAACCTTCGAGTTCTTTCAGAAGTACAGGATCCATGCCAAGCTTTAAAGAGCGTTGCATCGCTTCTTCAATGACTTTTTCTTCACGGCCCAAAGCGTGCTCGGTGTCAAACAAAGCTTTGCCGAGAATTGTCTTAAAGCCTAATTCGCGAACGCGCTTGACGATGGTTTGAGTGGTAAGAAATTCTGTCCAGGCAATTTCAGGATGGTGGTGGAGATGGCGTCTTGTCTCAATCATCTCCGGGATATAGGCAGCTAAATGCAGCATGAAGAGTTTCCTCCGTGAGAGTATCTGCGATCATTGTAGTCAAAAATGATCGCAGACTTCTCAAAAAGAAAAACTCTATTCGTTAGGAGGCCGTGTTTTGTTTTTGTTCTGATCGTAAAACCAGAGCCAGACCGGCAAGAATGGCCAGCAATCCTAACGTGGCCCAGGGGTTAACATTTTCACCCACAACAACGATGGCTAGGACAAAGGCGGTCACGGGTTCCAAAAGTCCCAGAGCCACACAGGTTGAAACCCGGGTGGTTTTAAGCGCTGTTCCGTAAAGCAGATAGGCAAAACCTGTTACGACAACACCCAAATAAAAAACAATGAGGATGTCTTCAAAGATAATTTCAGGCGTCTGAGAAAAGATCCAGGCAGCCAACAAAGCGATGACAGCGGCCACGGTAAATGAGTGAGTTGAGGCTCTCAATGGGGTAGTGATTCGAACCAATTCTTTAGCAAGTAAAGAGTAGCTTGAGTAAAAGAAGCCGGCTGTGAGGCAAATACCCAAACCAAAGGCACTAACTTCAATATTTTCAGCCTGCGAAACGGCCATCCAAATACCGCCCGCAATGGCGACGGCTACACCGGTAAGCCACAAAGAGTCGGGCGCTTTACGTTTAATCACGGCTTCTAGGATGCCGGCCCACACTGGGGCGGAGGCGATGATTGTGCAAGAGCCAAGCGCGACGCCGGCAATTTTGACGCCGCTAAAAAATAAGAGATTAAACATGGCCATGCAGCAACCTGCGGCAATTACTTTTAAAAGGTAGTGATCTTCACCTTTAGCAGAAGCGTTTGATGGTTGTAATTGACGTTGACTGATCGCGAGCATGGGGTAGAAAAAAAGGCACGCGCACACCAGGCGCAACGCTCCCACCCATAGGGGAGAAAGAGAGGGACTCGTGATAAATGTTTGGGCGGTGCCGGCCGTTCCCCACAGGACTGCGGCAAAGGCGGCCAGAATAAAACCTGAAAAAACAAACTTCATCATGAAAAAAATAATACTGAAAATCAAGTAATAACAAAATTATAACCAAATATCTTCACGTGAAGATACTTTTTGAGAAGATATTTGATCTTTAAGAATGGCCTTTCGGTGTATTTATCTATTGCCCGAGTGGTGGAAGTTGCGTATAGTGACCTCGGTCTCTTTTTTAACTCAAAAAGCTTATTTTTCTCTTGTAAGGATAGGTAATGCTTGAATTAATTATTTGCGTGGTGGCACTTGTTATTGCCGGTTGGGCAATTGCTAAAAACTACGACGCCAAGGTTGTGCTCTTTGCCACGGGCTTGGTGCTTTTAGCTGTTGCAGTGATGCTTGGTCATCCTGCGGTCAGTGCTAAGGCATCTTCCGGTTTAAATTGGGTTGATCCGTTTAAAGCGATGAAAGATCTCTTTATCAGTCAATATTCCAATGCCGGTTTAATCATTCTGACTCTTTTCGGTTTTGCTGCTTATATGTCGCATATCGGTGCCAATGACATGGTGATCCGAGTGTTGAGCAAACCGCTTGAAAGAATTCATTCGCCGTATATTCTCGTACCGTTAGTTTTCTGGGTCGGTACGTTGCTCTCCATCATTATCCCGAGCGCCTCGTCTTTGGCTGTTATTTTGATGGCTACGCTTTACCCGGTGCTTCGCGCCGCTCGTATGAGCGTCTTGACAGCCGCTGGTGTGATCGCCACAACGGCAACAATTGTTCCGACACCGCTCGGCGGGGACAATGTGGTGGCCGCTCGTGTCTTGGGCTTTGATCACGTGGTTGACTATGTTTTCTATCACCATGCTCCGATCACGATTCCGGCCTTGATTGTTATTGGTATCGTTCACTACTTCTGGCAGCGCTACATGGATAAGCGTCAAGCCGGTCAAGTTTCTGCCGAAATTGATGAAAGCAAACTCAAAGTACGTGATTTGACGGGAGTTCCTGTTTACTACGCACTTTTCCCGGTTTTGCCGTTGATTTTGGTGATCTTCTTCTGGGCTTGCTTCAGACACGCTAAGGTGGGCTTAGTTGAAATTACCCTTTTCTGCTTTGCATTGGCTTTCATTTGCGAATTAGTTCGCAAGGGTAACGTTAAGCAAGGTATGAAGGACGCTAATCTCTTTTTCAAGGGAATGGGTGAGGGCTTCTCTCAGGTTGTGGTGTTGATTGTGGCGGCTTCCACCATGGTGGCGGGGCTCCGTGCCATGGGCATGATTGACATGATTTCCAACTCTATCGCCGGTGTTGAAAACGCAAGTGCAGGCCTCATGTTTGCCTTCTCCGGTATCACCGCCTTGATTACGTTTATCAGTGGTTCGGGTAACGCGGTTTTCTATAGTTTCATCGAGTTGATTCCGTCCATTGCTCAAAACGCCGGTATTGATCCGATCATGGTCGCTTTGCCGATGCAATGTACCTCGAATTTAATTCGTTCCATTTCGCCTGTGGCCGCAGTGATTATTATTGTGGCGGCTTCCGTGCGTGCTAATCCGCTTGAAGTGGTTAAGCGCACCTCTGTACCGATTTTGGCGGGCTTCATTGCCGTGATGGTTATGTCGTTCGTTCGCTATATCTAATTTGAAGGAGATTTGTCATGGCCTATTTAGAACCGATCTCTCAAGAGTGGTTGATTGCCAAGCGTCGCGAAATTCATGCTTGGCCGGAACCCGGTTGGTGTGAATTCGTCTCCAGCGCCCGTGTTATTGAACACATGGAAAAACTGGGCTTTAAGGTCTTGTGTGGTTACGATGTGATCAACAAGGACTTTATTCGCGGTGCAATCAAGCCGCAAATTGCGAAGTTCTACGAAGCGGCTCAAAAGAAGGTGAGCCCGGAAATCCTTGAACGTATGCAAGGGGTAACGGGTGTGATTGGTGTTTTGGAAACCGGCCGTCCCGGTCCCACGATCGGTTTTCTCTGCAACTTGGATGCCCTTCCGGTGACTGAATCAAGCGATCCTGAACACGCTCCGACAAAGGAAGGTTTTGCTTCTCAAATCCCGGGTTACATGCATGCCTGCGGTCATGATGGACACCAAGCTGTCTTGATGGGTTTGGCTACATGGTTGGCTGCTAACAAGGATCAGCTTTGCGGTACCGTTAAACTCATTTTTGAACCGGGCGAAGAAGGTTCTCGTGGCGGTCGTCCGATTGCTGAAAGCGGTGTCTTGGATGATTTGGACTATCTCTATTGCGGTCACTTGGGTTGTGATATCCCCGGTGGTGAAGTGGTCACCGCTCCGGAAAAATTCCTTTGCACGACCAAGGTTGACTTCCGCTTTAAGGGAACGCCGTCTCACGCAGGTATGCAGCCCGAAGTAGGTCGTAATGCGTTGATGGCCGCCTCAACGGCAAGTTTGGCTTTGATGGCTATTCCTCGTCACGGTCAAGGCATGACGCGTGTTAACGTCGGCTATATGCGCGCAGGTGAAGGTCGTAATGTGATCGCTTCGACGGCTGAAATGCAAGTGGAAGTGCGTGGTGAAACGGAAGCGATTAATAATTGCATGTTTGAAGAGGCCGTGGCTCGTGTCAACGGCGCAGCCGCTATGTACGGTTGCCAAGCTGAAAGCGAAGTGATGGGCGAAGCCATCGACTTTGTGAAAGACGAAGAAGTTCAAAACGATTTTGCTGAAGCAGCTCAACACGCTAAGTACTGCACGAAGATCAGTGACACCATGAACTTTAACGGCAGCGATGATGCGACCGTTTTGATGCGTCGAGTACAAAACAAAGGCGGTAAGGCCGGTTACGTGGTTGTCGGTTCTGAATTAAAGGCTGGTCACCATCAAGCCAAGTTTGAATTTGAAGAATTCCGTCTGCAAGAACTCTTTGACATCTATCACTATCTGGCCATTAAGCGCTTAGGAGCAAAATAACCGTGACGGAAGATACCAGTCGCAATTTGAAGGACTTTGTCGATTCGCTCGAAGAAGAGTGGAAGGCTCAGGTTCCGACTTTAAGCACAGAGCCGATTTCGGTTGTGGCGCGTTTAGTTCGCATGAGCTACTACGTGGAGCGGCGCGTGGCTGAAAACCTCGCCCGCTACGATCTTACCCGTGGTGAATTTGAAGTGTTGGCTGTTTTGACACGTAATCCCGATGCGGTGATTACGCCCAAGATTTTGCAAACCAAAATTTTGATCACTTCGGGTGGGCTATCCAATCGAATCCGTAAGCTTGAGGAAAAGGGACTGCTTGAGCGCTTTCCGGATACGGGTGACAGACGAGGCGTCATTTTGAAGGCTACTGAAAAAGGTAAGGCTCTGACACTGGACGCAGTTAACTCCCACGTTGAAGTGGAGCGGCAATTTGCTTCTTGCTTAAGCGTGGAAGAGCAACGCGAATTGGCTCGATTGCTCAAACATATGATTCTGTCTCAGCAGCGCGAGTTAAACCGCAACAGTTTGCGCTAAATACCTGAAAGTGTGCTCTGGCTCTGCCTGCTTCTAGCACCAGAAAAAACGAACCGGCGAAAAGTTTAACAATTCGCCGGTTTGTTTTTTTAGAAAAAATTAGAATCGGAAATCGCGTTCGCCTTCTTCAATTTTTTGAAGGCGAATCACGCTAGCTTTGCGGATCTTTTCGTGGACAATCTTCGGAATTTCCGCCTCAATGACTTTTTGTGCGGCTTCACGTGTAGCCGGGCGGGCATAGTCTTGAGCGTATTCTTTTAGCGTCATGATGGCATTGGCTTGGCAATACGTGGCGATTTCACCGGTTTTGGCCAATGACATAAAACGGTCTCCGGTTCTGCCTGCGCGGTAGCAAGCGGTGCACCAACTGGGCAGGTAGCCGCCGTCCAATAGCCATTTCACCACCTCATCCAACGTGCGGCGATCGCTTGTTTCAAATTGGGCGGAGTTCTCTTCCTTTTCTTCCTCAAGGACATAACCGCCAACGCTTGTGCGAGAGCCGCCACTGATTTGTGAGACACCCATTTCAAGACACTTGCCGCGCACGCGTGCCGATTCGCGCGTGGAAATAATCATGCCGGTGTAGGGAACGGCCAAACGAATCAGTGCAACAATCTTTAAAAAGAGCTCGTCAGGAACGGCGTTGGTAAAGGTCCTCGGGTCCACATCATCGGCCGGGCAAATGCGCGGCACACTAATGGTATGCGGTCCAACACCCCAGACCGCTTCCAAGTGTTCCGCGTGCATTAAAAGACCAACGAAATCGTAGCGGTAAAGCGTCAGACCGAATAAAACGCCTAAGCCCACATCATCAATTCCGCCTTCCATCGCGCGGTCCATCGCTTCTGTGTGGTAAGCGTAGTCGCTCTTTGGGCCCTTTGGATGCAGCAGTTCGTACTGGTCTTTGTGATAGGTTTCTTGGAAAAGTTGGTAAGTACCGATACCGGCTTCGTGAAGTTTTTTGTAATTTTCAACCGTGGTTGCCGCAATATTGATGTTGACACGGCGAATGGCACCGTTTTTGTGCTTAATGGAATAGATCGTATTGATGCATTCCAAAATGTACTCGATGGGGTTGTAGCGCGGATGTTCTCCTGCTTCGAGTAAAAGACGTTTGTGGCCCATATCTTGAAGGGCAATGACTTCCTGACGGATTTGTTCTTGTGTGAGTTTTTTGCGAACAATGTGTTTATTTTTAGCGTGGTACGGGCAGTATGTGCAAGTATTGACGCAGTAGTTGGAAAGATAAAGCGGGGCAAACAGTACGATACGATTGCCGTAGATATGCTCTTTAACCTTTTTGGCGGTTGCAAAAATTTCGTCGTTTAAATCCTGTTCTTCGCAAGCGAGTAAAACCGCGGCTTCTCTGTGAGTGAGGCCTTTAAAAGCTTCTGCCTTTTTGAGAGCAGCTTGAATGTATTCGCGGTCATGTTTGTGCTCTTCGGCAAAGGCCAGCGACGCTTCAATTTCTTCGTGAGAGATGAATTCTGTGGCGACTTTTGATTTGGGGTCGTACATAAAAGAACTCCGGTAGATGAAAAGATACTTTTTAGTGTATGCCCGAGAAGTCTTTAAATGGCGGATTTAAGTTATACAAAAGTATAAATATTTCAATAAATAAGCATTAAAACAGCATTTACAACCCTCTTTAGAGGTATATATTGTGCGGACGCAAAAAAAGAGCTCCCAACATTGGGAGCTCTCAAAATGATTTACCAATTGGCCGAGAAGTAGGCCTGTGTAATGTGATAGTAAATCGGGGCGGAGAACATCAGGGGGGCGAGACGCTCAAGGTTGCCGCGGCCGATGTACTTGTCACCGTCCAAGAAGCGGCTGCCTAAGGAGCGCTTAACAGACGAGATGACGATATCACCGAAAGCACCGGTTACCACGATGATGGTGGCCATAACCAAGGCCTGCCATGTTCTAAAGGGCGTCATCCAGAAAAGCGCGTAGCCGACAAGGATGGTGATAAAGCCGCCCACCAAAATGCCTTTAACGGTTTTATGCGGGTTGTCTCGCAGGGTCTTACCGCCGAAGTAGGAACTAGCCATAACGACGAAGAGATCACCCAAGAAAACAATCAAGAGGTAAAAGAGCAACAGCAGCGACGGGCTAGAGCCAAAGCGTGTGATGTCAAAATTCATGATGGCCGGGGCATGGCTGATACAGTAAACGCTTAACATCACGCCCCATTGAATTTTGGCTACACGTTCAAGGAATCGGTCATTGTCCGGACGCAGGGACATCAAAACGGGCAACAGCAAGAAAAGGTAGACCGGAATAAATACGGTG
Source organism: Parasutterella secunda (assembly GCF_024733725.1). Taxonomy (NCBI): domain Bacteria; kingdom Pseudomonadati; phylum Pseudomonadota; class Betaproteobacteria; order Burkholderiales; family Sutterellaceae; genus Parasutterella; species Parasutterella secunda. Next base: position 220,944 of record NZ_JANRHP010000002.1, read on the forward strand.
AAAAGCCAATAGCGGTCAAGCCCAATTAAGATGTACTGAAGCGGAATGACGATATAAAAAGAGACAACGAGCGCCCAATGGTCCGAGACTTTAATCGGAGTCAGGGCAACAAACTCTCTGAAGGTGAAAAAGCTCACCAAGGCAAAGACAATCAAAAGGACGTTTTGACCGGCCCAGAACGCCAAAGTGAAAACGATAATAAGCCACCAACCCATTTTGACTCGGGAGTTGACGACACGGATCCGTTCGATTTGTTCCGGAGCGACGGCTTTGCGAATAGCCCATTGGCAATAGCTTGTCCCGATAATGGCCAAAAGCACCAAAACAACCAGAACCAGCGTGTAGGTTTCTTGTAAGGTAATACCCAACCGCATATCAAGCCTCCGACAATTTAATGACCGCTTCGCGGGCTCTCGTCAGAAATTCTTCTTTCGGATCCTCGGGCGTGAAGGGCAAGGGAGCGCCAAAACGGACAGAGCAAACCGTGGGCACGGGGATTAAAACACCTTTAGGCATGGCTCGGTAAAGGTTTTCAATGTAAACCGGAATCAATTCCACGTTCGGGAATTCACGCGCCAAGCGCCAGATACCGCTTTTGAATTCACTCGGTATGGCCTGAGGGCGACGCGTGCCTTCCGGGAAAATAATCATGGAAGAGCCTTCACGCAGGCATTCTCTCAGGGGTTCGAGAGGATCACTGTGTTCGGTGCGGCGGCGGTCGACCAAAACCACATTTAACTCTTCAATGGCAATGCGTCTGCGAATGGCACCCTTCACCCAGTAGTCTTTGGCGGCTACAGGGCGGGTATGTGAGCGAATTTCTTTAGGCAACGACGACCACAGGACAATAGTGTCCAAGTGGCTAGTGTGGTTGGCAAAATAGATGCGTTGCTTATCCGAGGGCGTACTGCCGATCCATTGAGGATAGGCGCCAACTAAAAGTCGCGTGAGCAACACAATAGGCGTCATTAAACGAAACAAGATCAAACCCCTTTTGATCTTAAGGCCTGATTGCAGACAGGTCTCAAAAATAAAATTAACTCCAAATACAGATAATAATGCAATTGTCCGAAGATGGTGAATGTTGCCGTCAATATCGGCGCAAAAGCATTAAAGCGCGCGGCTCTTCAAAGCGGGCAGAATATCTCTTGTCTGCTTGATGCGGCTCGCCTGAACCTCTGCGAGCAACACGCCTTCGCCTTGTGTTAATTCCGCAACGGTGGCTCCCCAAGGATCAATTAAAATGCTGTGCCCCCAGGTTTGACGTCCGTTTTCGTGATTGCCACCTTGAGCACAGGCAAGCACGTAGCATTGGTTTTCAATGGCTCGGGCACGTAAGAGGGGATCCCAATGGGCGCGCCCCGTAAAGCTTGTGAAGGCCGCAGGTAAAGTGATGATGTCGGGTGTATCGAGCTTGCGGAACAATTCCGGGAAACGAAGATCAAAGCACACGGAAAGGCCGACCTTCCAGGCGCCTTCCCAGGTCTCTATGGCAACGGTTTTTACTTCACGGCCGGCTTGTGTTGTTTGAGCCTCTTCGTAGTGCTCCTCGCCTCGTTCGAACTGGAAGAGATGAATTTTGTCATAACGAGCGGCCACTTCTCCGCTTGGGTTGTAAACAATGCAGGCATCGATGAAGTGTTGGTCATCATCAGCTTTAAGAGGAATGGTGCCGGCAACAAGCCAGATTTGAGCCTCTTGAGCAGCCTGACTCATCGCTTTTTGCACAGGGCCGTCGCCGAAAGTCTCGGCCGCCGCCACCCAATCTTTGTCGCTTGTGGGCATCAAAGAAAAATACTCGGGCAGTACAACCAGTTCGGCTCCACTTTGGGCGGCCGAGTCAATTAAAGATTTCGCGGTATGAATATTTTCATCAATATTCGTCCCCGAAACCATCTGACAAGCAGCAATTCGCATGATTTTTCCTTTTCTTATTTTTGAGAAGAAGCCGAGGTCTCTGTCGCTTCTCCCACCTTTGTAACAATGGGTTCATCAATTGAACCGGTAATTTTATATTCTGTGCTTAGCAATTCCGATAGCGGCGTCTGAAGTGCCAACTGAGCAATAAAGCTGCCGACGCCTAAAATGGGATTGGCAACGGCAAGCGCAAGACTGGCTCCGCCTAAACTGATGTCGGGTAAAACCGTAACGGTGATATTTTGTGTAAGCTTATTGAGGTCAAGCGAGCCTTCGGCCAATATAGTGGCCTGTGGGCCGATCAGTCGGAACGAGTTAGCATTCAGAACACCATCGGTGATGGTGTCATTGGACGAAATCGAGTCAAAAACAAAACCTTGACCGACCACGTCACGGAAGTCAAAGGTTAGGCGTCTTAAAAGTGTTTGCAATGACAGCAGCGACAGAATGCGGCCCGCACCGGGTTCAACTTGAAGAATTTGGCCCGAAGCGAGTGTCGTGGAAATCGTGCCGTTTAAAGAGTCGGTGTTGAAGTCAACCGGAGCGCCGTTCCACTGCAATTTAGCATGAACCTGACCGCTGCCATCGTTGATGACGTGGGCCAATTTAAAGCGCTCCAACAATTCGCCTAAATCGTTAACGTCAAGGGTTGCTTCGAGCGTTGTCTGCGAGTTTTTCCGTTGTCCGGCATTCCAAGAGCCGTTGGCACTTAGCGTTGCATCGCTGTTAGCCAGCGAGAACTGTTTTAAGTCCCAAAGGGTGCTCGGACCACTACCTTCATTTTCTGCCCAAAGTTTTAATGTGCCTAAGTTGAAATCTTGGTAGCGCAAATCCTTAACGGTTAAGGCGATAGAGGGCAAAGACTGAGTTTCTTTTGGAGCGACTTTGATTGCTTCATCGACAAGCTCTGGACGTGGAATGTGCAGATAATCGAAGTTGGCTGTCAAAAGCGGATGAGAGTGGCTCGTGCGTGGCGTGTAGTTAAAATCGGCTTTTGCCAAGGTGCTCGCAATGTTACCGCTCCAAGCGCCCGACGGGTACGCTCTTGCATTGACTTTCACCGAGTCAAAATTCAATCCCTTATAGGTCAGACGCCCGATTTGAATATCCGCACGATTTAAATCCAGAGTTTTCATCTCACGCTTGGGGTCAGATGCTAGTGCCCCCTGAGCTTCGGTAAGAATGTTTTCCCACTCTTCCCACTTCAAAGAGGGCGATTGAATAATCAACGCTAAACCATTAGCTGTCGGATTGGCGTTGGAACGTTTACCGACAGAGAGAATCCCTCTTTGGGTTTTAAGTCCCTGATCGGTATCGTTGTAGTGAATTTGCATCCCGAACACTTCATCAATGGAAAGTGTCATCTTGGTTGAGCACTTTTCTTTTGATGCGCAGGGGACAAAATCAAATTGCAAGGGCCAGGCCGTATCGGCAGCTTTGTTAAAGGGCGCTGGCGCATTGCCTTTGATGCCTAAAAGGTTACTGCTTACGTGGATATTGACACCATGATCAATTTCCACAACGGTGTTAACGGGGGCAGCCCCTTCGGCATGCGTCAGAAGGGATGTAATAGCGGGAGAATCAATGATGCGAGAAGCGGCATAAGGGGTAGCGTTGGCCGATGCCGTAATGCGAATCTTGCCTTGATCGTCCGTTGTAATGTTGCCGAGTGCGTCACACCCATAAACATTTGCTGTGAGAGAACTGCCCCATACACCTTTTTCGGTGAAGGAAACTCGCCCCTGTGCGGCAGCCAACTCCGGCACATTTTTCATTTTGATGGTGTTTCCGTTTAATAAAACGGCACCGGAAACTGCCGTGCGCTCTAAGTCTGTGATCGGGATATTGAGTTCCAACTCCAAAGAGGCGTTGCCCGTTGCCGTAGTGCCGACAAAGGGATTGCCGATCATGGCCGAAACAGGGCTTTGGTTTACCCAATTGGCCATGGCTTGAAGCGAAGCTTGGCTTTTACCTTTGATAATAAGCGGTACGCCAGGGGCGGTGTAGCTTGGGATTTCTGCTGTGACATCCGTGACGGTTGCGCCAAGCGTTTGACCGCTTTGGGCATGGATGGTCATGGACAGGCCTTCAAAAATAGCTTCACCGTTTATCTTTTCAAAAGTGGGCCACTCGCCCGGTACCCATTGGCCATTTTTATCTTTTTGGTAACTGGGCACATAATCGAGCTTCACGTCTTCGGCCATGCCGGTAATTTTAAAGATATACCCCTTGTCTTTTTGGTCAACAAAGGGGAATTCATCTAACGGACCGTATAGGTCAACGGTGCCGTTTTTGGCAATGCCGCCTTGCAAAGCCGCCTTGAGCCAATCGTTGGTTCCTTTGCCGCCTGCCACAATGGGAATATATTTGTGTGCGGCAGAAGCTCTTAGGTAGTGCAGATCGCCGCGAACTTCAAGAGTGCCGGCTCCGCCCGTGTCCGCCCAACCGCCGTGTACTTGGGCAGAAGCGTCGGTGTTGGAGACTAAAAGACTGTCGACTTTAAATTCAAGCTTGGGTTTTATTGTCCAGGAAGCCTGCATCTGCAGTGTATCTAAGCTGAAATCCTTTTCAAAGAAAATACCGGGAAAGCTTAATGTGCTGTTGGGAGAATCCAGTGTGACCGTGCCACCGGCTTCATCGGCTACGATAGAGCCAGAAAGATTGGAAAACCCGAATCGATTGACATTGTGATCTTCATGCGCGACGTGATCTTGAACCGTCAGGCCATTAAATTTTGTACTGAATTCATATCGCTCAGGGGCGTTGACGGGCCCTTGCCAGGAGCTTTCAAAGTTTTCGATGGTGCCTGCGGCCTGAAGCTCACGAATAAAGTTTAGAGCCTCTTCCGGGATTGGCAGTTGTAGGCCAATCGTTGTCAGGGCTCGAAGGTCAAAAGAGTTGATGGTGAGTGCGCCGTCGTACAGGTTTCTGTCTTTCCACGTTGCCTCAATCTTGGCATCTCCGAAATATACGGGATCGTTCCCGATGGGTTTAATGACAAGATCTTGCGTACCGAAAGTCAACTGATTGCCATCGAGTGTTTCATTGAGTCGCCCTTGGAGGTAATCAACGCGGATGGGGGCTGAGTCTGAGTTCCAACGCAGACTGACGTCATCGAGGGCAACATCAGCAGTTAACTGTGTGGGTTTGAGGTTTTCAAATTCCAACCAAATATTGGCTTGACCGGTTCCGTCTTGAAGGAAATGATCAAGGTTGACTCGGCGAGCGATTCGACCGAAGTCAATGGAGGGGATGGAAGCATAAACCGTGCCGTAGAGCTTGGCCAGACGATTAGGAGAACCGAACCATTTTTCCCGGAACGTGGCACGAAGGTCAATCGGTGTTTTGTTTTGACGAATAGCCGTTGATTGCAGGCCAAAATTCCACGCAATCATGTAGCGGTGCAACACGGCGTTTGTGTTGTGCAAAAGAACTGGTCTCGGATGATCCACCGTCAGATCAATGTAGTTGAAATCGCCATCGACGATTTCCAGATGTTCTTGAGAAAGAACCCAGTCGAGGACTTTTCGTGCCGTGGCCGCGTCGGTTGAAGCCGTGCGGGTTTCAGAAGGAGCCGTGTTGATTTCAAAGCCGGCAATATTGAATAGATCTTCTTCCAGTCTTTCTACGTTAAAACGCGGACTAAAGACAACGAGACGGGAAAACGTTGGTCTAAATGTATAAAAAGAGGAGAGCGAGAACGTCGCCTGCACCTTGGGCAAAGTGAGCGATGCCCTTTTGCCCGGACGCGAAAAGGTCATTTCCGTGAGTGTGATGCGGAGGCGCAGCCACTCCCAGTCCACGTGGATGTCCTGAGCTTCAATCTCCGTTCCCGTGTGCTCTTCAATATAACTTTCCAGTTTCGGATAAAACGTTTCAATATTGGGAACGACCCAAAGTCTGACCGCAATCAGTGCAAACGTTAAAAACAGATATAAAAACAAAAGAACCCACCCTGCTGTGCGCAAAAGAAGTCGCCACTTGCTGGGGTGACGGTTGCGCGGCAGTCCAGCCGTATTTTGTAAAGAGCTTGTTTGGGTCGTTTTCAAAAGAAGAGGCTGTTTCCGTAAAGAATGAACGAACTACCCCGAATTTTAGCGGTTTGAGCTTTTTGAAGGAAAATTTTTGGAAAATTTTTCGACTGAAACTTTTCGAAAAAATTACCGGCTCCGCTAAACTGTGTTGCATTAGTTTTCTTTCTGAATCAAAATGCCCCGTTTAACTCTTCAAGCGTTGCCGGATTATTCATTTTTCGTAAAGCGTGCCCTGATGTCTGCCCGCCCGATGTCCAACGACAATGAGCGGTTGGAATGGTTAGAGAGCCTTGCCGATCAGCCTTACAGTCGGGAGAAAATGAAAGCGTTTTTGCAAGGCGCTGATGATGCGGAAACATTGGCCGAGCGCATGCGTCTTTTAAGGCGGGAAGTGTTGCTGACTTTGGTGGCGCGGGATGTGACCGGGCGGGCGGATTACTTTGAAGTTGTCCGCACGATGACCGATTTGGCAGAAGAATCGGTCAGTCGAACGGTTCGCGTGCATGCCAAGGCATTGTCATTGCGGTACGGCGTACCGATGTCAGACTCTGGCGTTCCTCAAGACTTTCTTGTTGTCGGTATGGGGAAATTGGGAGGTGAAGAACTCAACGTGAGCTCCGATATTGACCTCGTTTTTGTCTACGACGAGCAAGGACAATGTCGGGCAACGCCCGAGTGTCCCAATCCCAGGCGAGAATTAACAAACGCAGAATTTTTTGAGCGTCTTTCAAAAAAAGTCATCACTGCCTTATCGGATATTTCTGGTGCGGGCTTTGTCTTTAGAGTGGATATGAGATTGCGTCCCAATGGCGACTCAGGCCCCATTGTGATCAGTAGCGAAATGCTTGAGGAATACCTCTACGTGCAAGGACGCGAATGGGAGCGATTCGCATGGCTAAAAGGCAGGATTGTCAATGAGCCGGTTTTCACTGACGAAAAGACGTTCGAGAAGCAATGCAAAAACCTCTACGATGTTGTGCGTCCGTTTGTCTTTAGGCGCTACGTGGACTTTAACGCCATCAGCGCCTTATCGAACCTTCATAAGTTAATCCGTGCCGAAACGCAGCGCCGTGAAGCTGGTAAGGACCTTGGTATTGATGTCAAACTAGGTCGAGGCGGAATCCGTGAAATTGAATTCATTACCCAGACATTTCAAATCATTCGCGCAGGCCGAGAACCTCAGTTACGTCTGAAAAGTACTTTGAGCGCGTTGTCGGTTTTGGAAAAATTAGGTGTGATGAACGCAGAGCAGGTCCAGCGCCTCTCAGACGCTTACGTGTTTCTTCGTAATTTGGAGCACGCCATTCAGTACGTCGATGACCAACAGACACACCGCTTGCCGCCCGATGAGAAAGCTCGAGAGCAGATTGCTGCCCTTTTGGGGTTGAGTAGTTCTCAGATGGTTGAAAAGCTCATGCAAATCCGCGAATACGTGGCGCAGGTTTTTGACGGCATTTTCCAAGTGGGCGAAGAAGAAAATCAGGAAGATGATTGGCCCGAAGGGTGGAGTGTTGGTTTTGAGCGTGCCAAAGAAGCGCTGGCGAATGACCTTGAAAAAATGGGTTATGGAGAGGCCCGTCATTGTGCCGATCGCGTGCTTGAATTAATGGGGTCAAAATTCTTGGCTGCACAGACTGAGTCCGCTCGAACCCGGATGGCGCAGCTTGTAAAACGCATCAGTGAAATGTGCATCAAATTGGCAAGTGACGATAAAGGCGTTGCGCCCGAAGTGATTTTCACGCGCTTTATCACGCTTTTGGAAGTGATCGCGGGACGCAGCACCTACGTTTCGCTTTTAATTCAGTATCCGAAAGTTTGTGAAAAAGTCGCACTCGTTTTAAAGACAAGCGCCTGGGCGGCGGATTATTTGACCGCGCACCCGATTGTGCTCGATGAGTTGGTTGATGAACGCGTGAGCGAATTAGATAACTTTTCACCCGTTGATTGGAGCGGTTGGCAGGACGATTTGTGGGAAAAGCTACGTGAAGTTGAAGGGGATCAGGAAACACAGATGAACCTTCTGCGTGACGCTCATCACGCGGCGGTTTTTAAACTTTTGATGGCTGATTTGGAAGGCCGTTTTACGGTTGAACGTTTAGCCGATCAACTCTCAGCATTGGCTGACGCGGTTTTGGAAATGGTGATTACGCTTGCCTGGCAAACCATTGCTTCTCGCCATTGTGATGTGCCGAAGTTTGCTGTCGTAGCTTACGGCAAATTAGGCGGGAAAGAATTAAGTTATGCGTCGGACTTGGATTTAATTTATCTCTACGATGATCCCAGTCCCGAGGCCAGTAAAAATTACACGAGACTGGTGCGTCGAATGATGAGTTGGCTTACGGTGCAAACCTCTTCGGGCATTCTTTTTGATGTGGATTTGCGCCTGCGTCCTAATGGGGAAAATGGTTTGGTTGTCTCTTCATTTGAGATGTTTAAGCGCTATCAAAGAAATGAAGACGGTACGGGCGCTTGGCCTTGGGAGCATCAGGCCCTTACTCGTGCAAGATTTTGCGCGGGCGACAGAGCAATCGGTCAAGCTTTTGAAAAAGAGCGTGAAGCTATTTTGAGATTGCCGCGCGATAAAGCAAAAGTCTTTTCTGATGTGAGCGAAATGCGTGCTCGTATGCTTGAGGGACATCCCAATCCGACCTCGCTTTTTGATGTCAAACACGACCGAGGCGGTATGGTGGATGTGGAATTCGCGGTTCAGGCAATGGTGCTCGCTTACTCACACAAGCATCCGGAGCTGGTCAACAATTTCGGCAATATTCTTTTATTGGAAATGGCGGCTCGAGCCGGTTTGATCGGTGAAGAACTCGCCCAGAGGTGTGTGTCCATTTATCGCAATTATCGTCACATCCAAAGAAAGCATCGTCTGGAATTGGGAGACGGGCCGGTACGGGTTGATCGCTTCGCGCAAAGTGAAAATATCGCGACGGTGATGCAACTGTGGAAAACCGTCTTCGGTTCAGAAGGTCCTTTGAGAAAATAACAACAAAAAAGAGACCAACCAAATTTGGATGATCTCTTTTGGATTAACGAAGCAATGTTAATCGAGAGTTGGAGTCTCGACCCCAAGCACCTTGTGTAGCTTGGGAGACGTTGTCGTGTATTGCAGCAAGGTCTTCTTTTCAGGATGCACAATATCGGCGGCAGCAAAGGCTGCCAGGGCACATTCGTGGAATCCGCAAAGAATCAATTTCTTCTTACCCGGGTAGGTGTTGATGTCACCTACGGCAAAAATGCCGGGGATGGAGGTTTGGAATTTTTCCGTATCAACCACGATTTGCTTACGATAGATTTCCAAGCCCCAATCTGCGATAGGTCCTAATTTGGGCGTAAGACCGAAGAAAACTAATAAGTGGTCAAGCGGCATGCGGCGCACAACACCGTCATCGCCTGTCACGCGGATTTCGGTAAGCTTTCCATCTTTTTCTTCAAAACCAGTGACTTGGCCCACTTCAAACTGCATTTCCCAGTTTTCACACAATTCACGCATCTTGGCAACAGAGGCTGATTGGGCGCGGAAACCATCACGACGGTGCAAGAGGATGACACTTTCGGCTTTACCGACTAGGTTGAGCGTCCAGTCCAAAGCAGAGTCACCGCCACCGCAGATGACGATATTTTTGCCGTAAAAGAGTTCAGGGTCTTTTACTTGGTAGTGAAGTTGAGTGCCTTCAAATTTTTCAATGCCGGGGACGCTTAGGCGCTTCGGTTGGAAACTGCCGACGCCAGCGGCGATGAACACGGTCTTTGTCATAAAGCGCGTGCCTTTATCGGTTTCAACGTAAAAGCGGCCGTCTTCTTCCTTGCGGACAATTGTGACTTCTTCACCTAAGTGAAATTGCGGTCCGAAGGGGTGAATTTGCTTTAAAAGATTTTCCGTCAATTCTCGTGAAGTACATACAGGAAGAGCCGGGATATCGTAAATGGGCTTATGTTCATAAAGCTCCATGCACTGTCCGCCCACCATTTTGAGCGAGTCCACGACGTGAGCCTTAATCTCTAAAAGACCTAATTCAAAAACTTGGAATAAACCGACGGGACCGGCGCCGACAATGACAGCATCCGTTTCAATAATTTCGTCGGTTTTCGGGGCAATAGTCAAATAATCTTCAATAGCCATAATGATTTCCAATCGGATAGAACGGCAAAATTATACGAGAGTTTCTAGGCGCTTTGAGCGTTACTGTTGTTCTATTTCTCTTCAAGCGTATTACCAATAGTGTATATGATGAAGGCTTTTTCGTCTGATCCTTGAAAATTGTGTGTCAAGGAACGATTTTTCCGTTAGTATGGAAAAAGGAGCTCAAGGAGACAGATATGCTCGAAAAGAATATTCTCGATAAAATCGCCGACTTTTTTAAATCCATCGGCACTCGGAAAGCATCCGGTGAACCGATCGATCTGGGACGCCCCAAACATGATTTTGAAACTGAAGAGAAAAAAATTCACATTACTCATGATGAACCGGTGAAGGTGAAGAGTAAAGCTGCTCTTCAAGATAAAAAAGACGACCCCGTTATCCAATTAGTCAAAGATAAAGAGGGGAGTCAAAAAGCCACCCAGACAGAGAAGGAAGCGAAAAAGCCTGTGACCATTGTGGCGACCGTGAGACCCAAGAAAGAGTTGTCAGCGGCAATTGAAGCGTTACGCGCTAGGTATCCGTGGCGAAAACTGAAGGCCGAAAAGCCCCTTAGTGTTCAAACGCTACCTGAACCGTTTTATTTCTTAACGTCTGACAATCAGCCGGTGGAAGCCACCAAGCTGGAAGTCTCTTTCATTAAGGAGCTTTTAACCAAAGCGGCCGAGGCGGGTATCGAGAATAAGTTCACATTCAGTATTTCTTCAACGATGAGTGTCGTTGTGAAATATAAAAAGAAACTCGTTGGTCGGGTCTATCTTCATGGAAGAAAGCATCACATGACATTTAAGACTGATGCGAAGACTGTCACGGAAGAAAACCTAACGCTTTCTGAATGCAAGAAGTTAATCCCGATTTGGATTGGGCAGATTAAGGAGTCCGCATAGCTTTCTAAACTAATTTCAGGCAAGGTCATGATTTTGGAGCGATCCCCAAACGCCACTGGAAAACGTACTCTGAAAGAAAACAGGTAAACCAGGGAAGACCGTTATAAAGGACTCCCGCCATGTTTGGGCCAACCATAAGGAGGAGAGTTAAAAAGGATTAAAATAAAAGACACCTGTAGGGAATGATCCCAAAGGTGTCAACACAATTAGGTTTTAGTTTTTTGACTGTAAAGAAAATTAGGCAAGAATCAAAAACCTGTCAACCAAATCAGTCGTAGTTTTAAAAACTGTCAACCAATTTCAGGCAAGGTCAGAAAGCCGTGTGATTTTTGATTATTTTTACCTATAATTCATTTTTATCTAGATAAAAATGAATTATAGTTGAAAAATGCTAAGTTTTAAATATATCCCTAGACAAATCGAAGACGTACTGGCTAAGAAAAAACGCAGTAACCGGGCTGAAGTCCTTTTTGGGCCAAGACAAGTCGGTAAAAGCACACTCCTAGAGCATATTGTGAAAGATCAAGGCGCTCATTACCTGACAGGAGATGATGAGAATGACATCAAAGTACTGTCCGATCCGTCAAGCTATTTACCGTTACTTAAGGATTATCCTAATCTTGTTATTGATGAAGCTCAATACATTCCAGGCATCGGACGGGTTATCAAGCGCATGGTTGATAACAATGATTCCGGATGCCATATATTTGTGACCGGTTCAAGTTCTCTAGATTTGGCAGGAGGTGTCATGGAGTCTGCTGCCGGTCGAATTAATTCGTTTAATCTTTGGCCGTTTTCTCTAGAAGAGTTAGCTCAAGAAACATCATGGCTTGAACTCAAGAGAACAATCAATGACCGGATGATCTACGGTTGCTATCCAGCAGTTATTAATGAGCCGCAATACGCCCGAGAATATTTGATCGATTTTGTTGGCAGCATTCTTTACAAAGATTTGTTTAATTTGGCGGAAATGAGAAAGCCGACTGATTTAAGAAAATTAGTGACTTATCTGGCCTATAACGTTGGCTCTGAGATCAAGTATGCCACAGTCTCAAGCGAACTCGGCATAAGTTCTAAGACTATAGAACGGTATGTGGATCTCCTACAATCGTGCTTCATTATTAAAGTGGTGCCTTCCTTTAGTCGCAATCCTCAGTCAGAAATTAAATTAGGGAAAAAGATTTATTTCATTGATAATGGGGTGCGCAATGCTTTAATCAGTGGGGGATTTAATCCAATTGCAACTAGAACGGACGTCGGAGCTCTTTGGGAAAGTCTTTTTTATACAGAACGGTTGAAAAAACACAGCTATTTAAAGACCGGAACAGAAATTTATTTTTGGCGAACCCGTTTTCTTCAGGAAATGGACTTCGTAGAAATAACCGATGGTCAGATGGTGGCTTTTGAATGCAAAGTGACACCTAGGGTACGGGGCAAATCGATCAGAGCCTTCCGTAATGCATACCCTGACTGTCCAATTAAGGTCGCATCACCGGAGAATATTGACAAACTTTTAAGCGAGTAATTTATAGTTAACGGTTTTTCGCCTTTTCTTCCTCAATGATGTCTGCGCGCACAGAGCGCAGTTTCCCGTCGACTTGGCTCATGGTGTAGTAGTCGCCGTCGCTTGCTTGCTGAGCCAAGTTATATTGGTATTCGGCTGCGCGCTTATCACCTTGCGCCATATACATGTCGCCCACAGCCATGTAGTGGCGGCTCATCTGCTTTAACGCGCGATAGCATCGGGCGTTGATGGCGTGATAGGAGGGATTGCTTTGGCTCATGGCTTGCTGAGAGCGCATGAATTTAAGTGTCTCTTGGTAGCGTTTAAGATCGTAGAGTTCGCTTGCGTAGAGCTTGACGGCCATTTCCGAAAGGGGGTTGTTTGCGACCAAACGCTTGGCCATTTGAAGCGCTCGATTTTTATCGCTGTTATTGCCGAATAAAAAGAGCACTTCAGATTGGTTTTTGAGCAAAATGGCATTGTTGCCGCCAAGGCTTACCGCTTGATTGGCGTAACGAATGGCATCTTCTTTAAGGTTAAGTTTTCGGCTGACAATCGAAAGACCGTAAGTCAAGGCTGTTTTTCGGCGGCTGTCTTTGGCATCAGCCAAATCCTGTTTCATCTCTTTGATGACTTTCAACCAACCATCGCGCTTTGTCTCCTGTAGTACGCGCATGCGCTGTTGAATCAAAACAAAATCCAGTGAATCTTTATGAGTGCGAGCTCCCAATTGACGCGTGCGGTTTTCCATATCACTGATACGTTCAACCGTGAGCGGGTGAGTGAGGAGATAGGCCGGAGCGGCGGCTTCGTAGTAACGATTGTTTTGCTGCAACCGCATGAAGAAATTTTCCATCCCCTTCGGATCAAATCCAGCTCGGGTAAGAGACATCAGTCCTACACGGTCAGCTTCTCGTTCTGCGCTTCTTGAGTAGCTTAATTGATTCTGAATCATGGCAGCCTGACCGCCGACAGCTAAAGCTGTCGCGGCTTGTCCGCTTCCGGCACGAGCGGCCAATAGGGCAAGCAAGAAGGAGCCTAGCGTCAGGGCGGCGTTACCCTTTTGCGCATCAATCATGCGGGCAATATGGCGCTGGCTTACGTGTCCAACTTCGTGGGCGATGACACCGGCAAGCTCACTTTCATTTTGAGCGGCAACGATAAGCCCCGTGTGAACCGCGATAAAACCACCGGGTATGGCAAAGGCGTTAAGCGAATGGTCAATGAGCGGGTAGAAAAAGAAGTTATAGGTGTGCGTATCTGAAACGCTGACCAACTTGTAACCCAAGCGGTTTAAATATTCGAGTGTTTCGGAGTCATTGAGGTAGCTTGGGTCGCCTCGGATTTGACGCATCATTTCCTCACCCAAGGCTTGTTCTTCGGCAGGAGACAACTCCGTCCCGGCTACCGCGCCCATGCTCGGCAAATTCAAATTAAGCGACTCCGTTGCCAAATCCTGAGCCGCCCAGGCACCTGCGACAGGTGTCAGAGCCATATGGGCACAAAGAATTGAGACGAGGAGGCGCTTGGTAAACACGGTACGGTCATCCGAAATTGTTGGGACTAATCTTAGCGAGGCTTTATGTGCTTTGAGAAATGATGTTGCAAGTCCACACAATTTCGTACAGTGTTTAAAAGCAGACAAAAAGAGAAATAATACCGCCCAACTAGACTCAGAATTTTGATCAGACAATGTTTAATGTTTGTAATGAATAGGGATCAGTTCATAACGCCTGAGTACTTCAGAGCGTCTGTCGGGTTTATCTGCGGAATTCACTGGTAAGGCATCCACAAAGGCAATTTTTCTCGGGCACTTGTAAGCAGAAAGCGTTTCTTTACAAAAGCGCCTGACATCTTCAACTTTCGGGTGCGTGCCTTTTTCCGGAACAATTAACGCGCAGACAATAGCGCCCCAGGTTTCGTCAGGCTCACCAATGACCAAGGCTTCTTTAATAAAAGGGGAGCGGGTGAGCATATTTTCGACTTCAAGGGGATAGACATTTTCTCCTGCGCTCAGAATTAAGTCGTGGCGTCTGGCATGAACGTGCAAAACACCTTCAACGTCAAATTCACCCAAGTCGCCTGTTTCAAACCATTCACCTTTGAGTGGTTCTCGTCCCCAGTAACCAGGCGTGGTCATCGGGCTTTTCACTTCAATTTGACCGTCTCGGGTACGAACTTCTGCTCCGGCAATAACCTTGCCGCTGCCTTTGACAAGATTGAACCGCTCAGTGTAGGGCGTCATGACAACGTGCGAGCAAGTCTCTGTCATCCCATAAGTGGTCACGATAGGCAGGCCTTGCCGATGGGCTTTCAGTAAAAGCTTGTCGTTAGCCGATGATCCTCCTAATAGGATGACACGCAGATGTTTAGGCGCTCTCCAATCAGGGTAAGTTTCAAAAATCTTGGCAAGCATTGTGGGCACAATGCTTGTAATCGTCACTTGATCGTCTGTTAAAGCTTTAACAAAAGACTCTGGATTGAAAAGGGGAGAGATGGCAAGCGTTTTTCTTGCCAAAAGGCACCGAGTAAGGATAGAAAGTCCTCCGATACGCGTAACCGACATGCAAAGCTGCCAGCAGTCATCTTTTTCCCATCCGAGGTTGCGTTCACTGGCTTTGGCTGACTCCCAAAGCATTTTTCGGGTGATGATGGCCGGTTTCGGCAGTCCCGTTGTGCCGGATGTAAAGAGCACCGCAACAGTCTCTTCGGGTAAAGGATCCTTAATTTCCCGAATACTTGATAGGAGAACATAGCGTTCAGCGGCGGTAAGTTTCGGGTGCAACATCAGCGCCGGAATATTTAATTCCATTAAAGCGTATAAAAGCACGATGGTTTCAACCGTGTTTTTGCCTTCGATGATCATCGGGCGGCCGGCCGCAGGCAGCGCCTTTTCCCTTCTCAACCGATCAATAGTATTTTGCGTTAGTGTGGCGAGCCGTGAAAAGGAATAATCCTCTCCCGCGCGGCGAAGCCCGATTTTATCAGGACAACTCGCCGCGGCTTCAAAAATGCTAAAAGGGTTTTGCATTTTTAATTAGGGCAGGCGCGGGAACTTGGAAAAGTCCGGACGGCGCTTTTCTAAGAACGCATTCTTACCTTCTTTACCTTCTTCGGTCATGTAGTAAAGAAGCGTGGCGTTACCAGCTAATTCTTGAATGCCAGCCTGACCGTCGCAGTCGGCATTGAATGCGGCCTTCAAGCATCGGATAGCGATGGGGCTGTTGGCCAAAATTTCCTTGCACCACTTCACCGTTTCAATTTCCAGCTCTTGCAAGGGAACCACGGTATTAACCAGACCCATTTGCAAAGCTTGTTGAGCATCATATTGACGGCACAAGAACCACATTTCACGGGCGCGCTTCTGACCGATTAAACGCGCCATGTAGGAAGCACCCCAGCCACCGTCAAAACTGCCTACGCGCGGCCCCGTTTGACCAAAACGGGCGTTATCGGCAGCAATCGTGAGGTCACAGATCATATGAAGCACGTGGCCGCCACCGATGGCGTAGCCTGCCACCATGGCAATCACGGGTTTAGGGCACGTGCGGATCATACGTTGGAAATCCAAAACGTTTAAGCGGGGCACGCCATCACCGCCAACGTAGCCGCCGTTGCCGCGTACCTTTTGGTCTCCGCCCGAGCAAAAGGCCAAGGGGCCTGCGCCGGTCAGAATAATGACGCCGATTGACGGATCTTCACGGGCATCGCTAAAAGCTTGGCAAAGCTGTTGAACGGTTTCCGGCCGGAAAGCATTTCTCACACGCGGACGGTTGATGGTGAGTTTGGCAATCCCTTCAGCCTTATCGTAAAGAATGTCAGAGAATTCACCGGCAGGTTGCCAATCCAAAGCTTTTTTAATTTCGACGTTAGTTTCCATGATGTTCTATGTCCTTATATTTTTAACGCCGCTAGTCTAAAGAGGTTCGGGAGGATTTAACAAGTTCACCCCACTTTTTCTCTTCAGAAGCGACAAATTGGGTAAATTCTTCGGGCGTACTCAGAATCGGCCGCGCGCCTCTTGCGATTAATGCTTCTTGCACTTTTTTGTCCGTGAGCGTTTTTTGTATCGCTTGGGCCAACTTTTTCACGATGGCTTCAGGCGTGCCTTTCTTAACAGCAATACCGTCCCAAGCAAAAAGTTCATAGCCGCTCACACCTTCTTCACTAATGGGTTTAATGGTTGAAGACAAGTCCGAAGATGGAGAACCTAATCCCAGGGCGGTAAGGCGCTGTGCTTTTACATGGCTGAGAACGTTAGGCGCTACATCAATTGTGAAATCAATGCGGCCTGCGAGCATGTCGGTCATAGAGGCTGCGCCGCCCCGATAGGGGATGTGCTCAAAAGGTAGTTCAGTCATTTGACTCAATAAGACACCGGCTAAGTGACTGGTTGTGCCGTTACCGGCCGATGAATAGGTTAATGGCTTTGAGTTTGACCGAGCGTACTGAAGAAAATCTTTTAAATTTTTAACAGGGATTCGTTTGGGATTGACCGCCATCACGAGCGTGATTTCAGTGAGCTTAGCGACCGGTTCAATGTCTTTTTGTGCGTTATAGCCAACGTTTGTATAAAGCGCCGGATTGGTACCCAAGGTACCGTTTGTGACATAAATGAGCGTTCGTCCATCGGCTTTTTCACGCAGGGCCGCTTCAGTGCCGAGACTGCCACCGGCGCCAGCCCGATTTTCAATAATGATCTTTTGCCCGATGTTTTCAGACAATTTATTGGAAATCGTTCGGGCGATGATATCGGCGCCGCCTCCGGCCGGGAAGGGAACCACGAGTTTAATGGGTTTGCCGGCTGGCCACTCGCTTGCTTGAGCAAAACTTGAGGCACACAAACAGAAGGCAAGAGAAAGGATTCTGATGCTTTTCATATGAAGTGAAGACATTAAAAACGGTAACCGAAAGCGATGTTGACGGATTGATCATCAACATGGGTTTGTAATGCGTCAATATCCAAATTGGATAAGCCTTTTAAAGATTCGGAGCGAATGTTATGGGTGTTGGGGGCCTCAAGGGTTATGTGAATGCCCGCCGCATCAATTGATACCACGACTTGGATATCGCCTTCGGAACGAATTTCAGCCGTGATGATTTGGCAAAGCTTTGCAACAGAAAAAATCACAGAGGCGGGAACCGGACGGGCAATCGTTTGAGTGCTTTCTTTTGAATCCCTGATTGTGCAATGGGGCAAAAGAGCACGAAGAATGGTCAAAACTTGGGTTTTGAGACACAAAACACCGGCAACGGTTTTGTAAAAGTCTTGATTTTCTGCCCAATCGGGGTGCTGCGTTAAAAGGGAACAAAGGCACTGAGAAGCAGAATTATCAGCGGCCGCTTTAGGAGCGCGAAGCAACGCTTGATTAACGCGGGCGCGAAGCAAGTGGCCTAAGAAATTAACGCTTAATAAACAGATCGCAAAGCTAAAGGCAACATCGGTTGTGTGAGAAGCCAAAATGGCGTCCATCACTAAGCCAATGACCGCCAATAGACATGCAGCTAGTGCGCCGGCCCAACGAACAACGGATTGCGAACGCATGACTGCGGCCGCATAAAAAACACCCAACGCAACAAATAAAATGATTGAGAAAGCTTGTGCGGGAAAGGCAGCCATTTCAAAAGACGTGGTATTGATCCACCAGGCTGAAGCCAAAAGTGCACAAGATAAACCTAAGCCGATGACTCTTATCCAATGCGCGTGAACTTTGGTGCGGTGGGCCAAAACCGTCATCACGGCAAACACTGTGACCAGGCATCCTACGGTCAGAAAGCGCGAGAGAACAAAATCGGGCATAACTTTTTAAGAAATCAGTCCCATTTGGGCGGCTTCATAGACGGCTTCTCCTCGGGAGTGCACTTGAAGCTTGCGGTATATCTTTTTAATGTGAGCCGTAACCGTATGGGGCGAAATCGTCAAAATGTCGCCGATTTCATTAAAGCTCATCCCTTTGGCAAGAAGCTGCAGAATTTCGGTTTCCCGCTCTGAAAGGGGATTGGGTTGAATGGGAGCCGTGGTCTTTTCAATCGTGTGAGTCGTGTACGTCCGAAGGGCTCTTAATACGCTTTTAGCCACTTCGGGGCTGACAGGGGAGCCGCCCGCTGCCAACAGACGAATGGCCGAGACAAGACTATTTTCGATTTCCGTTTTAAGAACGTACCCCGTCGCGCCGGACTCAATAGCGCTTACCACATGGGGATCATCATTGGCGTTGGCCAATACCATGATATCGACTTCCGGCATATTGGCTGCCGTTCGTCTGATGAGATCAAGTCCGAACCCATCGGGCAGATCCAAGTCAACAATGAGCATCTGGAATTTAAACTGAGACACCAATGCATCGGCTTCCCGGTAAGTCGCCGCAGAACCGATTTCGTGAATATCAGCCAAACCGCTGATTGCGCGTTGCAGTCTCAAACGAACATTCGGATCGTTTTCAACGAAAATCACTTTGATTTGTTGATTCTCTGCCATGGTTGTTTGATCAAGCACTTATGGGTAATGTGAATTGAAGGGCAATTGTATCAGCTAAAAGAAGGCCATTCGTTCTTTAAAAAGTTGAAAAAGTGTCAAAAAATATAGAAATAGACTGTCTAAAAAAATAAATAGAACCTGTCTAAAAATATAAGTAGGCGTTGTCTAAAACTAAGAGTAACTTCGAATAAATTTAATTAAATCAAACGGATAGGGTTTATTTTCAGACAATGATTTTTTCAACTTTTTCATAGAACAAAAAACTGACCTTCCCCAATGTCATTCACTTAAAAAATAAGACATAAAAAAACAGGGACATCCACCCGATTGATGTTTTCATCGTCGGCATTTTTGTCGTTGTGTAATAGGAAAAAAAGGAAGTGAAATAACAAGTGAACTCATTGTTCTGCGTGGAGAACAACGGTTGTTTTTAGTTTTGGATTGCCTTGACTGAACAAGTCTGAAAAGATTGAAAAGATGAGAAATTAGATCAAAGATCGTGTTGAAGTGAACACTTCCCCGAGACGGTCTAAACGGCCGTCTCTTTTCGGGAAGGTTTCAATTATTCAAACTTCAGAACAACTTTTTTGCCCAGGGCCTGAGCATACTTTTGCAGTGTTGTCACTGAAGGATAGACGCCGCGGTTTAACTTGCCTTCTAAGCGGGCGACTGCAGGCTGGACAGTTCCCATGCGCTTGGCAACTTCCATTTGTGTGAGACCGAGTTCAAGTCGGTAGGACAGCAATTGGCGCGTCTGTTCCTTATCAAAAGTCGTAACCATAAATTTTCTCCGCTTGTTTAATTTTTGTCATTGTCATTTGGGGGGATCCGCGGTTTTTATCTTGGGTTAGCCCTTAGACAGCCCTCTATCATACAAGGCTCTAAGCCTAAAAATAAGGGGGGAGGTAGAGACAAATAGCTACTTTTTGTAAAGCTGTTACATATTGAAACATAATGGCTCTTTAAATGAAGAAAAAAGGACTCACATTCAGTAGTGAAAGCGGTGAGTGAGCTCAAAAGAGTTGCACAGAACCGCAGATGATTGCTCGAGGCCGAGGCCCCCAGAAAAACAGAGCTTCGCCTTCGATGAAGAGAATTGAGGAGTTTGAGATGTTGTTTCCGACTGTTTATGGTGAAAACCTTTTTGATGATTTAGACAATATGTTCGGTTTGACTTCTTATGAAGGAGAAGGCAGACGCGATCCGCTCTTTGGTAAGAACGCTTCTCGTATCATGAAGACCGATATTCGTGAAACGGATACAAGTTACGAGTTGGATATTGATCTGCCGGGCTTTAAGAAAGAAGATATTCAAGCCCATCTGAAAGATGGTTATTTGACAATTACGGCTCAGAAGGGTTTGGAACGTGATCAAAAAGAAGAAAAGACGGGCCGTTACATTCGCCGTGAACGCTACAGCGGTTCCTGCTCAAGAAGCTTCTATGTGGGTGAACATATTCGCGAAGAAGATATTGATGCCAAGTTTGAAAACGGTATTCTTCAGATCAGCGTTCCTAAGAAAGCTCCTGAAGTGCCCGTTCAGAAACAAATTGTTATTAAATAACAATAAGAATTGTTTAGAAGCCGCTTGAGGCCTAAAAACAAAATAGCCCGTGCGAAGTGACCGATTCGCACGGGTTTATTTTTGCTGAAAGCAAAAAAAGTCTTTTCCCCTTCTCCTTTAGTGTTATCTTAGAAGTAAGACGTTCATGGCTTTGTCATATTCGTTCTTCAAAATAACGGTTTAAACCGAACGGGATCTTTTTATTTTGGAGAAATTTCATGGGCAAAGCGGATGTTTCGGAAATGACTGCAACAGAGGGTCAGGGGGACGCTTCTGTCGTTTTAAAAGTAGGTGACAAGGTGGACAATACAAAAACCGAGAATAAAACATCGGCTACAAAGGCCGCTGCCGCAAAGAAAACAACAACCGCTGCCAAGCGTACTCGCAGAAGCACCACTCAAAAGAAAACAAGATCAATCCCTGAAATTAAAGCGGGGAAACCCATTGATGTAACCAATCCCGAGTTTTATCTCAACCGTGAGATCAATTGGATCGATTTTGACCGCAAGGTGCTGGAACAGGCTGAGGATAAGTCTGTGCCGCTTCTGGAACGGGTGAAGTTTTTATCCATTTTCTTTAACAATTTGGATGAATTCTTCATGGTTCGTGTTGCCAACGTTTGGAAACAGGTGCAAAGCGGCGCCGAAGCAACCGGTGCGGACAAACTTCCTCCCAGACGCCAATTATCTGAAATCGGCCGTCGCGTACGGGAATTGACTGAAGAAGCAGAAGAGCTTTGGAAAAAGGATCTGTTGCCCGAGTTAGCCAAGCAGTCCATCCGCATTGTGGACTACGCGGATCTGCCTCAAAAAAAGCGCGAAATCTTAAGTGATTATTTTGATCACGAGATTTTCCCGATTTTGACTCCTCAGGCGATTGACTCCGGTCACCCGTTCCCGCTTGTCTCAAACACCAGCATCAATTTCATCATTGAGTTGGTGAGCGAAAAAAATAAAAATGACATTCGCTACGCGCGCTTGAAGTGTCCCAACAACGTTCCGCGTTTCCTTTATTTACCGAAGGGTAAGGAAGACGTTAACGCCAAGTTGGCCTATGACTCAAGCTACAGCGAAGTCAACGTCGTTTTGGTCGAAGACCTGATAGAAGAGTGCATGGAACGACTTTTCCCGGGCTACAAAGTAAACGCCGCGGGACAATTCCGCATCACGCGCAACACGGACGGCGAAATTGAAGAAGACGAAGCCGATGACCTTTTAGCGGCGGTTCGTGATTATGTCGATCAACGACGCTTTGGCGACATCGTGCGCGTTGAAATGGGCCGTGGCATGCCGGTTCGTTTGGCTGACCTTCTGATTGAGCACCTAGAAGTGAAACCGCATCAGATCTACAAGCAAAAGATTCCGCTTGCCTTCTCTGAATTTATGAGTTTGGGCTGTATTGACCGGCCGAAGCTTCAGTACAAGGCCGATCCCACAAAGTTGGCTAAAGAGCTCGACGGGGAACGTGATTGTTTTGAAGCGATTAAAAAGCGCGACGTGGTGCTCTATCACCCCTATGATCGCTTCCAAGCGGTGTTGAATTTTATTGATCAGGCCGCGCGCGATCCTAAAGTCGTGGCTATTAAACAAACGCTTTACCGCTGTGGCAGTGACTCGCCTGTCATCCGCAGCTTGCTTGAGGCTCGCCGCCGTGGCAAACAAGTGACGGCTGTTGTGGAACTAAAAGCCCGTTTTGACGAAGAGCGCAATATCAATTGGGCCGAAGAGTTGGAACGCGCGGGTGTGAACGTTGTCTACGGTTTCGTAGGCTTAAAGATTCATGCGAAGCTTTGCCTGGTTGTGCGCCGTGAAGAAGGCGGCATTAAGCGCTATGTTCATATCGGAACGGGTAACTACAATGCCTCGTCGGCTAAGATTTATACCGACTTGGGATTGATTACGGCCGATGAAGCGATTTGCGCCGATGTGACCGATCTCTTTAACGTGATGACCGGCTGCGGTGATATCTCCACGTACAGAAAACTGTTCGTTTCGCCCAAGAGCCTTCGTCCGTCCATCACCAAGTTGATTCAGGAGGAGGTGGCCCTGCACCGTGAACATGGTAACGGTCACATCATGATCAAGTGCAATCAATTGGTGGACGGGGAAATCATCGCTGAACTCTATAAGGCCAGTATTGCCGGTGTGAAAATTGAGTGCGTCGTTCGCGGCATTTGCTGCCTGCGCCCGGGTATCCCCGGTTTGTCGGAAAATATTTCCGTCAAATCCATTGTGGGACGCTATCTGGAGCACGCCCGTGTGTACTGGTTCAATCATAATGGCGATGAGCGGATGTACATCGGGAGCGCCGATATGATGAGCCGCAACTTAAACGGCCGTATAGAAGTGCTCACGCCGATTCTTCACGAAAAGATCCGTCGCAACATTATGAATAACATCATGAGGTTGCAGTTGGCCGATACGGAACAATCCTGGATTATGGGACCGACCGGTGAATACAAACGTTTTGTTCGTCCGAAAGGCATGAAGAAAGTGGATGCTCAGAACGCCCAAAATCATTTAAAGAGTCTGTACTAACCATGTCGAGTACCAATCACCAGTATTTGAACTTGGCCGAGGAATCGGCCAAGTCACAAGAGCGAGGCTTTGTTCGTCCCAATCCGACCGTTACCCGTGTGGGTTTTATTGATTTGGGCAGTAATTCCTCACGATTGACCGTTGTGGAGTTTGACCGACGGGGACGTGTGACGGTTTTAAATCGCGTCAAAAGTATGGTTCGGTTAGGCGAAAGGGCTTTCGAAACCAAAGAGCTTCAACCCGAAGCGATGGACAGGGCTTTAGCCTGCTTGGTCGAGTTTGCCGAAATCTGTCGTTCATACGGGGTGACTGAGGTGGTCGCGGTTGGTACAGCCGCTTTGCGTGTAGCACAAAACAGTATTGACTTTGTCAACCGAGTAAAAGAGCGCACGGGTTTTGACCTGCAGGTTATTTCAGGTGATGAGGAAGCGCGTTTGATTCGGGTCGGCATTTGGGATTCGCTGCCTAAGACCAAGGATTCGTTTCTTTTTATCGATATCGGTGGCGGCAGCACCGAGGTGTCGGTTTCCTCTCGTGACAAGATCTATTTTCTGGAGTCCTTAAACATCGGTTGCGTGATGATGACCGATGCCTTTAAGGGCAACGCTCAAGGCAAAATCTCTTCGAGTGTTTTTGCCAAAATGCAGCAAAGAGCTCAGGAGAAAATTCAGCACATTCTGAAGAAAACCGAGCGCTCTCGTTTTAAGGCTGCGATTGCAAGCTCCGGGACCGCCCAGGCGCTTTTGAATTTGGCTCAAGCCAAGTTTGGAGAGGCCGGAGGGTTTCTACAAAAAGAAGCCGGCATTGAATTAAAGCGCTCGCAAATTGCCGCATTGGCTAAGTCCCTGTCGCAGATGACTTCTGCCGAGCGAGAAAAACTGCCGGGTTTAAGTCCCGCCCGTGCGCAGGTGATTGTGGGGGGAGCGGCGATTTTGCTCACCATTTTGCAAACATTGGACTTATCCAGTGTTTACGTCACACCCAATAACTTGCAAGACGGTCAGGTGGTTGACTACATTGAGCGTCATTTTGACCGTGACGGGAAAAAGGAAAATTATTGGCGAAAGAAAAGCGTTAAGCGTCTGGCCAAGCACTATCACTGCGAAAAAGCTCATGCCAAGCACATGGGCGAGGTGGCTTTGAGTTTGTTTGAACAGGCTCAAAAACTAAAGCTTTGCGAAAGCCAGCCCGGATTGCCTGAGTTGATCGGTTACGCAGCCAGACTTCATGACATTGGGATTGCGATTTCGTACGACAAGCACTACATGCACGGCGCGTACCTGGTTCGTTATTGTCCTCTGTTGGGTTTTACCGAGCAAGAGGTGCTCACCATGGCTCGTTTGGTTTTCTGGCACTCCCGTCCGAGCAGTGAATTGCCGGCGTTTCTGCAAGGAGCGCCAGCCACAAAGGCTCAGAAGTGGGCCGCGCTCTGTCTTTTCATCGCCGAAAATCTGGATCGCACGCACCGTTCGTTAGCGAAGAGCCTCAAGCTTGTGAAAAAGGGCAATAATCTCACCATTGAGGTACTGTTGACTTCGCCTGCTCCCCTTGAGCAGGCCTCCATTGAAAAAATTCGCAAGCAAATTAAACGAGTATTAGGTGTGGCGATTGATTTTCGCTTCACGATCGAAGATCGTGAGTTGGAGATCATCGGGCTTTAAATCTTGGGTCTGGGTTTCAAACCGATGACTTAAGAATAGTTACTCTTTTATCTTTAAGCGGCTTAGGTGTGCAATCATCTAAGCCGCTTTGCGCTATAAAGCGAGTTTCTGTACTAGTCACCAACCGCATGGCAAGCAACGCGCACCGTTTCTCCTTCAATCACAATGTCCCGCAACTGGGGCTTTTCTTTTTTGCACCGCTCACAGGCAATGGGGCACCTCGGGTGAAACGCGCAGCCAGTTGGAGGATTGAGGGGATTGGGAACTTCCCCCTTAATCGGAATACGGGGTTTGCCGGTCATTTTCATGTCCGGAATCGCATCCAAAAGCATTTTGGTGTACGGATGTTGTGGGGACTTAAAAAGCAGCTTCTTGGGGGCTAGTTCCACCAGACGTCCAAGGTACATGACGCCCACGCGATCGGAGATGTGGTGCACGACTGAAAGATTGTGCGAAATAAAAAGATACGTCAGGCCGACTTTCTTTTGAACCGAAAGCATCAGATTGAGAATTTGTGCCTGAACGGATACATCCAAGGCCGAAGTCGGCTCGTCACAGATTAAGAAGTCAGGGTTACTGGCCAAAGCCCTGGCAATGGATATGCGCTGCCGTTGGCCACCTGAGAATTGGTGCGGATATTTATCGGCGTCCTCAGGATTTAATTTCACCAAGCTCATCAACTCATTGACACGGTCATCAATAGCTTTTTGATCAGTCAAAAGTTTCTGTACACGAATTGGTTCAGCGATGATGTCGCGCACGCGCCAGCGGGGATTTAAGCTTGCGTACGGATCTTGAAAAATCATATTGATGCGTCGTCTGAGACTTTTTGCGAGAGCACTTTCTTTTTTGTTGTAAAGCGTGGCAAGATCAATGCCGTCAACGGTAACGGAGCCAAAAGACGGTTCATAGAGACCGCACAGCAGTTTAGCCGTTGTGCTTTTTCCGCAGCCCGATTCTCCGACTAAAGACAAAATCTCACCGCGATAGATGTCAAAGCTGACATCATCGACTGCCGTCAGGGTCATCTTGGGCGAATGATTAACCAGGCGCGTAAGCCAAGGCTCCGAGACATCAAACTGTTTGGTAAGGTGCTTTACGTGAACTAAAACCGCCTCTGTTTTTTGAGTATTGGTCATCTTATTCTCCTGCCTCTTTACCGTTTTCCATCAACCAACAGGCCACTAGATGGTTGGGGGCGGCCGTGACTAAGTGGGGACGAAGCTGCGAGCATTTCTCGCATTTATTCGGGCAACGATCGTGGAATGCACAGCCGGCCGGAATATTGGCGAGGTTAGGCATCGCGCCGTCAATTTGATGCAAAAATTCCGCGGTTTCATTCATATCCGGGATAGCCGCCATCAGACCTTTGGTATAAGGGTGTTTGGGGTTGTGTAAGACTTCTGCCACGGGCCCAATTTCGACAATGCGACCGGAGTACATGACCGCCACACGGTTAGCCGTTTCGGCAATCACCCCCATGTCGTGCGTGACCAAAAGAATGCCCGATCCCGATTCTTTAGCAAGGCGCTTAAGCAATTCGATAATTTGCGCTTGTACGGAAACGTCAAGGGCGGTAGTGGGTTCATCGGCAATGATGAGTTTGGGTTTGGCAGCAAGTGCCAAGGCAATCACCACCCGCTGACGCATTCCGCCTGAGAACTGATGGGGATACTGATTGATGCGCTTTTCCGGGGCTGGAATACCCGTTTGCGCTAAAAGTTCAATGGCACGCTCTTTGGCTTGGTGGGCATCAAGCGGCAAGTGCCTCATAATGGTTTCAACCAATTGATCGCCCACCGTCATCAAGGGATCTAAGGACGTGAGGGGATCTTGAAAAATCGCGCCGATCATCCGTCCTCTGACATGCGCCATTTGAGAGGCTTTGAGATTGTCGATGCGGTGGCCGGCCACGAACACTTCACCGCCTGCGATGTGTCCCGGAGGCTCCAATAGTCCAATGATGGCAGCGCCGGTGAGCGATTTACCTGCTCCCGATTCACCGACTAATCCCAAGATTTCACCCTGAGCGATTTCAAAACTGACATCATCAACGGCAACGAGCAATCCCTTTCGAGTCGGAAATTCAACCCGCAGATGTTTGACTTCAAGTACATTGTCTGACATGTTTGAACTCCTTAACGCAGTTTGGGATTAAGCGCATCGCGCAGCCAATCACCCAGTAAATTCACCGACAAAACCAGAGAAACCAGGGCAAGTCCCGGGAAGATGGTGATCCACCATTCGCCAGAGAAGAGGAATTCATTGCCGACACGGATTAATGTGCCCAGTGATGGCGTGGTGGGCGGAACGCCCACACCCAAAAAGGAAAGCGTGGCTTCGGTAATGACAGCGGTTCCGACGTGAACGGTTGCGAGCACCAAAACCGAGCTCATGACGTTTGGCATCAAATGCTTAAAGAGAATTCTGCAAGTGCCCGCGCCAATCAGTTTGGCTGCGCTCACATAATCCTTTTGTTTTTCAACCAAAGTCTGCCCACGAACCGTCCGCGCGTACTGCACCCAACCCGAAAGGGTAATGGCTAAAATCAAAACAGGTTCAGCCAATTCGTCGTGCATTTGTTGAGATAGACTGGCTCGGGCAATGCCATCGATTAAAAGCGCAATCAAAATAGCCGGGAAACTTAACATTACGTCGCACACACGCATGATGAATGCATCCAGCCTGCCTCCGACAAATCCCGAAATAAGCCCCAGACAGACGCCTAAAAGAAGCGACAGCACAACGGAAATCAATCCGATCTTCAGCGACAGCCTCAGCCCATAGAGCATGGTGGAAAAGAGGTCTCGGCCCTGATCATCGGTACCCAACCAATAACGGCTGTCGCCCCCGTCAGACCAGGAAGGCGGCAAGTGAGCCGACATCAAATCGAGGCCAGCCAGATCGTACGGGTTAAAAGGTGCAACGCTTTGAGCAAAAAGAGCGCAGGCCATTAAAAGCACCGTCACGATAAGAGCAATGATAGCCACGGGCGAATGTCGAAAACTCCAGAAGAGATCGCTTTCTTTGAAAGTGAATAAGGCTTGAACAATACGATTTCTCATGATGGCTCCCTTTTAGTGTTTTTTAGACAGACCGGGTTTAAGACGAGGATCAACCACGGTATAGAGCCAGTCAACAAGAAAATTAATGAGCACGAACATGAGTGCAATCAGGCACAGGTAGGCCGTCATCACGGGGATATCGGCAAATTGCACCGCTTGGATGAATAAAAGACCCAGGCCCGGCCATTGAAAAACGGTTTCGGTGACGATGGAAAAGGCGATGATGCCGCCCAACTGCAATCCTACGATGGTGATGACTGGAATGAGCGTGTTTTTCAGGGCGTGCTTAAAGTGCACAGAGCGTTCACTCAAACCGCGCGCTCTGGCAAATTTAATGAAGTCGGAGCGCAAAACTTCCAGCATCTCGGCCCGCACCAGCCGCATGATGAGCGCCAGTTGAAACACAGACAGTGTCAAGGCCGGCAGTATTAAATGCGCCCAACCGTCAGCGGTTAAAAGCCCGGTTGTCCACCAACCGATGCTGCTTACTTCGCCTCGGCCGTAACTGGGCAGCCACCCTAACCAAACCGAGAAAACGAGAATGAACAAAATACCGATTAAAAAGGTGGGTAGGCTGATTCCCACTAAAGAAAAACCCATTAAGAAACGAGCGAGGAAACTATCTCGGTAGATAGCAACCAAAACACCGAATGTGACGCCTAAAACGGTGGCGATCACAACGCTGACCATTGCGAGCTCGAACGTGGCCGGGAAGCGATCCGCAATGAGTTCTGACACAGGCGTGGCTTGTCTCAAACTGATGCCAAAATCACCCGAGGCGGCGTTAGCAACGAAATGGAAAAACTGAACATAGAACGGATCGTTTAGTCCTAACGCCTCACGCAGCCGCTCGCGGTCAGCTTGGGTGGACTCGATGCCTAGCATCTGAGAGACGGGATCTCCCACAAACTGAAAGAGTAAAAACGCCACAAACGCTACGGTAAAAAGAACAACGGCCGCTTGAAAAAGACGTCTGATAAAAAATTCCAACATGATGAATTCTCGAAAAAGTTCGTACAACGCCGAAGCACTCATAGGCGACAACCTTTAAGGCCATCGCCCGAGCAGCTCCGACTACTTTGAGATACGCTTTTTGATCGTTTATTTAGCGGGGTGAACCACAACCGATAAAGCGTCGACTCTGTTATTGGGGGTAACTTGCGCGTCAATATTTTTGCGCATGGCCCAAGTCAGAGACTGCTCATGTAGCGGGATGTGGTAATAGTTCTCTTTTTCGAGTTTTAATGCTTCAGTGATGTAAGCCGTCCGTTTAGCCTCATCAGCCTCAATTTCAGCCTTGGCAATGAGCTCGTCAATTCTCGCGTCGCTGACGCGACCAAGGTTGGCAAGTCCGGTGCCGGTCTTAGCATCAAACGTTTGAGATAGGCTCTGAAGTCCATAGAGTCCGTCAAAGGTGTTGATACCCCAAGCGACGAGGTAGGCCGAGGAGTTCAATGACAGAATTTTCGGGAAAAATTGTGAACGCGGCATCGCATTGACGCTTACCGTCAAACCGATCTTTGCCCACATGGAAGCAATGGCTTTGGTGATCGCTTCATCATTGATCCAACGGTTATTCGGTGTGTCAATGGTGAAGGAAAAGCCATTGGGGTAGCCGGCTTCGGCTAAAAGCTTTTTGGCGTGTTCCGGATCATAGGGGAAACGTTTGGCCAATTCAGGCGTCCAGCCGTTGACCGATTGAGCAATAATCGTGCCGGTCGGAACAGACTTGCCGCGCATGACGGCGCGTTGAATGGCATTAATGTCAATGGCCTCGTAGAGCGCCTGACGGACTCGTTTATCCTTGAAAGGATTAACTTTATCTTTACCGGGAACCGTGACAAAAAGAGGCTTATCGGTAAATTGATCCAACGTGATCAGCACCACGCGGTTTTCAGAGCCGGTCCTGACCGTAATATCGCTGTTGCGCTCAAGTCGGGCAATGTCTTGTGTGGGCGGATCGATGACGAGGTCAACTTGACCGGATAAAAGCGCGGCCGTGCGAGTGGCGTTTGAAGAAATCGGGGTGTATTCGATTCGCGTGACATTGCCGGTTTTGTTGGCCTTATTCCACCAATTCGGGTTTTCAACAAACACGGTCTTGACATCCACTTCCCGGCTTTCCAATCTAAAAGGTCCGGTGCCGTTGGCATGCCGCGCCATAAAGGATTCTTCTTTGGCACTTGCATTTTGAGGATGAAGCGCTCCGTGTGCTTTTGCCCATTCGTAATTGATGATTCTCACATCAATTAACTGACGGAAAAAGACAGGAGATGCTGAAACGGTTTCCACCAATACCGTGTAATCATCAAGTGCCTTGGCACTTTTAATGCCAAGCATATTGTTTTTGAATTGACTGCTGGGTTCAAGCGCGCGATTTAAGGAAAAAGCCACGTCTTTGGCGGTGAGCGTTTGACCCTCATGAAATTTCACCCCTTTTCGGATATTGAGAATCCAGCCGGTGTTGTCATCGTTGCGCTTCCAAGATTCGGCCAACCAGGGGATTACTTTCCAGTTCTTATCGTAAGCAAATAAAGAATCGTACAAATAACCTGTTGCCGCCGAATTCAAGGACTCATTTTGACTGTGAACGTCAAACGTGAGAAAGTCGCCTTGACTGGCAAAACGCAGGGTCTCGGCCTGCGCGCTTCCCAGCATGCTCGCTAGGATCACAACAAGTAATTTTTTACACATAACGATCTTCCTTTGCTTACTTGGGGTCTAAATCGTTAGACCTTGGAATAATTGTGCATTAGAGGAACGTTTGAGGTGAATAAGCAAAACAAACTATTTTCCCAACAAAATCAAGGGGAAATAAGCTATTGACCGTATGTTTTGGAAGAAAAAATACTTTTAGATGAAGCGATTGACGATTGGATGATTCTATTGGTTGATCTTTTTTTGGCTACGTTCCTGCTCCAATTCTTCAACCACACGACGAGAGGTACGGCTGACGGATTGTTTCTGACAACGGGAGGTGAAAACGGACACACCGCCCATGAGGCCTGCCACAACGTAAAAGACTGCGCCCGCTCCGATGAGATTGCCCGCGCCGCCGAATATGATCGGAAGGGTTGTGTGGCAGAGGTTAATGAGCATGGTGCGAAGCCCTAACGCCTCACCCGTGCGTCCGGGAGGCGACTCCGTATGAATAAGGCTCATGACGTTGGGCTGCGAAGAACCCAAGGCCATGCCGAGCAAGAAGGCCACGGCCGAGAGCATGTAGAAATTGTTAAATATCGGAAAGAGTGCGTAGGAGGCCGCTCCGAGCGCAAAGGCACAGGTAATGGTTTGCCATTCGGTGAGATGTCTGGCGATGATCGGCATAAAAAGCCGAACAAAGAACGTTGCTGCGGCAAAGACCCCTAAAATCCAACCGACTTCACTGGCGCTCAATCCGATTTCAGTGCCGTAAACCGGAATCATAAAGCTTTGAAGATCCCAGGCCATTGACATAAAGGAGCTCGCTATCAGGACGTTTCTGACGTGCGGAATCCCCATCAGTTCAAAGTTGCCTTTGCGTTTGACGACTTTAGGGCGGTTCCAAGAAGAAGGCAGTTTGGAGCGAATAAAAAGGATAAAGGCGAGCAGACCTAAGACAACGGCAGAAAGTGCCAAGGTGTAGGCACTCTGAAAGCCCAAGTGGTCAATAAGGTAGCCGCTTGCGATCGGCGCGCTAAGGTTTGCCGCCGAGTAGCCCATTGCCAAAAAAGCAAAATTATTGGTTCGGCTTTCGGCTTTGGAGAGGTGGCCCACCAATTGCTGATTGGTCATTTGCACCAACATAAAGCCCAAACCGTTAATCATGCAGGCGGCAAATAAAGGCCAAAGACCAAACGTTTTGACATCGAAGGCAAGCGGCAGGAAAGCTGCCACGCTCATGATGGCAATGCCGATTAAAACAGGTTTTTTGGGGCCGACTGAATCAATCCACTGACCAGAACGAATAGCAAAAAGAGCCGGAACGAAAGCAAAAAGCGCCATCATGATGCCTACCTCAAGAGCGCTTGCTTGCTCATAGAGCGCATCAAGCGAGCAGCTTACGCGGTTGGAGACACAACCGATTTGAACCACAACGGTGAGCAAAATTACCTTAATGATGGTGGGAGACATCAATTTTTTTCCGGTCAATAAAGCAAAGCCACAGCGGTTGACGGCCACTGTGGCTTCGTTTCAGCTGATGAATCTAGATGATTATGCTAACTATTTGCGGATAATCAACAGAGGCACATCAGCGATAGAGGCGATACGCGTGGCGGTAGAACCCATGACGGCAGCCTTAAAGCGACCGTAGCCGTGAGAACCCATCACCAAAATGTCAAGGTGACGCTTCTTGCAGTAGGCGGCAATTTCATCGCCCGGGTTACCAACCAAGCACACTTCTTTGGGTTTGACGCCGGCTTTTTCGAAAAGCGGCAACACCGGATCAATGGCTTCGGCAAATTCGCTCTTTTGCAACTCGACCACTTCGTCTTCAGACAAAGCGGGCAGTGCCATGCCGGTCATATCAGGCATAACGGCACCGGCGTAGTCGCTCACGGTATTGATCAAGTGGATCTTGGCGCTTTGACCGCCGAAGAGGTCTAATTGCTTGATGGCGTACTTCACAGCGGCCGTACCGAACTTGGAACCGTCCACAGCGATGCCTACGCTTAACGCATCGGTTTGCGGAGCTTCTTTGTCACGCAACATCAAAAGCGGCACTTTGGTTAAGGCCAAAACAGCGTTTGTGACGGAACCGAAAAGCAAACCCTTCAAAGCGGAGCGACCGTGAGAACCCATGATCAAGAGGTCGGCCTTCATTTCTTCGGCTACTTTGGCGATTTCTTCAGCGGGCGTACCCACCTTGGCGATTTCTTCGGCAGCCATCTTGGCTTTCTTCAAAATCTTGCGGGCGGGCTTAAAGGCTTTTTCGCTTTCGTCCTTGTAATAGTCATCGAGTGCCTCGCGGCTCACGAGTCGGCTCGCACGGGCGGGCAGGGGAGCCTGCACATTTAATAAAACAATATGCGGTTCATGGCCGATCAACGTCGTACGACTGGCAACGAATGCCACCGCGTTGTCACTATAAACACTGCCATCTACGGGAATAAGGATTTTCATAAAACATCCTTTTATAAGAATGGAAAAACAGCCGTTCGGTTGCGAGCGAAGAGATACAGCGCACCGAACCCTCAAGCCCAAGCCCCACAGGGCTCGCGAGCAAGTTGAACCGGAGAACGAAATTTATCTTCAATCTCCTTACAATCACTTTAGCGCCATTTGGGGTTAAGCGCTAGCCCCGTGAGCCCATATTGTGCTTTTTATCAATTTCAGACTATGAATACCAGTGATAAACGACGTTTTGGCGGCATAAGTCGCCTTTTCGGCCCGCAGGCTTTTGAAATTCTCAATCGCTCCCATGTGGTGGTGGTTGGTGTGGGCGGTGTCGGCAGTTGGGTGGCAGAGGCTCTCGCCCGAACAGCTGTCGGTCACATCACATTAATCGATGGCGATACCGTTGAAGAGAGCAACACCAATCGCCAGCTTCCGGCGCTTAACGGAACTTTCGGTCAAAAAAAAGTTGAGGTGCTTGCCCGAAGACTTCAGGCGATTAATCCGGAAGCACGTATCGATATCGTTGACCGCTTTGTTGGTGAGGACAATTTTGATGAACTGATTCCCGCCTGTGATGCGATTATTGATTGCATTGATTCCCTGTCAGCTAAAACTTTTTTGGTGGCAAAAGCTTCTCAAAAAGCACGTATTGTGCTCACTAGCGGCGGAGCGGGTGGCAAAGTCGATGCCTCGCGGGTTAGTTTTGCCGACATTGCTTATGCAAAAGGCGACTCGCTTATTGCTGCTATGCGCACTAGGCTTAGAAAAGAGTATGGATTCCCGAAAGTAAAGTCAGGCGAAAAACCGAAGGCTTTTGGCATCGGAGCCGTCTATAGTGATGAATCTGTCCGAGGCAGTCAAGACGGTGGCGAAGGATTCGGTGTTTTTATGGCTGTGACAGCCACCTTTGCCATGAGATTGACTCAAGCTTGTATTGAGCAATTGCTGCATGAGTACAAGCAATAGCTTAGAAAATCGGACTGAACGGTTATTCAATCTTTCGGTAACTGACAAAGCGCAAACTATTTTGATGAAAAAACGCCTACACTAAAAGTGAAAAGAGTACGCGTAGATGTACCTGGAGAGTGTATGTATAAGAAAATTCTTGTTCCGATTGACGGCAGTGAGCTGTCCTATATGGCTGTGGCAGGAGCCGCATCGTTTGCGAAAAACCTTGGCGCAGAAGTGTATGTGTTGACGGTGATTGAGCCATACTCCTATACGAATTTAAGCGAATATCGTCCTGAAAGCATTGAACAGTACGATCAACGCGTTAAGGATCAGGCAAAGGAACGTCTCGAGAAGGCTCGCGCTTATTTTGATAAAGTCGGTGTGAAGGCGACCATCTGTTCTAAAAAGAGTTTCTCGCCCTCGGAAGCCATTATGGAAGTGTGCGATGAGCTTGACTGCGATTTGATCTTTATGGCCAGCCACGGTCGTAAAGGTTTGGCAGCGGTGCTGTTGGGCAGCGAAACCCAGAAAGTGCTCACGCACTCCAAAGTGCCGGTGATGGTCTATCGTTAAGATTATTCAGACAAAATCGGTACAATTAGGTACCGTTATTTCAGCTGAAATAACCTCGTGCGTTGCCTGTGTTTGACGGGCAGCACGGGGTTTGTTTTTTAAGGATTAAAAAATGGCCGATCTCGACCAAATGAATGTTCAAATGGATGTGAGCGCCTTGGTGCGTGAAGAAATCATTACCGACCGTAAGATCGGTACGATCCGTGTGTTAACGCCGGTGACCGTTGACGGAACCCGTGACTTTGCTCGTGATGTTGTCTACATGGGTGAAACACAGATCATGACTCAAATGGGACCTTTGCCGATTTCGTTCCAAATCAAGGCCGCCACACTCGAAGAAGCTGTCAAAGGTTATGGCGAAGCAGCCAAGGCCGGTGTTCAAGAAACTATTGCTAAACTGGAAGAAATGCGCCGTGAAGCCGCCAGCAAGATCGTGACACCGGGCGATGCCGGTTTCGCAGCGGCGGCAAGCAAAATTCAAATGCCTTAATAATTTGGATAAAGCTCATGACAATTGAAGGATTTACTCGTGCGCAAATGGCAGAGCTACCGTCACGCCTATTGCGGGATGGTCGTGCAGCCAACGCACGTGTGACTTGTGTGACCTGGCAGGGGCGTGAGTGGACAGTTAAAGATTTCTCTCCCCGCAACTGGTGGGTGAGGACGTTTTTGGCTCCGTTTCTTTTGGGCCATGAGTTCAAGATCCTTCAGAAGTTAACCGGAGTGGCCGGCGTTGCCAGTGACTCTTTTGTAATTGACCGCCATGCCATTGCCATCGCCTTTTTGCCGGGTACGCCTTTGGGCAAAAAAGATCCTGCGGAAATTTCCACTCAATTTCTAGAAGAGATGGAAACGCTTTTGCAAGGTGTTCATGATCGAGGCGTGGTGCATTTGGATACCCGAGGCACAGGCAATTGGCTTGTTTCGCCTGAGGGTAAGCCATTGCTAATCGATTTTCAGGCGTCGCTGACGACCGGTTGGATGCCCGCCTCCTTACGCCGCATTATCGAATTAGTCGATATGAGTGGCGTATACAAGAAGTGGAAAGAGTGGCAGCCGCAAACCATGGGCGAGGAGCGTCAAGCGCGTTATGAGGAAGCGCTTTACTGGCGACGCAAATGGGTGTTTGAGGGCTACTTTGGCAAGAGAAAACGCCGTCGCGCGAGAAAAAAGCGCAAATATTAATTTTTTGGTAGGCAACCTCTAAGGGGCTGCCTATTTTCAACTTTTCTTATAGGTATCGGTACCGTTATGGCACAGTACGTATTTACGATGAACCGCGTCGGAAAGATAGTTCCACCGAAGCGGCAGATTTTGAAAGACATCTCTTTGTCCTTTTTCCCGGGAGCAAAGATTGGTGTTTTGGGTTTAAATGGCGCTGGAAAATCAACGCTTTTAAAAATTATGGCCGGTGTCGATACGGACATTGAAGGTGAAGCCCTGCCGATGCCCGGTATCAAAATCGGTTACTTGCCTCAGGAACCCCAATTAGATCCAAATCACACCGTTCGTGAGGCTGTTGAAGAGGGTTTAAGTGAAGTACTTAACGCACAAAAGCGTTTGGATGAAGTGTATGCGGCTTATGCCGATCCTGACGCTGATTTTGATGCGCTTGCTGCCGAACAAGCTAAGCTTGAGGCAATCATTAACGCCGCCGGAACCAATGCCGAGACGCAAATGGAAATTGCGGCAGATGCTTTGCGCTTGCCGCCATGGGACGCCAAGATTGACCACCTCTCGGGTGGTGAAAAGCGTCGTGTGGCGCTTTGTCGCTTACTTCTTTCTCAGCCAGACATGCTGTTACTGGATGAACCGACCAACCACTTGGATGCTGAAAGCGTGGAGTGGCTTGAACAGTTCCTTCATCGCTTCCCCGGAACGGTTGTGGCGGTTACGCACGATCGTTACTTCTTGGATAACGCCGCTGAATGGATTTTGGAATTAGACCGTGGTGAAGGTATTCCTTGGAAGGGCAATTATTCTTCTTGGTTAGACCAAAAAGAAAAGCGTCTTGAAATTGAAAAGCGTCAGGAAGACGCACGTATGAAGGCGATTAAGCACGAATTGGAATGGGTGCGCCAAAACGCCAAGGGTCGTCAGGCCAAGAGTAAAGCCCGTTTGGCTCGTTTTGAAGAAATGTCGAGCTACGAATACCAAGCACGCAATGAAACCAATGAAATCTTTATTCCGGTGGCTGAGCGCTTGGGCAACAACGTCATTGAATTTAAGCACGTAAGCAAAGGTTTTGGTGATCGACTCTTGATTGATGATCTGAGCTTTAAGATCCCGCCCGGAGCAATTGTGGGCGTGATCGGTCCGAACGGTGCCGGTAAGTCCACACTTTTTAAGATGATTCTGGGTAAAGAAAAACCCGATAGCGGTGAGATTGAAATCGGTCAAACGGTCAAAATCAGTGCCGTGGATCAAATGCGCGACTCTCTTCCCAATGACAAGACTGCTTGGGAAGCGGTAAGTGACGGTCAGGATATCCTTCAAGTCGGTAAATTCCAGATGCCTTCGCGTGCTTACCTCGGACGCTTTAATTTTAAAGGCGGCGATCAGCAGAAATTGGTCGGCGCGCTTTCTGGCGGCGAACGTGGTCGTCTGCATTTGGCAAAGACTCTGTTGGCTGGCGGCAACGTATTGCTTCTTGACGAACCGTCAAATGACCTAGATGTTGAAACACTTCGAGCCTTAGAAGATGCACTCTTAGAATTTGCCGGCTGCGCCATGGTGACGTCCCACGACCGTTGGTTCTTAGACCGTATCGCCACGCACATCTTGGCATTTGAAGGTGATTCCAAAGTGGTGTTCTTTGACGGTAATTACACGGAGTACGAAGCGGATAAGCGTAAGCGTCTTGGTGAAGAAGCGGCAAGACCCCACCGTTTGCGCTTTAAACCTTTGAAGCACTAATCGGTTTTAGTTTTGACATCTTCCTCGCCGTGAACGGCGAGGATTCCCTACTGTGTCAGTGGCTTACGCCACTGATCACTTCGATGGGTTCCTGCTGCTGACCCGCGCAATGGACTGTCTCCATCCGCCGATTCACTTGAGCTCGGCCTACTTCGCCGAGCTCCCCACAGGCTGACATGCGCTGCCAGCGCACCTTAATATTTCTCGCACCGACTACGTCGGCATTTTCCCGATAGCCACAAGCCATACACTTAAAATTCGCCTGGCTCTTTCGGTTCTCTTTTGACTCATAACCGCATATCGGACAGATCCGCGAGGTGTACTGAGGCGACACCTTTATCACTTGAGCGCCCCTTTGTTCACACTTCCACTCCAATCGTTGGAAAAATTTCCCCCATGCCTGATCCAATATCGCTCGGTTTAAGCCCGATTTTTGACCCACATTATGACCTGGCTCTTCCACCGTCCCGGCCGCACTCGCTGTCATGTTCTTTATTCTCAAGTCTTCACGATCACATTAAATTGACTAGATCTAAGGATCATCGTACGGTTTGGCGTTTGTTAAACTCTGAACCGTAGTGATAATGAGAAATTTATAAATGATATTTAACCGTGCAAATGCAACCCTAAAAGTCAGACCTGCTCGGGTGGAGCTTGAAGACGGTAAGGCTTATTCACCGGAATTTGAAGACATTTATGCCACTCGAAGTGGTGCTTATGGTCAGGCTTGCCACGTGTTTTTGTCCGAAGGTGATATTCCTAACCGTTGGGCCGATAAGGAAAGTTTTACTATTTTGGAAAATGGCTTTGGGTTAGGAACCAACTTTTTAACGACATTAAAAGCCTGGAGAAATGATCCCCATCGCAGCAAACGTTTAAATTACGTCTCTCTTGAGTGCTTTCCGCTCACTGATCAAGAAATTCAATCACTCTCAGCGCTAGAAGTGAGCGAAGAAGCTAAAGAGCTTGCTAAACAATGGCCGCCTTGTCTTCCCGGTTACCACACGCTGTCTTTTGATGAGGGACGTGTACGGCTCATTTTGGTTTTTGGCGACAGCATGGAGCTAGCTAAAAAATTGTCGCTTAGTTATGACGCTTTGTTTTTAGACGGTTTCAGTCCTGATAAAAATTGGCGAATGTGGAATTCTGAACTTTTACGGGATTTATCGCGCTACGCCAAAGAAGGCGCAACGGTAACAACGTGGTGTACAAAAGGGGATGTGAGAAGGGCTCTTACCGACGCGGGCTTTGCACTGGAAAAGAAAAAGGGTTTTGGCAAAAAGCGTGAACGGCTTTTTGGCGTGATGAAAGCGAAGCGGACAAAGCATATTTTGCGACCCATTAATGAAGTCATCGTTGTCGGAGCCGGTCTTGCCGGAGCCAATTTAGCTTATAGTCTCACGCTTCAAGGTATTAATGTTCGAGTCGTTGATGAGGCTGCAGTCCCCGGAGCGGCGGCCAGTGCTCTGCCTTGGGGAATCTTGCATCCGCACTTTACCCGTGACGACAGTCCCTTATCCAAATTGTCGCGAGAAGGTTTTTTCATGACACGTTCTCGCTTACGTCAATTAGAAGTTCAAACAGGGGAATGCCTTTTTAAAGAGCTTGGATGCCTTCAAATGGCGCATAAGGATACGATCTATGAAGATTGGTTGAAAGCGGTTGCCGACAATAAGCCTTTTAAAATTCCTGAAAATTATGGTTTGTTACTTAATCGGCGAGAGGCCAGTCAGATCGTTGGCCTGGAGTTAAAAAGAGGCGGATGGTATTTCCCCATGGCCGGGATGGCCCGAGCCGGTGCATTTTGCAGAGCGTTGATTGCTGCAAGTGCAGTTCCCTATCGAGGCAATACCACTGTGCGTTCAATAGACAAAAAGGGCGAAAAGTGGCAGCTCATCGGTGAATTTGGCGAGGTTATCGATGAAGCGGACAATGTGGTTGTTTGCGCCGCAACCGCCAGTTCCGATCTGTTAAAAGAACCCCATCTTGGACTTGACTTGCTGCCGGGCCGCATCACTTTACTACGCGACACGGACTTTGGGGATCTGAAGTGCCCTGTAAGTGGTGAAGGCTACATCGCTCACATGGAGGATGGATACTGTGGAGTAGGGGCTACCTATGAATTGCCTAGAACGGGTTCATGGACAGAGCAGAAAGCGCACTTAGCCAATCTCGAAAAGTTGGATACTTTACTGGTAGATCATTTGCCTGTGGTTGTAACCGGAGCCTATTGCGGAGTACGGGCAGCCGGTCCCGGTCGAGTTCCCGTTGTCGGGGCTTCTGTAGATGAGTCCCGTTGGCTGTCGGTTTGGAATGCTTCAGAACATATTCCGCAAGATTCCAAATGTTGGGAAAACAAAGGCTTGTGGGTTTTAGCCGGTTTGGGATCCAGAGGACTATCGATGTCAGTGCTTTGCGCTGAGATGCTGACTTCTATGATGACGGGAGCGCCGCTGCCGGCTGATCCCGCGCTCATAAAAACGCTGGCGCCTCAGAGATATCTAAAGCGCCAGTGGTTCAACGGAAAAGTCCGTTAAGCGTTTTTACCGCAGCAGTTTTTATACTTTTTCCCTGATCCGCAAGGACAGGGATCATTTCGTCCGACTTTAGGTGTTGCGCGGCTGATCGGTTTGTTGGGCAAATTGAGTTTGGCGATTTCAATGACACCCTGCATCATCTCAAGCATCCCTTCTTCCAGAGTGTGGACGGGGTGTTCCTTTTCCACTGCCTGACGGATCGCCAGGTTTTGCTGATAATCGGGATCCTCCTCATCGAGCTCTAAAAAGCGATGAATCCGACATAACTGGGCTTCGATGGCCTCAGTCACATCCACGCGGTCGCTATATTGGGCAAGCGCGTTGTAAAAACCCATTGCCCACGGTTCAAGAGCCACCAATCCGTCGGGACCGGTGACTTGCTTGCCGTCCTCATCTTCAAGCGGGAAAATGATGGGGTTGTAAAATTGTCTTTGAGCTTGGAAAGCACGGATTTCCTGTAAGCGTTGAGTGATCAAACGTTTAACAGTTTCCGGCTCATCGATTTCGCAAGCACTCCCTTCTTCATTGAAAATGTACGGATACCACTCTGAGTCTTCTTTGAGCGGTGGGTTTAAAAGGGCAATGGCGGACAAAAAGCCGTCAAGCATGCTGACATCAAACGTATCCTCTCCGCAACTGCTTGTTGCTAAAAGGTCATCGAGTTGGTTGATGTCTTCATCGGTCAAAGGGCGAAAGTTTTCAGTCATGGTGAAATCTTAGAAAAAAGCGCCGCAGATATGGGCGGCGCTTGGAGTGAGTCATCACAAATTCATTATTGGGCGCCGTTGTCGGAAGCCTTATCTGCCAGTGTGTTATCACACAAGGCAATCAAGGAGTCAATTTGCCCCTTGGAACGATTCATATCTTCAACGGCCTTATTCATTTCTTCGACCGCCTGACGTTGAATCAGATTTTCATAAGCGATGCGCAGCGCGGCGAGCACTGCAACCGAATCAGGTGAAAAAACCTTACCCGGTTGGTGAATTTCTTGCATTTTGCTTTGCACAAGCTCGGCGCAGGCGCGCAAATTTGCTTCCTCATCGGGAGCCACCGCAAGACGATAATCACGTCCCATGATGGTCAAGGTTAAGGTTTTACGCGCAGTCATGGTTTTCTGAACTCAATTAGAAATTCATCGGTTGGTCTTCAGGGACCGTTTGTTGGGCCTTCTCAATAGAGCGAATCAAAGCGTCCAAACGTTCGATGGCTTCTTGAGTTTCAGCCTTAGTCAAACCGGCTTCATTTTCTTTTTGAGTCAAAAGAGCCTGCAGTTGGGCGTTTTGTTCGCGCAAGTCATTGACTTCCTGAATGAGGGCACGAACGCGATCGGCTAAGAGTTCAAGCTTTTCTTGCATTTTTTTGTTGTCCTTTAGCTTTTTTTATTTAAAGAGCATTTTGCTCCACATCTTCCTGGGCTTTTTGAGCCTGGTCGACGACTGTTAAATCAGAATTGTCAGCCTTGAAGACTTCCTTATCGCCCAAAATCATTTGGTCGGCTTGGGTTTCATCAGGCATCGGGGTGAATTCATAACGGGTAAGACGCCCCGTATCATCGAAATACACCGTCAAGCGGCGCATTTCAGGATCGCCAAAACGGGGATTGATGTAATAGAGATAATCCCAACGGTTTTGGTGGAACATGTCTCTTAAGAGCGGAACCCCTAAAAGGAATTGGACTTGCAATTGCGTCATGCCGAGGTGGAGCTGATCGACCATTTCCTTGGTGACCAAATTGCCTTGATGGGTATCCGGACGATAGGGTTTGATTACGGACGTGAGGGCTTCGGTAGGTTGGAACCATTCATTGAAAGCATCCCACTTTGATTCCACTTGGGCGCAACCACTCAACGCGAGCGTAGCCGCCATGGCGCCCGTCAGCAAACATTTCTTGTACATAGGTGACACGTCGTTTCAGTGCGTTAGTCTCTGATCCCTGAATGATAAACTAATGCGCGCAGTTGCGCTTAAGGAATAGTGATTTTTTTGACATTCTGAGTGAATTCAACATTCACTGGCCAAAATCGCCGTGTTATGATTAAAAAATCGCTGGCCTTGGGTGTGCCAAATATTCTTACCTGCTTATAGAGGTTGATCAATTGAGATACGATCCGAGTGATTTAAAAAGTTTGGGTTTAAAAGCGACAGCTCCGCGTCTTCGTATTTTGGCGTTGTTTCAAAAAGCGGCGCTTACAGAAAAGCGTCACTTAACAGCCGATGAGGTTTTCTCTCAACTCAAAGAGGAAGGTGAAGATGTGGGTTTGGCCACGGTCTATCGTGTATTGACCCAATTTGAAGTCGCCGGTCTTCTAAGGCGTCATCACTTTGATACAGAAAGCGCCTCTTACGAACTCGGAGAGCCCGAGCATCATGATCATTTGGTTTGTCTGCAATGCGGCAAAATTGAGGAATTTGTGGACGTGGAAATCGAAAGACGGCAACAAGAAATTGCCTCCCGATTCGGCTACACGCTTGATCACCACACGCTCTGTCTTTATGGCATTTGTAAGGAATGTCAAGAAAAAAACGCTGCCAAATAGACAGCGCTTTCCTGTTTTTTCATCAAACGCCTTAGCCTTTGTAGGCTCGGGCGTTTTCTATAAGTTCCCGAGCATTAGCTCGAGCCTTTTCAGTAATATCGGCCCCGGCTAACATACGAGCCAGTTCTTCAACTCGTTGATCATCGTTTAATTCACGCAAACGGCTCACCGTTGTGTCATCTTCCTGAGACTTCTGTACCTTTAAGTGATTTTTCCCGTAACAGGCCACTTGCGGTAAATGGGTGACGCACATCACTTGACGCTCAAAAGAGAGCTTTTTAAGAAGTTTTCCAACCACGTCAGCAACCGCACCGCCGATGCCGGCATCAACTTCGTCAAAAATCAAAGTATCCACAGGGGTGGATTTTGATGTGATCACTGAGATGGCCAGACTGATACGGGATAACTCACCGCCGGAAGCGACTTTGGAAAGGGCTCGAGCGGCCACACCCGTGTGACCGGCAACCAAGAATTCACACTTTTCAACGCCAAGCGAATAAGGTTCGCATTCATTAAGAGAGGCTTCAAATCGGCCGCCTGTCATCGAGAGCATTTGCATGGCATCCGTTACAGCCACTGAAAGCGTCTTTGCGGCTTGACGTCGCTTCTTGGAAAGTTCTTTGGCTACTTGCATGAAGCTCTGGCGTGCCTTTTCCTCTTCTTTCTCTAACGCTTCTAAGTCAAGATTTTGCTGCAGGGCTTTAAGCTTTTGGCCTGTTTCTTCGTATTTTTCAAAAAGGGCTTCCGGCAGGGTATGGAATTTCCGAGCCGCATTAAAGTAAAGGGAGACTCGCTCATCAACTTCTTCAAAACGGCTCTCATCCAAATCCGTGCGATCTGAATAGCGTTCAAGTTCACGAACCGCATCTTCTAAAATGGCCTGAGCTTCAGACAATTGATTGGCAATTTCGCCTAACTTCTCATCGTATTGAGAAAGGGATTGCAATTGTTCCGTATGTTGCCCTAAAAGCGAAAGGGCACTTTCGTCGTTTTCAGACAGTTCACTTTTGGCTGCATCGAGCGCTTCTAAAATGTCATGCGCGTTACCCAGGCGTTTGTGCTCTGCATTGAGTTCTTCCCATTCGCCCTTTTGAGGGTTGATTTGAGAAAGTTCCTCATGTATCCAGGCCAAACGGTCAGCCTCATCAGATAATTTTTTCGCGTCTTCTTTAGCTTGAGACAGGCGTTTTTGAGCGTCTTGCCACGTGGCAAAAGCAACCTTTGTTTCAGCCAGTTCTTTTCCATAGCCGCCATAGGCATCTAGCAATGCTAACTGTCCCGAGGTTTTCAATAACGATTGCTGGGCGTTTTGTCCATGAATATCAAGAAGTTGGGCGGCAATCTCTTTAACTTGGGAGGCGGTGACAGCCACGCCGTTTATCCAAGAGCGAGAGCGGCCGTTGCGGTCAATGACACGTCGAATAATGGCGGTTTTTTCCAACAGATCATCTTCTGTGGTTAGTGC
Organism: Parasutterella secunda; assembly: GCF_024733725.1. Taxonomy (NCBI): domain Bacteria; kingdom Pseudomonadati; phylum Pseudomonadota; class Betaproteobacteria; order Burkholderiales; family Sutterellaceae; genus Parasutterella; species Parasutterella secunda. Next base: position 264,813 of record NZ_JANRHP010000002.1, read on the forward strand.
AGAATCACGAAGGTGAGCAAACACCTCGTCATTGACTTCAAAAATGGCCGTGAGGTCTGTTTGTTTGGCCCCTTCACGAATAACACCGCTATCGGCTCTGCCACCTAAAATCAGCTGTAACGCATCAATCAATATGGATTTGCCGGCACCAGTTTCACCGGTAAGAACCGTCAGCCCAGTCGATAAATCCAAAGAGAGCTCTTTGACGATGACAAAGTCTTTAAGTGAAAGGTGCAAAAGCATGATAAGGCTAATCCTTGATGGGCAGCGAAGCGTTGGCCGAAGGCATCAGATTCCAATACAGTTTTCGACGCAGTGTGTCGTAATGATTGTGTCCGATCGGATGCAAAATAGTGAAACTTTCAGGCAAAGTTCTGACTCGGAGAACGTCGCCCTTTTGCATCGGGAAAAAATCCTGCATATCGCAATAAGCTGATGCTTCCCTTGCCTCAATCAGACTGATATCCACGATACTAGAACCGGGAAGGACAATCGGACGATTGGTTAGGGCGTGGGGGGCGACCGGTACAAGAACCATGGCGTTTAAGGCCGGATGCAGAATCGGGCCGCCGGCGGCCATTGCGTAGGCAGTAGAACCCGTGGCAGAGGCAACGATGATGCCGTCAGCCCGTTGAGTGGCCATGGGATGGCCATCTACCCAGACGTTAAATTCCACCATAGAGCCCGCTCGACCGTGTGTGATACCTGCATCGTTTACAGCCGTGGCGTTAAAGACGATTTCGCCCTTGCGATAGACACGGATGTGAAGCATTGAGCGAGTATCGACTTCATATTCACCCCGAAGCAAAGGCGGCAAGTCTTTATCCATTTCCTCAAGGGAAAAATCAGTGATAAAACCAAGACGGCCGGCATTGATGGCAATGATGGGAAGCTTGAAGCGGGCCATACGCCGGGCGATGCCAAGCGTTGTTCCGTCTCCGCCTAACATAATGATCACGTCAGCTTTAGAGCCTAACTCATCAAGGCTGACACCTTGAGTTCCAGGGAGATGCTCTGCCGTACTCTCTTCAAGCAAGTATTGGACGTTTTCTGCACGCAAAATGGTAAGAAGCTTTTTTAATGCCTCACCCATCGGTTCCGTTCGCTTGGCAAAGACTGCGGCGTTCTTAAACGATTTCACTTTTCAGGGCCTTTAAAGCGACAGACCGAAAGGAAAATACACTTTCGGTCCGACCTTTTTAATAAAGAAATTATTCTTCGGCTTCTGCGCCGATTGCAACACTGTGGAAACCGGCGTCAACGTGGACGACTTCGCCCGTGACGGCGCTTGCCAAATCGGAAAGCAAGAAGGCAGCGACATTGCCCACTTCTTCAGTCGTTACCGTGCGACGAAGAGGAGCATTGGCTTCCATATGGTAGAGCATCTTAGAGAAACCTTGAATGCCCGAAGCCGCCAAAGTCTTAATCGGGCCGGCAGAAATGGCGTTAGCGCGGATGCCCTTGGGGCCGACGCTGCTGGCAATGTAGCGAGTGCTGGCTTCAAGCGCAGCTTTGCAAAGGCCCATGGTGTTGTAGTTGGGAACCACTCGTTCGCCGCCCAGGTACGTGAGGGTCAAAAGAGAACCGGCGCGGCCTTGCATCAAGGGTAAAGCGGCTCGGGCGATTGCCGGGAAAGAGTAAGCGGAAATATCCATGGCTGTTTTAAAAGCATCACGCGTGCAGCCTTCAAGGAAGTCACCGGCAATGGCTTCACGCGGAGCAAAGCCGATTGAGTGAACCAGACCGTCCAAGGCGCCCCAACGTTCTTTAATTTGCGCGAAAGCGTTATCGATTTGTTCGTCACTGGAGACGTCCATTTGCAGTACAAAGTCACTGCCGAAATCGGCGGCAAAACCGGCTACGCGATCTTTGAAGCGTTCGTTGGCGTACGAGAAAGCGAGTTCCGCGCCTTCACGGTGGCAGCACTTGGCAATGCCGTAGGCAATAGAGCGGTTGGAAACAATACCCGTGATCAGAATCTTTTTACCTTGAAGAAAACCCATTTGATCCTCACTTTTTTAACAATGGATAACGGATTGGATTTTAGCTAAAGCGCTAAAAACTTTGAAGTTAAGGGCCAAGGTTTAGCATTAATGAGGGATGACTAAACGCTGACCGGGTTTGAGGTTTTTTGTTTGAAGACGATTTTCGTCCATGATGGCGCTTACGCTTGTGCGATGGCGTTGGGCGATCGTGTAGAGCGTATCGCCGCGCTTGACGCGATAGGCCGTCTTCCGAAGACCGGCACGCTGTACTTCACGAACGGTCAGGCGCAATCTTTGGCCCACCTTGATTGTGTTGCTTTTGAGTCGGTTTTGTTTGCGAATGTCCGCAGCCTTAACACCAAAGCGCGAGGCAATGCCCGATAAGGTATCTCCGCTTCGTACTCGATACGTAATGCGTCGAGTGGTGGGCAGTGGAACAAGGCGCATGGCGGAGTCGGCTTCTGCGACCTGAATGTCCTGACTGGCATGAGCATCTTTAACAAGAATGGTGCTGCCGACCTGAACACGACGATTTTTCGGGATCTTATTGGCTGCGCGCACTTCATCTTCAGTCATGCCGTAACGTTTGGCTATGGTTTTCAGTGTCTCGCCTTTTTTTACCGTATGCGTGGACCAATTGGAAAGCGGTTTGCCGGTTGCCTGCCAATTAATCAGGTTGGAAACAAAGGCGTCAGCTTTGGCAGCCGGAATCAAAATAGAGCCTTGATGCGCGGCGACAACCACCGGTCGGTTAAAACTCGGATTCAGAAGTCTGAATTCCTGCAAATCGGTTTCGGCCAATTGAGCGGCCGTTTCCAAATCAAGATCCCGGTTTTTATTGACACGCACAAAGTACGGTTCGTTGGCAATGGCGGGTAACTTTAATCCATACCGCTCGGGTTCTTGGATGAGTTTCTTAATGGCCAGGAGTTTGGGCACGTAGCGAGAAGTTTCTGCCGGAAGAGGCAAACTCATAAAATCGGTGGGTTTGCCCTTGGCTTTGTTGGCGGCAACCGCTCGGCGGATATAACCTTCGCCACAATTGTAGGCAGCAAGAGCCAAGTGCCAATCTTCAAATTGATTGTGAAGGTATTGTAAGTAGTCAAGTGCTGCACGCGTACTTTCTACAACATCAAGTCTGTCATCTCGCCAGCTTGACTGTCTTAAATCAAAGATATCACCTGTAGAAGGGAGAAACTGCCAAAGTCCTGCCGCTTTGGAGCGTGAAAGCGCCTCGGGCTGAAATGCACTTTCTACAAAGGGCAAAAGAGCCAACTCTGTCGGCATTGCTCTTTTCTGAGTTTCCGAGACAATAAAATACAAATACATCCGAGCGCGGAAAGCCATTTGCTCGGTATAGGGGAGCGCTTTAGTGTAGCGTTCCAGCTCCTTATCGACAACCGCTTCGGGTAAGTCCGATAAACCAAAGCCGCGGCGAATGGTTACCCAAATGGTGTCATCGGGATTGATTCGTGTGCGTTGAGCCTCACGCAGTTCAACAGAACGAACGAATTCGTCGTTTTCAATAGTGATGTCACCTAGCAAGTCCACAAAATCGGAAGCCGCGGCGCTCAGAGACCATCCGAGCCCCGCTATGATGACGGCCAGGTGCTTGAAAGCGATCAAAGAAAACCTCTTACTCTTCTTCTGTCGGTTCGGGATTTTGTCCCGAAACGATGGCGCGCAACCCGTCGGCGTCAATGATGTGGACGTGTTTTTGGTTCACTTCAATGAGTTTATCGTGCGAGAAGCGTGACAAAACACGGCTTACCGTTTCCAATTTGAGTCCGAGATAAGAGCCGATTTCGGCACGGGTCATACGGAGCACAAATTCAGTTCGGGAGTAGCCGCGGGATTCAAAACGTTGAGAGAGGTTTAAAAGGAATGCCGCAAGTCGTTCTTCGGCGTGCATGGATCCCAAAAGGAGCATAAGGCCGTGTTGACGAACGATTTCACGGGAAAGCACTTTTTGAAAGTGCAGATTGTAATCTTCAATTTCGCTGCAGGCAGCAAGAATTCTTTCGTACGGGATGACACAGACTTCGGTATCTTCCAGAGCGATGACATCGCACGAATGCACTTCATTGGCGATGCCGTCTAAACCGATCAATTCTCCGGACATGTGGAAGTTGGTCACTTGTTCTCGGCCGTCGCTACTCATTACAGAACTTTTTAAAAAGCCCAGACGGATAGCGTAAATAGCTTCAAAACGGTCACCGGCCCGAAACAGCGGCTCACCTCTATGAATGCGCTTACGAGATGCGATCAGATCTTCCAAGCGGTCAATGTCACGTAACGACAATCCGAGAGGAACACAATGTTCCCGAAGATTACAGTGAGAACAATTGACCCTGAGAGAGGGCACGGATGAAAGATTCGGAGACAAAGTCGACATGAAATGCCAATCAAAAATGTTTTAACACCCGCAGACAGTGACTGGACAATTGGACGGCCGCTTTCAGCTTGCGGTAATAATTCCTGTGCACAATGTCAGCAATGTCACTGCTGTCATTTTTACTTTTGACTTTCGTCAAAATCAGATTGTGAAATGATAACAGAACTTTAACTTAAATCAAATTGGTGAACTTTAGGTGTTATCCCATGTTGACTGATCCGAATTTAACCGGCGTGGAATTGCCATCCATTGAGTTGTTGCAAAAGTTTGATGTTCCGGCTCCTCGCTACACGTCTTACCCGACCGCAGACCGCTTTAATAAAAACTTTACAACGGACGATTACGAGGAAGCTCTCGCTAATCGTGAGGCGGATAAACCGCTCTCCTTGTACGTACACATTCCATTTTGCAATGACATTTGCTTTTATTGCGGATGCAATAAGCAAGTGACGCGTGACCACAGCAAAAGTGCCGAGTACTTGGATGTTCTCGACAAAGAAATTGAATTGGTTAAGGGAAAAATCAGCGGCAAGACAACGGTTAGTCAACTTCACTTCGGTGGAGGCTCGCCCACCTTTCTCAATAATGAGGAAATTGAACGGGTGATGGATTTGATCACCAGTCGTTTCCCGTTGGAAGAGGGAGGGGAATTCTCTATTGAGGTTGACCCCAGGACTTGTCCGCCTGAGAAAGTTCAGACCCTCGCTAAAGTAGGTTTGAACCGTATGAGCTGCGGGGTGCAAGATTTTAATCCGGACGTGCAAAAGGCTGTCAATCGCATTCAACCCTTTGAGATGACTCGCGATACGATGCAAGCTGCGCGTGAAGCGGGTTTTCATTCCATCAACATGGATTTGATTTACGGGTTGCCGAAGCAGACGAGAAAAAGTTTTGAAAAAACGCTTGATCAAGTGTTGGAGCTTTCGCCTGACCGGATAGCCCTTTATCACTATGCACACCTGCCGAATCACTTTCCGCCGCAGCGTCGCATCCTAGATGCAGATTTGCCGGGTACGGTTGAAAAGGTTCACATCATGATGGATGCCATCACACGGCTGACGCAAAATGACTATCGTTACATCGGGATGGACCACTTCGCCAAGGTAACTGATGAATTAGCCATTGCCCAGCAGCAAGGCAAGTTGCAACGTAACTTCCAAGGCTATTCAACTCGTCCCGATTGTGACATGGTGGCTTTGGGTGTCTCGGCTATTAGCAATGTACATCACTGCTATGCCTGCAATCCCCGTGAATTGCCGGCCTATTATGAAGCCATTCGTTCCGGACGTTTAGCGACAAATCGTGGTTACAAATTAAGTGATGAGGATCAGCTTCGCCACGCGGTCATTATGACCATCATGTGTCAATTTAGGATCGTTAAGGCAGAAATTGAAGCTCGCTTTGGAATTGCTTTTGATGAAACGTTTGCCTACGAACTTAGGAAATTACAAAACTATCAAAAGGTGGGCTTTGTTGAACTAACACCGGAAGAAATTGTTGTAAGTCCTAAAGGTAAGATTTTCGTCAGAGCGGTCGCCATGCAATTTGACCGTTATCTTCGCGAATCTGATCGAGCAGGCGGTTATTCAAAAATCGCTTAAAATGCATGAGGGCTACTTCCTTTTAAGAAGTTAGCCCTAACGTGTTGACGTTTCGTGCGGATCACTATCCAAATAATGGCTGATACGAGCATTGGACTAAGTCTACAATTACCCATGTAAGGCACACTTATCTGTGTCATAATCAACGAGCACGAGGTTTGAGAGTCGGGCATAACTTCACCTCATGTAAAAAGACTTAGCCAGTGTTCGCGCACTGGCTTTGTCGTTTCTAAACCACTTACGTGGGCCCCTACGGCTTTCGCCGTAATCTTTTTTGCGCGCAGAAATTGAAAGATTCGGCGGCAAGGTTTCAGGGCTGAGGTGAGACAGCCAAACAATCCCACTTCGTGACGAGCGGTATTTTATCAAAAATAAATTAGATGTGGCTCTTTTTTTGATGTTGATTTTAGCTATCAATCAGTACTATTTAGCTTAAATAACAGAAATAATTGACTATATTTGTAAATAAAATGAACGTATTCTATGATCGGTGGTTAATTAAAAGAGGCGTCAAACAAAACCATTGTTTAACGCCTCATTTCCGGTGAGCGGTTGGACAACTTCGTTAGTGTGGCAGTTGATTAAAAGCTTGATTTAAATCCTCAATCAGATCAACCGGATTTTCTAGGCCGACCGCAATCCGAACCATTCGCTCAAACGGCATAGGTGTCCGGTTCCGAGTTCCATAGCTTTGAATCAGAAGACTTTCAAATCCGCCCCATGAGTAACCCCGACCAAAAATTTTGAGAGCATCAATCATAGGGGCAAGCTTATTGGCGTAACGCTCCTTAAATACAACTCCAAAAAGTGAAGTGGCTCCGGAGAAGTCTCGCTTCCAGATTGGGTACGATGGGTCCGTCGGTAGGGCAGGCCACAAAACACGTTCAACTTCTTCTCTTTGTAAAAGCCAGTCAATAATTTGTTTTGTGCTCTGAGCGGCCGCTTTAACACGGACAGCCATTGAGTGAAGCCCTCTGTATGCCAGGTAAATGTCATCACAACCGGTTGTTTGTCCGGTTTGTACAAAAGTACGATAGGCTTGAGGCCAGGTTTTGGCATTGCAGATGACAACGCCCATTGTCAAGTCGGAGTGACCGCCAATGTATTTGGTCGCCGCATGAATGACAACGTCAACGCCAACGTCAAGGGGTTTAAAGAAAAGAGGAGTCGCCCAGGTGTTATCAATAACACTGATGACTCCTTTTTCTTGGCAGGCTTTGGCAATGGCTGGCACATCGGGCATTTCAAACGTATGGGAGCCCGGGGTTTCTAGCATGACAAGAGCGGTATTGGCCTTAAAAAGTGAAGCAATATCAGCACCGACTGAAGGCGAGAAAAATTCAACTTCCACCCCCATTCGACGCAATATTTCTTCTGCAAACTCCCGAGTCGGTCCATAAATGGTATCGATTAAAAGCGCATGATCGCCGGCCTTTAAAAAAGCGAGAAGAGGAATGGTGCAAGCCGCAAGCCCGGACGGGAAGGCCCAGGCCCCGGCGGCATTTTTACCTTCAAGAGCGCAAAGCGCTTTGTAGAAAGCATGGTGAGTCGGTGTGCCGTATGTTCCATAAGGAATTTTGTCCTCAATCATGTCCCGTTCGTGCATAGCACGATTCATCATGTCTTCGGCAGACTTATGCAACACTGTTGATGCTCGGATAACCGGCGGATTAACAAAATCGTAATCATCGGAAATATGCCGACCGGCATGGACCAAAAGTGTCTCTTCTCGCATCAAATAAACTCCTTAAAAAAATTAACTTAACGCCGATCTTTTTCTCGACGGTCCGGACGATGGTCCTTTTTAGGGCGAGGCGGTTTCTTATCCTTCTTGGGTTTGGGCGGGCGTTTCTTTTCATCCCGATCCTTACGCTTTTTGTTTTCGTCCATCTCGCGCGGCCCTTTCCCATAGCGCTCTTTTCGCCAATCGCGTCCGGCTTTCTCTTCCTTATAGCGCCACTCTAATTCTTTGCGCCATTCGTCGCGCGTATAGCGTTTGTTGTTTTCGCGATCGTAGTAATACTTTCCGTCCCAACGACCATCCTTATCGTGACGCTCCATGAAGTCTTTCATTGCCTTGTCTTTGACATTGGAGAGAAATTCGCCAAGCGGACTTTTCTCTTCGGCAAAAGCCTTGGAGCCAAGAAAAGCTAAACCTAAAGCGGAAGCTATAAATAATCGTCTAGTAACGCTCATATTGACTTCCTTGGGTTAAGTTTCCCTCATCAGTAATATCATAGGCTTGAAACGAAAAAAGGACTGTTTGAAATTGTTGCCAAAAAGATTGTTAGTGCCTTGGTCGAATGCATGGATTCAGTGATATTGTCCCCAGCTAGTGTAAAAATGACTAAAATTAACAAATTCGCTCCTAAGATTTGAAAAAAGCTTGGGAAAACCGTTTTTTATGAAAAGAGACTGATTATGAAAACTTCGCAAATTCGCGAGACCTTTTTGAAGTTCTACGAAAGCAAAGGTCATACGATTGTGCATTCCAGCCCTGTGGTGCCGGGCAATGACCCGACACTGTTGTTTACCAATGCAGGTATGAATCAATTTAAGGACGTGTTCTTGGGCTTTGACAAGCGTCCTTACACCCGTGCAACGACCGCTCAAAAGTGTATCCGCGCAGGCGGTAAACACAACGACTTGGATAATGTTGGCTATACCGCTCGTCACCACACCTTCTTCGAAATGTTGGGTAACTTCAGTTTCGGTGACTACTTCAAGCACGATGCAATCAAATTTGCTTGGGAGCTCTTGACACAGCACTTTCATCTTCCGGCTGAAAAGCTCTGGGTCACGGTCTACGCTGAAGATGACGAAGCTTATGACATTTGGAATAAAGAAGTGGGAGTGCCCGCTGAACGTATCGTTCGTATCGGTGACAATAAGGGCGCTCGCTACATGTCGGACAATTTCTGGATGATGGGTGATACCGGTCCTTGCGGTCCTTGCTCAGAAATTTTTTACGACCACGGTGAAGAAGTTCAAGGCGGCCCTCCGGGAAGTCCAGACGAAGACGGTGACCGTTATATCGAAATTTGGAACCTGGTGTTCATGCAATTTAACCGTGACGAAAACGGTGTGATGCACAAACTGCCGAAGCCTTCCGTGGATACAGGCATGGGTCTTGAACGTATCGCTGCTGTGCTGCAGCACGTTCACAGCAACTATGAAATTGACCTCTTTAAGAATTTGCTGGCAGCGGTAAAGAAAGCTGTTGAAGAAGCCGGTGCTACCGATGTGGATCCCGAAAGTCCCTCTTTGAAGGTGATCGCCGACCATATTCGCGCCTGCACGTTCTCTGTTGCTGATGGTATTTTGCCGGGCAACGAAGGTCGCGCTTATGTGCTTCGCCGTATTTGCCGTCGCGCTATCCGTCACGGCTATAAGCTCGGTGCGCGCAAACCCTTCTTTGCCGGATTGGTGGATGCCGTGGTCACAGAAATGGGTGAAGCCTATCCTGAAATCAAGAATCCGAAAATTAAGACGATTCTTGCCAAAGAAGAAGAACGTTTTGCTCAGACGCTCTCCCAAGGCATGCAAATGCTCGAAGATGCTATTGCAGAGACGAAGAACGGCGTTTTGGATGGTCAGGTCGCCTTTAAGCTTCACGATACCTACGGCTTCCCGGTTGATTTAACGGCTGACGTCTGCCGTGAACGTGATGTGACAGTGGACATGGATGGTTTTGACGCCGCCATGCAAGAGCAGCGCGACAAGGCTCGTGCCAGCGCTAAATTTAAGATGGCCGCAGGCCTTGAATACAATGGTCCGGATACGGCCTTTACCGGTTATACGGAAACCGAAGGCAAGGCTGCTAAAGTTATTGCCCTTTACCTTGATGGCGAGCAGGTTGAAGAAGTACCGGCAGGAGATGACTGCGTTGTGGTTTTGGATTCCACGCCGTTTTATGGTGAAAGCGGTGGTCAAGTCGGTGACACCGGTGTTATGAAAAATGACACGACTATTGTTCGTGTGATTGATACGCAAAAGATTAAGGCAAAGGTAACCGGCCATCATGCCCATGTGGAAGAAGGCCATGTGAAAGTGGGTGACGTGTTTGATGTTGCAATTGACGCCGAACGTCGTGCAAGCATCCGCCGCAACCACTCGGTTGCTCACTTGCTCCAGTACGCATTGCGTGAAGTATTGGGTGATCACGTTCAACAGCGTGGTTCTTGGGTTGGTCCCGATGTGATGCGTTTTGACTTCACTCATACGGAAGCCATGACTGTGGATCAAATCCACGCAGTGGAAGATATCGTTAACCGTGAAATCTTGGCTAATACTGAAGTCTGTGTTCAGGAAATGCCGATTGAAGAGGCTAAAAAGACGGGCGCGATGATGCTTTTCGGTGAAAAGTATGGTGCGACTGTCCGCGTGGTTAAGATTGGTCCTTCTTGTGAACTTTGCGGTGGTACGCACGTTGACCGTACGGGTGACATCGGTTCGTTCAAGGTCTTAAGTGAATCGGCGATCGCTGCGGGTATTCGTCGTGTGGAAGTGACAACCGGCATGAACGTTGTGGCTTTTACGCGTAAAGAAGAAAATACGATTCGTGAAGTGTGCGCCGCTTTGAAGTCTCCGGTTGATGTGGTGACTGACAAGGCCCACGCCGTTTTTGATACGGTTAAGAGCCTTGAAAAAGAAGTGACACGTCTGAAAGAAAAGATTGCCCAAATGACGGCAACCACGTTGGTTTCTTCTGCCAAGGACTTTAATGGCTACAAGCTCCTTGTTACTAAGGTCGAAGGCATTGAAGCCAAGGCTTTACGCTCAATGGCAGAAGGTTTGCGCGATCAATTGGGTGAAGTCATTGTGGTGTTGGCGAGCGTAAACGACGGTAAGGTGCAGATTGTGGCTGGTGTGGCTAAGTCGCTTACCTCTCGTGTGAAGGCTGGTGAATTGGCCGGATTTGTTGCCTCCAAGATGGGCGGCAAAGGCGGTGGAAAACCCGATTTAGCTATGGCGGGCGCTCCGAAGGCAGAAGGCCTCAATGAAGCGTTAGCCTCGGTTGAAGGTTTTCTGCAAGGCAAGTAACCATGCATTTTGACGAGCAAATCGATACAAGGGGCACAAAGTGCCCCATGCCGGTGCTTAAAACGAAAAAGGCTTTGGCCAAGATGCAAACCGGTGAGGTGCTGATGGTTTTGGCAACCGATCCGGCAAGTGTCGCCGACTTAGCTCAATTTGCCTCGCAGACCGGACACAAAATCCTTTCGCAGGACGAAGTGAACGGTGAGTGGCATCACTATATCGAGCACAAATAGTCGTTGTACTCTATAAAAAACTCGGCGTTGGTTTTTATCCTTCGTCGAGTTTTTTCTACTTAAGAATGACTAATCGGCATTAACATCGCCAAAAATATCAACCCACATGGGCCAGATCGTGCCATAGGCGACAGTAGTCAAGAAAAATGCAATCGGCATGAGAACAAAGATTGAAAGATCGCCGATACCTAAAGATTCAGTGATAAAAATGACTGCTAAGGCACAAAGCACCGTGAAGCCGAAAATGAGAATGAGCAACACCACGATAGAGAGCCAATTTCTCAAGCAGCCGAAGAAGGAATAAAAAATAGCTTTCCCAACCGCCATGTTTTTCCAAGTAACCAAAGCGGGCGCAAACCAGGTCGCCATCTGTCCTAATGCATAGATGATAACGGTGACAACGGCCGCTGACCACGGGAAATTGGCATAAACAGAATCCCAATTGAGTCTGCCGTCAACCACTTGCCACTGACTGACCTCATCGACAGCCATAAAAATGTAGAGGTAATTGGCGACTAACAGAAAAGCCGCATAAATTACTCCGACTCTCATCAGTCGGGAGCGTTTAAACGGATCCTTAAAAAGTTCAACCAAAACACCATACGACGGTTGTCTGCCTTCGTAGGCCTCTCGAGTTCCTTCTATGATGAGCATTGTTCCGAAAGGCATAAAAAAAGCAGCGACAACGAGGCCAAACATCGGCAATGCTCCCAAAACCGACATGGTGAAAACGTAGAAAATACAAATACTCACCATACCGAAAGGGGCCTGGCGAATGGCGCTCAGGCCCTGACGGAGCCACTTAATCGGCGAGGAAAAACTCGCAATGTGACCTTGCATGCTTTAGAACCCGAAATTGATGAACTTAGGTGTTCCGAGCGTGTCTTTGCTGTGACCGGGGTTTGTACTGGGGCGGTCAGAGCGGTTTTCAACCGTATATGGAATTTGTGTGCTGCCGGGCGTCACAACATATTCCGTGATGCGGTTGTTTTGATCGCGAACTTCTTCAATTTCTGTTCGCTGAGAACGGCGAGTGACTTTACCTTCTTCGCGATCTTTGCGAGCTTTGGCGTAGTCAGCATCTGTTGGCGCTAAGTCAGGATTGACCTCATATTGACGCGCTTTTTCTGAAATTTTGTCGTAACTTGTTGCACGGCGAGGAGCCTTCACCTGGTCTTTGGCCGTTTGAGCATCGGCTTCACTGATTTGGGGCGGTGCACTGATCGGAGCAGCGATGGCGGGAGACAAAGCTGCAGAACCCAGTGTTAAAGCGGCAAGGGCAGAGACTAAAAGTGTTTTTTTCATAACTTACTCTCGAATTATTTTTATTCGGTTTCTACTTTGATTATAGGTGTTGGATTGTACCGAAGGAGAAAAAATTTGAAGTTAATTTGTTTAGTTTGAAAGAAGAAGTACAAAAGAATTATTGCAATAAAAAAAATTCAGCTCTTGCATAAGTTATGATCACAAAGGTGATTTTTTTCTGTAGCGTTGCCTGAATTGTTGTCTAAGTGACTAAAACAAAAAAACTAGTATGAAGTTGCCAGGAAAATTCCTTAGCTTTCTCTACAATCAAGACTTATTTGTCTTGTTTTTTCTGCGATTATGAAAACGGTTTTATTGGTTGACGGTTCTAATTTTCTTTATCGAGCTTTTCACGGCTTGCCGGATTTGAGAACAAGCGCGGGCGAACCTACAGGAGCGATCAAGGGTTTTGCCAATATGCTCAAGATGATTCGCTCCATGATAAAACCGGATTACGCGGCCTGTGTTTTTGATGCACACGGCGGCACCTTTAGAGACAAAATTTACGACCAATACAAAGCTAATCGTCCTCCGATGCCTGATGACTTAGCCTGTCAGGTTGAACCGATTTTCTCAATGGTAAAAGCGCAAGGCTGGCCTTTTTTACAAGTACCAGGCATTGAAGCCGATGACGTTATCGGTACTTTGGCCAAACAAGCCGAAGCGAAAGGATTCAAGGTCTTCATTGCCACAGGTGACAAAGACATGAGTCAGTTAGTCACTGACAACGTGTTTATTCTCAACACCATGACGCGCCAGATTTTGGACGTGGAAGGGGTAAAGAACAAGTTTGGTGTTGCGCCTGATCGAATTATTGATTATCTCTCTTTAATGGGTGATGCAATTGATAATGTTCCGGGTATTACAAAGTGCGGCCCAAAGACTGCTGCTAAATGGATCAACGATTTCGGTGGATTGGATGAGATTATCCGTCGAGCCGATGAAGTAAAAGGCAAGGCAGGAGAGTATCTTCGAGAGGGCGTGTCTTTCTTACCTACTGCTCGCGCTTTGGTGACGATTAAGACTGATGCCGATTTATCTGATTACGTTCAAAATGCTGATGTTTGTTCATTGACCTTTAAAGACGAGGACACCGAATTTTTATCCGGTTTTTACGCCCGTTGGGAAATGCAGCAAAGTAAAAAGGCTGTTGAAAAACGAATGCCGCAAAAACCAAAACCGGTGATCGTTGATACGACAGCGGATTTATTTTCCAGTATTCCGGCTGAACCGGAAGTAAAAACCGTGAGCCGTGAAGAGGTTGAACTGAAGATCATTCATTCCGTCGATGAACTTAAAGCATTAGCCGAGCAATTGCAAAACACAGATGCCATGGTGGCTTTCAGTCTTTTGTGTGATCCCTCTGATGGGATGCATGCAAAAGTAAGCGGCATCGGTTTTTCGTTTGGTGAGGAAAATGTTTACGTTTCGTTTGCTGCGAATAAAACGGATGCGCTTGAGGCAAAAGACGTCACCAACATTTTGGGGCAGTGGTTCGCATCCGACAAGCCCAAGGTGAGTCAGCAATGCAAATACGCTCGTCATGCGCTTGCCAACATGGGGATCGCGCTTAACACGCATACGGAAGATGTCACACTGTTGAGCTACGTGATTGAAGCGCACATGAAGCATGAATTGGCCAATTTAGCGCTTCGCTGGCTCAAAACGGATGTGCCCGCTTTGGAAGACTTAATCGGTAAGGGGGTTAAGCAACTTAAGTGTGAACAGATTGATACAGAAGCCGCCGCTCAGTTTTGCACGCAAAGGGCCCGTTCCATTGCTCAACTTTTTGTGTTGATGCGCGCAAGGGTGGATGGTGACGCAGGACTTAAATCAATTTACGAGACGGTTGAATTGCCCACGCAAAATGTTCTTTTCGAGATGGAAAGAAACGGCGTTTTGATTGACTCCATGCGTTTAGGGGCGCAAAGCGACGCTTTGGGCGATGAGATTGTGAAATTGGAGGCAAAGTGCTGGGAGATGGCTGGGCAACAATTTAATGTTGCAAGCCCCAAACAACTGTCTCATATTCTTTTTGAGGTTTTGCAGATTCCCGTTCCTCCCAAGACTAAGAAAACAGCAACGGGCGGTTACAGTACCAATGAAGATGTCCTACAGCAATTGGCTCTTGACTATCCGTTACCCAAAGCCATTTTGGAATACCGTCGTCTAAGCAAATTAAAGAGTACCTACACGGATAAATTACCGTTGATGATTTTCCCGAAAACCGGTCGGGTTCACACCACATTCGGTCAAACCACTGCCGTGACAGGACGTTTGGCATCGAGTGATCCCAATTTGCAAAATATTCCTGTGCGAACCACAGAAGGCAGACGCGTCCGAGAAGCCTTTGTGGCGCCAACGGGAAGCGTTATCGTTTCGGCGGACTATTCTCAGATTGAGTTACGCATCATGGCCCACTTGTCGGCTGATGCGGGCTTATTGGATGCTTTCCACAAGGGATTGGACATTCACCGTGCGACAGCGGCCGAAGTGTTTGGGGTTACTCTCGATAAGGTCACGCCTGATCAAAGACGTACAGCCAAGGTGATCAATTTCGGATTGATCTACGGGATGAGCGCTTTTGGTTTAGCTCAAAATTTAGGAATTGAGCCTCAGGCGGCAAGAAATTACATTGACCGCTATTTTGCACGATACCCGGGAGTGAAAGCTTACATGGAGAAAACTCGAGCTTTGGCTCATGAGCAGGGGTTTGTTCAAACGGCTTTTGGTAGACGACTGTGGTTGCCTGACATTACGAGCTCCAGGGCGCCGGTGCGAGCAGCGGCAGAGCGGGCGGCTATTAATGCGCCGATGCAGGGAACGGCCGCTGATTTGATTAAAAAAGCCATGATTGCCGTTGAGCGTTGGATTGAAGACAACGGACTAAATACACTGCTGGTTTTACAAGTCCACGATGAATTGGTGTTGGAAGTGCCGCAGGAAGAGTTGGAAAAAGTGAAAGAGGCTTTGCCGAAATTAATGCAAGGAGTTGCTCAATTAGCTGTTCCTCTCATTGCGGAAGTCGGCAGCGGGGACAGCTGGGAATCCGCTCACTAAGAAAAAGGCCTTCAAAAACTGAAGGCCCTTTTCAAAATTTCTTAAAAACTATTGGCATTGACCGGCTTTTTCCGGTTCATATTGAGCCAAGAGTTTTCCGTTTTCATCCCAGAACATCAAACCTTTTTCGTTTTGCGTCAGGTAACGCGTGGCTTGCAACATATTGAGAAGCTTACCTTCAAGCTTCATCGCATCAGGTGAACACATTCTGCGCGTGGTGGCAGCAGGGGCGAAGGAGAATTTCTTACCTTCTTGTGTGTAGGTTGTATTGAAAAGATTGCAACCTAAATTGCCTGCCACTTTGGAGTCATCCAAAAAGTCCATGACGGGTGGCAAGTTTTCACAGTTCTCTTCGTCTTTAGCACTCGGTTCTGAGCTCACAAGCTGCCAGGATGTACCTTGAAGATTTTTAGCAGCTTCTCCAGCCAAATCATCGGCAGGGCTTTTTTCCGTGCATCCTGTTAATGCCATGACACATGCTCCTAAAAGGGCGATGAAAGATTTTTGCATAATGACCTTTCCTTTAAAACTCAGTTGAGATCGTAGCTGAAACGTTGCAGAGACTCCAGTTTTGTTGCATCTTGTTGCCAACTTCAAAAAAAAGGCTAGGGATTTTTTAAAGCCCTAGCCAAACTCTCTCTTCTCTTGTTCCGGAGGACCAGCTCTGCTTGTCTCTCACGGCTCTAACTTTACAGGTCCTGGGTTTCGAATACCGATTCAAAATGTATTCGCTCGCAACTAAATATTTCAGAGCGAAGGCATTGGAAAGCTGATTTCTTAAAAATGTCTATTAAAAACAATGTGTTAAATATTTTTAACAGGCCTGTAAAATTTGCATATTGTTAAGCTTTTGTATTCTGGCGCTTTGTCAGCATGGTGGCAGTGACCCCGGCGACCATTATCACAAGGATGCCGATTTCAGTAACAAGCGACAGTTCATCATTAAAGAAGAACCACCCCATGAGTTCGGCCATGATGATGGCAGAAAATTGCAGACACGAGCTCAATAGCACATTGCCTTGGCCAAAAGCTAACGTCAGGGAGCATTGTGCAAGCGTGGCGCACAGTGCCATGCCAATTAAGTAGATCACGTTATCGGAAGTGATCGGTGAAAGGCCGCCTTCAATAAAAAAGTTACCTAATAAACCGTAGACCGTACCAAATACGGTGAAATAAAAAACAATGCGCCAAGATGGCTCTTTAAGTTGTCCCAACTCTTTAATTTGCCAATAGGCGACACTGCCTAAAAATCCGGAACTCAACGCTAAAAATGCGCCCAGCATTTCCCCTGAAGAAAAAGAGGGACGAAGAACCAATACGACTCCGCAGAAGCCAAGCAGAATGCAGCCCAACAATCCCCAAGGCATTGGCTCTTTTCTCATCAATAAGAAAACAACCATGAATGAGGACATAAAAAGAGGTGAGGTGTAATTAAGGGTCATTGAGGTGCCGACAGGCAACATTGTCAGCGACAGAAACCATAGGGACATTGAGAATGTACCGATAAAGCTCCGCTTAAAGTGTCCGAAAAGGTACGGCGTTCGGATGGTGTAGCCGCGGGCGCGGATAAAGCTGTAGAGCAAAATGACGCCAGCAAGCGAGCGGTAAAAAATCAGTTCAAAGGTACCGAAATCTTCGGCTCCCATCTTCACAAAAACGGCCATCAATGAAAAGAAAAAGGAGGCCGACAACATCCAAAGCGATTTCATAGTATTTGCACTTCAAAGAAAAACATTTTCGGGCGATTAAATACGGTTGTACATGATCATATACAGCTTAGTGAGGCCCTGGGCGATGTTGCGATAACCGTGTTGAGTATCACTTTGGAAATGAATGCCCTCATCCTTTTTAATATGAAACAATTGTTCCCCTGCTTGGATTTCGACTGCTCCCTCTGTTACAAGGATAAACTCAGTGGTGTCTACCACATGAGCGTCGGACTTCCAACAACTACCGGGTTGTAATTGCATGTAGAACACTGAAAAGTGCCTATTTTGGTCATCTGGGAAAACAGGGAAATTTTTAACTTTACCGTTATCTTCCAAGATTGGATCAATCTCGCTGAGTCGAATGATTTCAGAATTGGGCTGCTTTCTAACCGTGAGCGCATCAAAGGGAATTTGTAATCCATTGGCGATTTTCCAAAGAGAACTCAAGGTTGGATTACCATCGCCTCGCTCTATTAAAGCAAGCATACTTTTGCTGACGCCGCTCACTCGAGAAAGTTCTTCGAGACTGAGTTTGCGCTCAGTGCGCAAGCGTCTAATGTTCTGTGCGACAACATGGATGATGGAGTCCAATGTAGCCTCCTAAAGTCCTATATAATGAACAACAAATACCAATAAAATGGACTGATGTTGTGTAAATTCAGTCCTTACCCACGGAGGTCTCTATGAAATACGATTTCGACGAACGAATTGACCGTACAGAAGCCATATCAATTAAATGGTCGAAACAACTCAGAAAACAGATGTTCGATGAAGTTGACATTATTCCTATGGGTATAGCTGACATGGATTTTAAAGTGTCTCCCGCGATTGCGCGAGCAGTGCAAAACCGTGCTTCTCATGAGACCTATGGTTACGGATATCCGTCTGAGGAGTATCTGCAGGCGTGTGTGGACTGGCAAAAAAGACGAAACAATTGGGAAATTCAGAAAGATTGGATTGTTTATACACCTGGTGTGAACATGGCTTTGGTGTGTGCGATTGAGATGTACGCCGAGGTCGGTGATCGAGTAATCGTTCAATCCCCAGTTTATTATCCCTACTATGACTATATTGAGGGTACTGGTCGCAAGATTGCCTACAATCCGCTCGTCAACAAGGATGGTCGATATGAGATCAATTATGAAGGACTTGAAAATTTGGCTCGTGACGAGAAAACAAAATTGATGATTTTGTGTAGTCCCCATAATCCTGTTGGACGGTGCTGGAGTTATGAGGAGTTATTGAAAGTTGGCCAGATTTGCAACAAATATCATGTCATGGTGGCCGTTGATGAGATCCATTCTGATCTGATCCTTCAGAAGGAGCCTTTTGTTCCCTACGCAACTGTGTCTGATCAATTAGCGCAAAATTGCATCATTTGCACTTCTCCGTCCAAGACATTTAACTTGGCTGGATTACTCGTTTCAGACATCATTATTCCCAATGAGTCAATTCGTTTAGCATTCAAAAAAAAGATGGCTCCGTATTATTTATGGCCCGGTAACTTCGGCGCAGTGGCCCAGATCGCAGCGTATAACGAAAGCGAGGATTGGCTCGAAGAACTGCTCATCTATTTGCGTGGTAATGCAGAATTCTTGTATCAATTCACTCAAGCCAGAATGCCTGAAGTGAAATGTCAGGTGCCGCAAGCCACTTATTTGGCATGGATGGATTTTAGTGCTTGGAAAATGAGTCCACGACAACTTTGGGATTTTATGTTGCACCGGGCGCGCGTGGCTCCTGATAACGGACAAGTATTTGGCCCAAATGGTGAAGGTGACGGATTTCAACGTATAAATTTCGCTTGTCCAAGGGCGCAGCTGAAAGAAGCGTTAGAAAGAATCGCGGATGCTAGAGATAAACTGAATATGTCATCAACACTGTGTAGTGAAAATAATTAACAATATGGCTACTTTTTTCTGTGCAATTTCGGATTTTTAGAAAAATAGATTGTTTTGCCTATGCGAGTCGATAAAAAAAGTGCAAAAATAAAACTTGTTCAATAGGAACTGACATGAAATATTTATTTGTTGCCCTTAACCATCATCAACATTCGCTTGAGTAGTCTCTGGCGAGTGATGAGGTTTGCGCCGGAAGACGAAAAGAAATCTTTCGGTGGCAACAAAAATAAAATCCATTTTCATAAAGACGCCTCCGAAAGAATTTCGGGGGCTTTTTATTACGTCCTTCGTTTTCCGGTTCAAAAAGGTCGACAGATGATTTTTGGAAAGGAAAAACGATGCCTGAAAATTCTCGTTTACGTATTGCGCTTCAAAAGTCCGGACGCCTGTCGGACGATTCTTTAGATCTTTTGGAGCAGGCAGGGCTGAGGGTTCGCGTTAGAGCTCAGCGTTTAATTGCCATTGCGGAAAATTTCCCCGTGGAAGTGCTGTTAGTGAGAGACGACGATATTCCAGGACTTGTCATGGATGGCACGGTTGACATGGGTATTGTCGGGGAAGGTGTTTTGGAAGAAACAAAGCTTGCCCGCGAAGCTTTGGGCCGGGAAGCTGCCTATACCGTGAGCCGCCGCCTTGATTTCGGAGAGTGCCGTTTGGGTATCGCTATTCCGTTAGATAAACCCTGGAAAGGTGTATCCGATTTAGAAGGACTTCGCATTGCGACCTCTTTCCCGAATCTTTTAGGCAGGTGGATGCGTGAGCAAGGCGTGAAATTTAAAACTTGTATCTTGACGGGTTCTGTGGAAATCGCGCCGCGCGCAGGACTGGCCGATGCCATTTGCGACCAAATTTCAACCGGCGCCACCCTGGAAGCCAATGGTTTAAAAGAAGTGCAAACGGTTTTTCGCTCAAAAGCTTGCCTCATTGAACGCAAGGGTGAGTTTTCAGATCAAAAACGTGCATTGATGGACATGATCTTGGCCCGCATCGACGGCATTCTCATGGCTCGTGGCTCTAAGTACATCATGCTTCACGCGCCTAAAGACAAAATTGAAGAGGTTGTGAGGCTGCTGCCTGGAGCAGAACACCCGACGCTCTTGCCCATGGCCGATGATGACTCAAAAATTGTTATGCACATGGTGAGCCGTGAGACGCTGTTTTGGGAAACGATGGAAAAACTCAAAGCGCTGGGCGCAAGCTCAATTTTGGTTCTGCCGATTGAAAAGATGTTGAAGTAAGAAAGGGGAGTGGAAATGTCTGTGATGAAAGCCGTTATTTGGAATGATTTGACGGAGAAAGAACAAGCCGAGCTTTTAATGCGGCCGGCGGTTCTGGCCGGGGCTGATATTGCCAAAATCGTGGATGCCATTGTGGCCGATGTGCGGGCAAGAGGAGACGATGCTCTGCGGGACTACGCGGCCAAATTTGATAAAACAGCGCTTACAACCATTCGAGTCAGTGAAAAAGAAATTGAAGAGGCAGAATGCCGCTTGGGTGATGACCTAAAAGAGGCCATGCAGTTAGCCGTCAAAAATATTGAAGCTTTTCACCGCGCTCAGGCACTTAAACCGGTAGAGGTGCAGACGATGCCCGGGGTTACGTGCCGTCAAGTAACGCACGCCATTGATTCAGTGGGTTTGTATGTGCCGGGCGGTACCGCTCCACTTTTTTCAACCGTGATGATGTTGGCGATTCCTGCCAAGATTGCCGGTTGCCGCAAAATTATTTTAATGTCGCCGCCCAAAATTGCCGATGAAATTTTGTATGCCGCTAAACTGTGCGGGGTCACAGAGATTTATCAATCCGGCGGTGCTCAGGCGATTGCCGCTATGGCCTTTGGTACGCAGAGCGTGCCGAAGGTGATGAAAATCTTTGGCCCCGGCAACGCTTTTGTAACGCAGGCCAAGCGTTTAGTGAGCGAGTGTGCTGACGGTGCGGCTATTGATATGCCGGCTGGTCCCTCCGAGGTATTGGTCATTGCCGATGCGGCGGCCAATCCAGCCTTTGTTGCAGCCGATTTGCTCTCTCAGGCCGAGCATGGCAAGGATTCGCAAGTGGTTTTGGTGACACCTGATCAATCATTGGCAGAGAAAGTCGCGCTGGAGGTTGATGCCCAGTTGCAGCAGCTGCCTCGCAAAGCCATTGCAGAGGTAGCACTATCGATGAGCCGTATTATTGTGGCTGATGATTTGGATGCGTGTGTTACGATCTCCAATCGCTATGCTCCTGAACACTTGATATTGGAAACGCGAAATGCAAGAGAGCTCGTCAACAAAGTGCGAAATGCGGGCTCGGTATTTTTAGGCGATTGGTCCACGGAAAGTGCCGGCGACTACGCTTCAGGGACCAACCACGTCTTGCCGACCTATGGGTACGCTAAAACCTATTCCAGTTTGGGGTTGGCTGATTTTGAGCGCCGTATGACCATTCAGGAGGTTACGCAGGAAGGCCTTCGCGCCTTGGGACCGGCGATTGAAAAATTGGCTCAGGCAGAAAAGTTGGACGCACACAAGCGCGCAGCTTCTATCCGTTTGGAAAAACTTAATGGAATTTAAATCATGGATATTCGTTCATTAATGCCCTCTTTTCTTAGAACATTGATCCCCTATGAATCTCCCAACGAGGGGGCGCCAGAGGGGACGGTGTGGCTTAATACCAATGAGTACCCGACAGCGACCAAGTACGAGATGCGGTTTGAAACATTAAACCGTTATCCTCAAGTGCAACCGGCTTTATTTCGCAACCGCTATGCGCAATATGCCGGCGTAAAGCCCGAAGAGGTGCTGGTGACCCGAGGGGCCGATGAGGGCATTGAATTAATTATCCGTACGTTTTGCACGCCTTTTAAGGACACCGTGCTTTACGCATTGCCGACCTACAGCATGTACGGTATCAGTGCGAAGACCTGTGGCGCTAACGTCTTGACGGTTGAGGCAAAGAAATCGCTCGGTTTGGATACTTTGGGATTATGCAAGGCGTTAGCACAAAACCCGGACATCAAAGTGGTCTTTTTGTGTAATCCTAATAATCCGACGGGGAATACGGTCAGCCGCGATGCGATCATTCGAGTGTTGGAGGCGGCTAAAGACGCCATTGTTGCTGTTGATGAGGCTTATATTGAGTTTTGTCCGCAAGCCACTATCGTGGATTTAATCGAAAAATACCCCAATCTGGCGGTCATTAGAACGCTCTCGAAAGCTTTTGCCTTGGCCGGTTTACGCTGCGGGATGATTTTGGCGCAGGAGAATTTAATAGCGGCTTTGCGTAAGGTCATTGCCCCTTATCCAGTGCCCGAGCCTGTTGCGGCCATTGCAGCGCACGCTCTTTCTGAAGGCGGTATTGCCGCGATGAGGCAACGTGTAGAACTGATTCGAGGAAATCGGACGTATTTGAAAGAGTCTCTGGCCAAAATTCCCGGTGTCCGTTCAGTCTATCCGTCACAAACAAACTTTGTGCTTTTTGAAGTTGATGAACCTGAAAGAATCTATAAAAGTCTTTGGGAAAAGGGCGTTGCGATTCGGGAGCCTGGCTCTGACAAGGGCGTGCTAAGAGTTTCTGTCGGAACAATCGGAGAGTGCAAATTGTTTATCAATAAATTAACACAGGTACTTCAGGAGGCAGGTTCATGAGTCAATCCAAATTTCTTTTTATTGACCGAGACGGAACACTCATTGCTGAGCCTGAAGATTTCCAAGTGGATCGGTTTGAAAAATTTGTACTGGAGCCCGACTGCATCGCCGCATTGCAAAAACTTCGTGATGCAGGATGGGAATTCATAATGGTTTCCAATCAAGATGGATTGGGCACGGAAAGTTTCCCAAAAAAGGATTTTGAAGGACCACAAAATCTTTTACTTCAGATCTTAAATTCTCAAGGCATCTATTTTCGCGATGTTTTGATTTGCCCGCATAAGCCCGAAGATCAGTGCGAGTGTAGGAAACCGAAGGTGGGGCTGGTGAAAAAATATTTGGAATCGGGAGAAATGGATTATGAGCGCTCCTTTGTGATCGGCGATCGGCTCAGTGACGTCGAATTAGCCGTCAACATGGGCTTAAAAGCTTTTTTGTATAGCCGAGACAATTGGAACTGGACGAGTATTGCCGAGAAAATACTCTCCTTTGGACTTCGTCGTGCACAGATTGAACGTAAAACAAAAGAAACCGATATTCGCATTTTTGTGGATTTGGATCACTCAATGGAGTCAGAAATCAGCACCGGGATAGGCTTTTTTGACCATATGCTCGAGCAAATTGCCACGCATGCCGGCATCACGCTAAAGATTTCTGTCAAAGGCGACCTCCAGGTCGACGATCATCACACGATTGAAGATGTCGGATTGGTTTTGGGGGAAGCTTTAAAACAGGCTCTCGGAGATAAAAGAGGAATTGCGCGCTTTGGTTTTATGCTGCCGATGGATGAATGCCTTGCCCAATGTGCCTTAGATCTTTCCAATCGCCCCTATTTGGTTTATAGCGCAACTTTTAAGTATCAGAAGGTAGGGGATATGTCCACGGAAATGATTGAGCACTTCTTTAGGTCACTGTCTCAAACACTGGGCTGCACCCTGCACTTAAAGACAACGGGAGACAATGATCACCATCGAGCAGAAAGTCTCTTTAAAGTTTTTGCCCGCGCTCTGCGCGAAGCTATAAAAATTGAAGGCAATGCGCTGCCCTCTTCCAAGGGAGTACTTCAATGAAAGACATCGTGATTTTGGACACTGGATGCTGCAACTTGACCTCTCTTTTGTCGGCCGTGAAGCGCCTGGGTGTTGAACCGATCGTGACAGCAGAGCCCGCTCAAGCTAAACGCGCGTCCCGATTATTTTTGCCGGGAGTGGGAACAGCGCAGGCCGCCATGCGTGAGTTGCAAAATAGGGATCTGGTTTCTTGCATTACGGAAAGTCGTTGTCCTGTTTTGGGTATCTGCCTTGGAATGCAGCTTTTGGGTTCAGAGAGCGAAGAGACAGGCGGCGTGAAAATGCTAAATGTGATTCCGGAATCTGTCGGCAAACTTCAGGTGGGAAAACTGACCTTACCTCATATGGGTTGGAACCGCGTTAAACCGATTGTCAAGGATCCGCTTTTTGAAGGACTTGACAGTGAGCAGGGTGAGTACTTTTATTTTGTTCACAGCTACGCCTTCAATTTGAATTCTTACACCATTGCGAGCACCGAGTATGGAGTGACATTTTCCGCCGCCGTGCGTCAAAAGAATTTTTGGGGTGTTCAATTTCATCCGGAGCGCTCCGGCGCGGCAGGACTCAAACTGCTGAGAAATTTTGTTGAGGGTGACCTATGAAAAGCGCCAACAATATCATTGCTTCGGTTGATTTGATTGATGGTTCTGTTGTTCGGTTACAGCAGGGCGACTACGGAAGACAGACTCGCTACCGTGTTGATGCGCTTGAACAATTAAGCCGCTACATTGAAGACGGCTCCCGCAGACTTCATATTGTGGATTTAGACGGTGCGCGTGACCCTGAAAAAAGGCAGACCGCTTTTATTGCTCATTTGGTTAAGGAGCTGTCGGTGCCGGTTCAGACCGGAGGCGGGGTACGTACGGAAGCCGATGTTCGTGGGTTGCTCGATGCAGGTGTTGCGCGAGTCGTTCTGGGATCCGTAGCTGTTAGTGATCCTCAAACAGTTTCCCGATGGTTTCAATCGTTTGGTGCAGATCGCTTGGTTTTGGCTCTTGATTGCAAAATCGATGAAAAGGCAGTCCCCAGGGTGGTCACTCAGGCCTGGCAGAAGGCGTCTTCCTTTACTGTGGCTGAGATGATTGAGGGCTATTTGTCTGTCGGTTTGAAACATGTCTTATGTACTGATGTGGCAAAAGACGGTCTACTAAAGGGCAGTAATGTCAAGCTTTATCAATGGCTTTGTCAGTGCTATCCGGGATTGCGCGTTCAGGCATCGGGCGGCATTGGCTCTTTAGATGACATACGAGCCTTGTCCGCAACGGCAGTGGACGGAATCATTATTGGTCGTGCTCTTTTGGAAGAAAAATTTACGGTAAAGGAGGCCATTGAATGTTGGCTAAACGCATCATCCCCTGTCTAGATGTTAAAGATGGACAAGTTGTCAAAGGCGTGCGTTTTCGCAACCATGAGATCATTGGCGATATTGTCTCGCTTGCTAAACGGTACTCCGAAGAGGGGGCCGATGAATTGGTTTTCTATGACATCACAGCCTCTTCTGACGGACGAACAGTTTCTAAAGATTGGGTGAGACGGGTCGCAGAAGTGATTGACATCCCTTTTGCGGTGGCTGGTGGTATTCGCAGTGTTGAAGAGGCCGGCAGAATCCTTTCAATGGGAGCGGACAAAATTTCAATTAATTCGCCGGCATTGGCTAATCCCGGATTGATTACCCAATTGGCTGACGAGTTTGGAGTGCAATGCGTGGTGATTGGCATTGATTCGTGGTACGACTCGCAAAGCGATACTTATTGGGTCAATCAATTTACCGGTGATGAAAGTAAGACGCGACGCACGAGTTGGAAAACACTCGATTGGGTGCGGGAGGTGCAGTCTTTGGGTGCCGGCGAAATCGTTCTTAATATGATGAATCAAGACGGTGTACGGGAAGGCTACGATATTGAGCAGCTGAAAAAAGTTAGAGCCATTTGTCAGGTGCCATTAATTGCATCAGGGGGCGCCGGCAAACGGGAACATTTTTTGGAGGCTTTTAGTGAGGCTCAAGTCGACGGAGCATTGGCGGCCTCGGTATTTCATAAGAATATTCTCAATATTGAAGAACTAAAAAACTGGTTAATCAGCCAAGGCGTTGAAATGCGCAAGGCCTATGGAGTTGAAAATGCTAAATAATGACGATTTAAAGCGTTTAGATTTTGAAAAAGGCAATGGTTTGATGCCTGCTGTTATTCAAAATGCGGTCTCAGGCAGAGTATTAATGCTGGGATACATGAATCGTGAAGCTTTGGATAAAACCATCAATTCAGGGAAAGTCACATTTTGGTCGCGGTCTAAAAATCGTTTGTGGACAAAAGGCGAGACAAGCGGAAATTTCTTGGATTTTGTTGACGTTGCTCTTGATTGTGACGGTGATTCACTGCTGATATTAGTGAATCCTCAAGGACCGACGTGCCATTTGGGAAAAGAGAGCTGCTTTGGGGATTTGGCTCCTGCTCACGAATTCTTGGCCAGGCTTGAAAAAATTCTGGCTGAGCGGAAAACCGCATCGCCAGAAAGCTCTTACACCGCATCTCTTTATGCCAGAGGCACAAAAAGAATCGCTCAGAAAGTCGGAGAAGAGGCGGTTGAAACAGCGCTGGCAGCGACCGTGCATGATCGGGAAGAGACGATTAACGAGGCGTCTGATTTGCTTTATCACCTGCTGGTTCTTTTACAGCAGGAGAATTTGGACTTAGCCATCATCACGGAAAACTTGAAAAAGCGCCACGAAATTAGAGAACAGCGGATATAGAATTTTGCGATCTTTCTGGCCGAGCATAGCTCGGCCAGAAAGCGGTTGCCTAGAATCGATAACCTTCGATATTGAGCAAAAATCGCTTAGCCTCAAAACCACCGCCGTATCCGGTCAGCGTCTTATTAGAACCGATAACGCGGTGGCATGGGATGATGATTGATAAGGGATTTTGGCCGACTGCTCCGCCAACGGCGCGAACGGCTTTAGATTGCCCGATCGCTTGAGCGATGTCACCGTATGAAACATATTGTCCGTAAGCAATAGTTTGCAAAGCCTGCCAGACCTTTATCTGAAATGGCGTCCCGATGAGTTCAATGGGAAGATCAAACTGCTTTCTTTTCCCTTCGCAGTATTCTTGCAGTTGATCAATGGCGCAATCAATGACAGCCGTCGTTGCTTCTTTAAAAGGAAGATTAAGTAACTTTTCAAATCGGTTAAGAATCGTTTGATGGTGCCAACCGTTTAACCAGTCAGTCATCACTAATTTATTGTCTAAGGAGGCGACAATCATTGGCCCGCAGGGTAATTTCCATTGACGGTAAAAAATAGCTCTATCCATTTTTAAATTCACAGAAGTTGCAGAACTTTTTTACACAAAAAGGATTATATAAATCAATCATAGCAGTCGCGCCGATAGGTGCAATTCGGTTAAAAACTTTAAAGTGTGAAGCAGTGTCTCAAAAGCCGCATCAAAATAACCGCTTATGAATAAAGCCAGGCGAGACACTGTGTTTTCTTATTTGGGTGGCAAGGAGCGGTGAGAGCTAAAAAAGTCACTGATTTTTATGATTTAAATTGATATACACTTGCCTGAAACGGTCTTTTTTGGCTTTTACATTAAGTTAAATCAAATAAGCTTGACCTCTCATTTTTATGAAGAGGAAGTCAAGGATTTTTAAATACAAACTTCAAAAAGCGATGATAGCTGATTCTCATCGGCGTTCCTAAACGGAACCTGCGGTAAAATGGGCAGAATGTGGATGTCACGATGAGGGTGAAATGGCTCAACCGAAATCAGTTCAAAAATTATCATTTGAAGAAGCTATGCAAGAGATGCAGGCCATTGTTGAGACAATGAGAAAGGGAGAGCTTACGCTTGAAGAGAGCGTTAAGGCCTATCAGCGTGGAAAGGAATTGTCGGCTCGTTGTCAGGAGTTACTCAGTGAGGCCGCTGAGGTAGTCCGACAGCTTGAAGATGGTACCGAAGTGCCTCTGCGGGAAATGGAACTTCGTCAGAAAGGAATTACGGATGGACTTTAAGAGTTGGAGCGCTCAACGCGCAGCGCATTTTGAACTTTGCGCAAAGAAGGCGCTGCCGCCGGATAATCGTTTGCCATGGAAACTTCATGAAGCCATGCGTTACGCCGTTTTAGATGGTGGCAAGCGCATTCGTCCGTTATTGGCGTACGCCG
The DNA here is from genome assembly GCF_024733725.1 of Parasutterella secunda. Taxonomy (NCBI): domain Bacteria; kingdom Pseudomonadati; phylum Pseudomonadota; class Betaproteobacteria; order Burkholderiales; family Sutterellaceae; genus Parasutterella; species Parasutterella secunda. The sequence continues at coordinate 292,905 of NZ_JANRHP010000002.1, forward strand.
CCGGGGAACTGGTTGGCGCCAAAGAAGAAGCGCTGGACCATATTGCCCTTTCTCTTGAATATATTCATTCGTATTCGCTTGTTCATGATGATATGCCATGCATGGACAACGACACTCTACGCCGCGGTAAACTCACAACACACAAAAAATACGGCGAAGCCATGGGAATGCTTGCCGGTGATGCCCTTCAGGCACAAGCTTTTTTTGAACTGACACAAACAAAATTGCCGGGTGAGCAGATTGCCATGCTGGTTAAATTATTGGCCGCGGCGGCCGGATCGGCCGGTATGTGCGGCGGTCAGGCAGTGGATCTTTTATCGGTTCACCAAAAACTTGATCTGGATACGTTGACGTTGATGCATAGGATGAAGACCGGTGCCATGGTTCGGGCGAGCGCTCTCATGGGGCTTTATGGTGCAGAGCAAACGCCTCCGGCCTCATTAATTGGGTTAGTTGCCCAATATGCCGACGCTATTGGCTTGGCTTTCCAGGTCATTGATGACGTTTTGGATGTGACGGCAGAAACCGCTGTTTTGGGTAAAACGGCGGGTAAGGACGCAGCCGAGGATAAACCCACTTTTGTATCGCTTTTAGGGCTCGAACAATCTCGCACGATGGCTCAAAATGAAATCAGTCGGGCGCTTGATGCGTTGCAGACTATTGAGAGGTTATCCAAAGAGTATGAAGGCAAAACGGAACGTCTTGCTGATATTGCCAACTATATTTTGAGCCGAGATCACTGACAGGGGAAGAGATGCGTTTACTCAATAGAATCCATTCTCCGAAAGATTTGAAAAAGCTTTCTGTGCCGATGTTGCCAACGCTTGCTCGGGAAATCAGAGAGTTTATGGTTGACTCTGTTTCAAAAACAGGAGGTCACTTGGCAAGTAGCCTCGGGGCAGTTGAGCTGACATTGGCTCTTCACTATGTTTTCAATTCGCCTTACGACAAGATCATTTTTGATGTTGGGCACCAGGCTTATGCCCACAAGATGCTCACCGGGCGAATGGACCAATTTAAGACATTGAGGCAATATCATGGACTTTCGGGCTTTCCCAAGCGGGGAGAAAGTGAGCACGATGCGTTCGGCACAGCCCATAGCTCCACATCTATTTCTGCCGCTCTTGGTATGGCTGTTGCCGATGCCCTAAACGGCGAGAAGGACGCTTGGCACATCGCGGTTATCGGAGATGGAGCACTGACGGGTGGTATGGCCGTTGAAGCGCTCAACCATGCCGGTACATATAAGGATGGCATTAAACTTTTAATCATCGTCAATGACAATGATTGTTCTATTTCGCCATCGGTTGGTGCACTAAACCATCACTTAGCCAAGCTTGTATCCGGTCACGCGTTTTCAAGCGCACGCAATTTCTCAAAACGCGCCTTGAAGCCGCTTCCTAAGCTTTGGAATCTTTTCAAAAGCATGGAGCAGCGAACGGTTAACTTTGTGGCGCCTCACTCTACGCTTTTTTCTGCCTTTGATCTTAACTACTACGGTCCGGTCGATGGCCACGACATTGCCAACCTCATAACAGTTTTGCGAAATATCAAGGCGCTTGACGGTCCCATGGTTTTGCATGTCGTCACAAAAAAAGGCAAGGGGTATACGCCTGCGGAAGAAAATCCCACGCTCTATCACGGTGTCGGGAAATTTGATCCTGAAAAAGGAATCGTTGAGAAAAAGTCTGATCCGAAACACCCCACTTACACGGAAGTGTTTTCCCGCTGGGTTTGCGATATGGCAGCGGTCGATGAACGACTCTATGCCATAACTCCCGCTATGCGAGAGGGTTCAGGTTTAGTCGAATTTGAAAAGCGTTTTCCGGAGCGCTACCGCGATGTGGCTATTGCCGAGCAACACGCCGTCACTTTTGCGGCAGGACTCGCAACTTCGGGCATCAAACCGGTGGTGGCGATTTATTCATCTTTTGCCCAACGGGCCTATGACCAGATTTTGCATGATGTCGCCATCCAGAATCTTCCAGTGATGTTTGCCATTGACCGTGGCGGATTGGTGGGGGCTGATGGTGAGACACATCAGGGTGTTTTCGACATTGCCTATTTACGCAGTATCCCCAATATGACAATCATGACGCCGTCGGATGAAAACGAGTGTCGAAAGATGCTCACGACCGCCTTCAAAATGGATACGCCGGCCGCGGTCCGATATCCGAGAGGTAAAGGTCCCGGAGTTCTTCAGGATGAAGCCCTGGAAACTCTCGAAATCGGTAAAGCTCGAATTATTCGAGAAAGCACTAAACACGATAAACGGGTGGCGATTCTTGCGTTTGGCTTAATGGTTAGCCGGATGCGTGAAGTGGCCGAGAAGCTTGATGCCACTTTGGTGGATATGCGCTTTGTAAAACCGCTTGATCGTGAAATGTTGGCTCAAATGGCGGCAACGCATGATTTGCTTTGCACAGTAGAAGACGGTGTTGCGGCGGGCGGCGCGGGAAGTGGTGTTCTTGAGGCCCTGTCTGAAATGGGAATGGATGTGCCTGTTTTAGTTTTGGGGATTAAAGATCGCTTCATTCCGCAGGGCACCATTGATGAACTGATGCGTGAAAATGAGTTGGATACTACGAGTGTCCTTCGACGTATAGAAGAAGCGCTTCTTGTTCGAAGCTTTGTGGACCTAAAGCCCCATAATACGATGGCTGTCAGTGCTAAAGCCCGTTATTTTGCAGAAGTGACAGACCGTAGAGAGTTGGAACTGGTACTGGACTTTGCTCGTCGGGAGAATATTGAGCCCTTCATTTTGGGAGGGGGCTCGAATTTGCTGATTGCTTCTCATCTTGTTAATCGATTGGTTATCAAGATGAATATGAAGGGTTTTGAAGCACGAACAGACGAAAAAATTGTAAAGGTTGGTGCCGGTGAGTCATGGCATGAAACGGTCCGAAGAGTTTTGGATTTAGGTTGGGGTGGCCCTGAAAATCTGGCTTTAATCCCGGGAACAGTCGGCGGAGCCGTTGTTCAGAATATCGGAGCTTACGGAGCCGAGGTGGCACAGTTTGTCAGAAGCGTGGAAGTTTTTGATCCCCAAACGTCTTTAGTGCGTACGCTTACAAATGAAGAGTGTGATTTTGGCTACCGACATAGCGTTTTTAAAACGCAAGCCGGATCAAAATGGATCGTTCTTGCTGTTGAGTTGGCGTTTGATTCCCAGTGGTCAGCAAACTTGAGCTACAAAGAGTTGGCGTTGGGATTTAAAGATTCTCAAGAGACAACGCCACAAGCTATTTTTGAAGCGGTTGTTGCTGCCCGTTCGCGTAAGCTTCCTGATCCGAAAGTATTACCGAGTGCTGGTTCTTTTTTCAAAAATCCGGTCGTCACGCGTGAGGTTTTCCAACAATTGCTCGAGCAATTCCCAAGCATTGTTCACTATCCCTTATCGGGCGGCCGTGAGAAATTAGCAGCCGGTTGGCTCATTGACCAGGCGGGATTAAAAGGGGTGCGTCACGGATTTGCCGGAACATACGAAAAACAAGCCCTGGTTTTGGTTAACCATGACGGCGCGGCTGACGGTCAGGCATTACTTGATTTTGCTTCCTTTGTACAAGACACGGTTGAGGAAAAATTCGGTGTGCGGTTGGAACCTGAGCCCGTGGTCTTAAAGTGAGCCATTTATAATTACTGAATTAGTCTTTTTCTTTTTAAGGGAAATAAACCATGCGAGTGACAACTCTTGAACAATTGGTCAAGGCCGGAGCCTTGAAGGATAAGCGCGTGTTCATCCGTTCTGATTTGAACGCTCCGCGTGATGAAAACGGCAACATTACAAATGAGGCCCGTTTGGTTGCCTCAGTGCCTGCCATTCGCATGGCCCGTGATGCGGGGGCTCGAGTGATGGTGGTAAGTCACTTGGGCCGTCCTAAGGAAGGCGAAAAGACCCCGGCTGACAGTCTTGTGAAGATTGCTCAACGCATGGCTGAATTATTAGGTAGCCCCGTTCGTTTAATTGACAATTGGGTTGACGGAGGCTTTGAAGTGGCTCCCGGCGAAGTGGTTATGCTCGAAAATTGCCGTTGCAACGTGGGCGAAAAGAAGTGCACGGAAGAGCTCTCTAAGAAGTACGGTGCGCTCTGTGACGTTTTTGTAAACGATGCTTTCGGTACGGCTCACCGTGCTCAAGCATCGACCTATGGAGTGGCTCAGTACGCCGATGTCGTCTGTGCGGGTCCATTGATGGCCGCCGAAATTGAAGCCTTGACCAAGGCCGTTGAAGAAGCCAAGCACCCGTTGGTTGCTATTGTCGGTGGTTCCAAAGTATCAACGAAGTTGACCATTTTGAATAACCTTGCTCAAAAAGTGGATCAGCTGATTGTGGGCGGCGGCATCGCCAACACATTCTTGATGGCTGCCGGCTACAAGGTTGGCAAGTCTTTGGCTGAGGCGGATTTGCTTGACGAATGCAAGAAGATTTTAAAGACCTTGGAAGAAAAGGGCGCGACGCTTCCTTTGCCGACAGACGTTGTTGTTGCCAAGGAATTTTCTGAAACGGCCGAACACCGTACTTGTCGCATTGAGGATGTTCAAGACGACGAAATGATTTTGGACGTGGGACCGGAAACGGCTCAAGCTTTAGCTGACATCTTGCAAAAGGCCGGCACAATTGTTTGGAACGGTCCGGTGGGTGTGTTTGAAATGCAGCCCTATTCTCACGGTACTGAAGTGATGGCTGAAGCTATTGCCAAGGCAACTGAAAACGGAGCTTTCTCTATCGCAGGTGGTGGTGACACGGTAGCTGCAGTTGGTAAATTCGGTATTTCTAACCGTATTTCTTACATCTCAACCGGTGGCGGAGCGTTCCTCGAGTTCTTGGAAGGCAAGGTTTTACCTGCAATTGAAATTTTGGAAAAGCGCGCTCAATAGCTATTTTTAGTTTGAGCCAGAATCCCAGGACTCTATTTTTGACGAATCCTGGGATTTTTTGTCCTTAGAGGGTGAGCTTTGAGAAGCGTGCACTGTAAAAGCACAAGGTCTATATTCATTTGCATCACAAACAGAAGTCTTGTTTGTTAAACTGATCTATAACCGATTCAATATTCATGTCAGGGAACATAAAATGACAGTTAAATCAACATTAGCCGTTGATATGGGCGGACGTTATACGGGAATTTTCTCTTATACAACAGATTCAGGCTTTCCAAAAGCAAAAGAGGCTCGCGCTTATGTGCTTAATATGCCCGATAATGATGCCCTGACCTATAGCATGGCAGCCAGAACACAGACCAGACATCGTATTCGGTCACAACAGCGATTTGTATTGGCTAGACGCCTGACGTACATATTGATTGAAGGAAAACTTAAAAGAAAGCTATCTCCTCGGGAAAAGGAGGCGATTTCGTCATTACTTAGAAGACGAGGTTACTCAAGGCTTGAATCAGAGCTAGATCTTTCTGTACTACAAGGAGTTGAAAGCGGTTTTTTTAAGTGTTTTTTGCCCAATTTTGATGAAGATGAAAATTTGTTAACGCAATGGACTTCTCTGACAGATGGTTATTTGCAAAATAATTCAGACTCAAGGAGGCAAATTCAGATATTCCTAGAGAGTTCAAAAGACTCTAAGGAGTTTCTAACCGTAGTTAAAAGTCAGCATCAAGACACAAAAGAGTATAAGAATGCACTTAAGGTCATGAGAGATGATGCAGAAAGCATGATCGAACAGAGCATGTTTGGGCATAAACACCGCCGCCTTTATTTGGAAGCCATCGCGCAAGACATTCCTCGTGACAGTCGTTTAAAACCAATTATTGAAGCTTTTTCTGGAGTTGAGAAATTTCATCATTTTATCGGAAACCTCTCCAATTTACAGTTAAGAGCACTTCGTTGGTACTTCAATGATCCATCGATGAAAAATAATGTGTTCGACAAGGAACGGTTAAAGTCGGTACTTGTTCGTGCGTATCAATTTTTCCATTATCCCAAAGATTTAACGCAACAACGAGCTGAAGTCTTAAATGCTTATGAGGGAGCGACTGATATTCTCGAGACATTGCAAACCCTGAATCCAGAACTGACGATTCCACCTTACGAAGATCAAAATAACCGACGTCCGCCATTGGATCAAACACTTTGGTTAAGCCCGAGATTACTTGATCAGCGCTATGGAGATACATGGGAGATTTGGGTTCAGAACCTTCTTCGTTCTCCGTTATCCAAAGGGATTGATGAAAATTTGGATACAATTTTGATAACGACCGATCGCAAAGCTCGCTTATTAGAACGTCAAAGTGGTCGGCTGATTCATTACACCTCCCAAAAGTTGTATCACTCTTATGTTCTGCAACGTTTGTTGGATAGAACGGTCGAAAATGATGCCTATTTGCTCAAGACCCTTGTTTCATCTAATCGCGGAAACTCTAACGAAATTCATCAGGCGCAAGAACGACTTACTCGGGATTTGGGGTCGCAGCACATTAAAAAATTTTTAGACTTTGTTCGTCAATACTATGATGAGGTTGATAAGGCCAAGCGAGGCTTATGGTTTATTGTTGAGAAGCCTTTGATGGAAAGAGCGGATATTCATCCGCCGATGAAAAATGACTCCGTGATACTGCGTTTGGTCGGTAATATTTTGTGTGTTTCAGACCTGGTTGATCTTAGTTTCTGGACACGAAAGGTAAAGGGACAAAGCACGGTCAGAAGTCTTTGCACTGCGATTGAAAAAACAAGAAAAGAGTACGGGAATAGCTTCAACTATCTTTACCAAAGAGCCTTGTATCTGCAAAGCAAAGGCAAAAAACTTTCTGCAGAAGACAAGGATTTTATTAAGCTACAGTCGAATGTGTTATTGGTTAGTGATGTAATTGCTGAAGCGTTAGACATAAAAGAAGAGCAAAAGAAAAAGTTTGCCAATCCTTTCTCATTGGCTCAACTTTATAACATCATAGAAACAGAAAAAAGCGGCTTTATTAGTACCACGCTAGCAGCGGTGGATGAGAATGCTTGGAGAAATAATTTACAAGGTAAAGCTCGTTGCGTTCAATTGTGTGCTGACACAGTTCGCCCCTTTGATGGTGCGCTCAGAAACATTTTGGATAGACAAGCATATGAAATTGCTAAGTTAAAGGCAGAAGAATTACTTTCGACAGAATTGAAAAATCAAACAATTGATTTGGTTGTTTTATTAGAAAGTAATCAGTTTGCTTTTTCTGCATCATTAGCTGAAGTTAAAAAGAGTGCTAACACAGCGGCTATTAGACAAAAAGTGGCAAAAGCTCAGAAGCGTCAGCAAGATCGCTGGCTTAGCAAAGATGAACGTATCAAATCTGCGAGTAGAGGTCTTTGTCCATATACAGGGAAGAACCTTGGTGATAAAGGGGAAGTAGACCATATTATTCCAAGAAGTTTATCTATGAACTATATGGGATCTATTCTTAATTCTGAAGCGAACTTAATTTACTGCTCCCAAGAAGGTAATCAATTAAAGCTCAACGGTAGAAAAAAACTTTCCGATCTTGCAGATAATTATTTGAAAGTCGTATTTGGTACTGCTGATCGAGGTACTATTTGCGAGTATATTGAGAAGTCAGTATCAGAGTTGACAGATGCCAAGATTGTTCAATTTGAATTATTGGATCGATCCCAACAAGATGCAGTCAGACATGCTCTTTTTTTAGAGGATTTTTCTGAGGCTCGTAGAAGGATTATTCGCCTTTTAGGCAAGATTAATACTGCCCGAGTCAACGGAACTCAAGCTTGGTTTGCAAAGAGCTTTATTACTAAGTTGCGTGAATTGACCAAAGAGTGGTGTGCTAACAATCAAATTACACTTGCTTTTGATCTATATAGGCTTGACGCTCAGACAGTCAGCCAAGATTACAGAAAAAAGTTTGCCTTGATCAATAAGGATTGGGCAAAACCTGATGATAAAAAGCAACCTATCGCTTCTCATGCAATTGATGCGTTTTGTGTTTTTGCTGCTGCAAAAGACAAACGCGATATTGCTAACGTCTTAGGCGTTTTTGATGAGGTAGCCGAAGAGCAAAATCTTAAGACAATTGCTCAGTTGATGCCTTCCGAAGTCAATCTTATTTCTCCCAAGCGAAAGTCTATTTTGGATAAGAATGAGGTAGGTTCGCGAGCATTAATGAAAGAAGGGATTTTTGCAGAACATTTCTTACCAATATTAGTCAGAGGCGATGATTGTCGAATTGGTTTTGATTGGTCTGAATCTGGATCCGTTAAGGTAAAAGATGCTGATAAGCTTTTTGGTGTTCTAGACGGATTATTAAAGCAATCTCAAAAACGTTCAGTAAATGGATTTGAGACCTATACGGTGGATCGGATAAAGGCATTTGAATTGTTACATGATGTCTTTATTCGTCCTTGTTCTCAAAAGATGCTTGAGCAGGCAGAAGTCTTAGAGAAGCTTCACTATATTACACAAAATATATCTGTGACTTCCGTCTATGATGCAGTTAACCGTCAATTTAAATGTCGTGAAGAAATTCTTAAAGATAAAGATTTTGACATAAAAGTAGATTTGGGTAACCGTTTTGGTTCCGCTAAGGGAAAGATTACCTTACCGGCTAAACGCGAGTGGGAAAAACTTGTAAATCGATCGGAACTCAAGAATCTAATCAAAGATAAGTTGTCTGATAAAGGTTCAGAGAAAACCCCTGATGGTGAAACTCTCATTTACGATATTTTCCGCTCGATACCAGTGCAGAAACTTTCGCATAAAGCAACAAGAAGAGTATGGAGTCTGCCTAAGATTCCGTCTATTTCAAGTGGAGTTCGAATAAAGCGAAAGGATAGTAACGGTAATGATATTTATCAACTGTATATGCTAAATGACACTAAGTGTAAGGGCTTTGTTGTTAATGAAAAGGGCGTAATCGACTGGAGCTCAGATTTAGTTGCTGACCTTTATAAGCAACCTACGTTAACCATTCTGAATGGTAGATATTTAAAGGCAGATCAATATGTCCGGATGGATCAGTGGTATGAAGTTGATTGTGGTCGAGATGATGTTATTGTCAAAATGTGTCCTGGCACAAGCGGGCGACGGTATATCGAGATTACTCAATCGAAAAAACAATTTGAAGATTGGACTGGTTATATATCTGGAAGCTTCTGGAACTATCCTGTAACGATCAAACTCAGCTCTCAACAGATAGCCAATTTTGTCAAAAATTCGCAAATGCCTCTGTTAGGTAAACCTAGAAGTGGACAAATTACGGTCATAACTTTAGGTAACACACTGAAATATTGGTATTGTGTTGAGTCCAAGAACTCAATGATGAATGAAGCATATCAAAAAGCTTATTTAGTTCATTTTAACCAATGAGACATTTAACTATCGCTAATTATGGAACGTTTCTTGGTGTATCCGGTCAACGTCTCATTATTGAAGAAAAGGGAGAGGTTATCCGTGAGATAGCCCTCTCCCGCCTTCGAACTATTACTGTTTGTAAAGCAGGAATTGCATTATCCAGCGCACTGGTTCAAGCTTGTGCGTTGAGAGGGATTCGTTTGTTTTTTAATGACTGGCGAGGACAGAATGTGGCCGCGGTGGTTGGAATGAATCAGCATGCAGTAGTAGCTTTACGAAAGAAACAGTTTCAATTTATTGATAGTTCATCATGCAAAGAAGTAGTTAGAGAGTGGGTTCGCTGTAAGCTTCTCAATCAGAGAGCCGTGATTCTTTATTTTTCTAAAAGCCTACTTAAAGCCAATCCGAAGCTAGCGTTGAATTTGCGATCACATGCATTTCGTATATCCAATTTAGTTTCCCGTTTAAATACCTTTGAACTTTCTGATGATTGGAATGATCATCTATTGGGTTTTGAGGGGGCTGGTGCAAGGATTTATTGGGAAAGTTTGCTTGCATCGGGTCTTGTTCCATCGTCTTTTTCTAGAAGAGAAGGAAGAGGCTCTTTGGAGATAACAAACCAGTGTCTTAATTATGGTTATGCTATTTTGGCTTCGTACGTATGGTCTTGCTTAGATAATGCAGGTCTTGAGGTTTATGCCGGACTTTACCACGCGGATAGACCTGGTAAACCATCGCTTGTTTTAGATGTTATGGAAGAATATAGAGCTTGGGTGGTTGACAGGAATGTCATAAAAATGAGGTCAGCTCTTGGGAAGGAAGAGGCGATTACTCCTGCTTTGAAAAAACAGTTAACAAATTCTATTCATCAAACAATGAATGACCTCTACCCTTACAAAGGAAAGAAACTCAAGTTGCAAACTATTATGCAGCGTCAAATTTACCGCTTTTGCTCTTGCATAGTGAAAGATAATCGATATCGCGGTTACCACTTTAAATGGTGATTCAAATGGGAATGTTCGGAAAATATATAGTGTGTTACGATGTTGAGGACAATAAAAGGCGGAGTAAGTTTTTTGATTTTTTAAAAGATATTGGCTTATTTCCAGTTCAAAAGTCAGTCTTTTATGGTGATTTAAATGCAGCGGAGCTTCGTTCTCTTAAAACAGCTGCGAGAAAAATGTTAAAGTCTGAGACTGATTCTTGTATATGGGTAGCATGTTCTCTTGAGCCAAACGAGTTTAAACAATTTATTGGCTATAAGGACTTCGAGTACGTTGAGGCTGACGGTCATGATACTCTCTAGCGTGCCAGTGAGTCTTTTAAGACAGTATTGCTTTTGCCCAAGAATTCCCTATTTTTTACTCGTTAAGGGAATTCAGCCAGTGGAAACACCGTGGATGAAGCAAGGAGAATCCTATCATGAGAAACAAACCTTACTAAATAAACGTCGCTCATTTGAAAGATATGGTTTAGATGGCAATATTCGAATTGAACACAGAGTCTCTCTTCGTAGCGAGCTGCTGAGACTCCATGGAATTTGTGACGCCATGTTGTTTAAGGATGACCAGCCCATGGCTATAGTTGAGTTTAAAAGTCGAGTAAAAACTAAGCTCAATATGGGTGAGATTATTCAAATGGCTGCTTATAGTATGATTTGCGAAGTGGAATTTGGAAGACAATTTTCTTTTGGTTATATTCTTTCTGGCGATAAAGGAAAGGTAAAACCAGTGTCTATTAACCCAGAAATTAAACTCAAGGTATTACAAGTTCGCGATGCGCTTATTGCGCAATGTGAAGAATGTTTGTTACCAGATAGCTCAGCAAGTATTTTGCAGTGTGGGCAGTGTGAATATCTGAATTTTTGTGCTGATCGACTGTAGAAATAAGTAAACCCGGATGACAGAGTCAGTAGCCGGGTTCAATCTTAATTTTTAGTGATTTCAGCTCACTTTAAAAGTGACTTCATTCGTTGGATATGTGAATTTTACAAGAGCTTAAATTGAAATATCAAGCTTCTATGAAGCAATTTTCGAATAAAACCGCCATTTTTTTGCAAAATGATACTATTCGAAAAAGGAACATTGCCACAGCCCCTCAAGCCCTATTAAACAGGGGGAAGAGGAGCTGTTTCAATTAAACACTATCCAACGAATAACTGAAACTCAGGCTCAAATCCTGAATCCTCCGCGCATTGGGTTTCAATTAAACACTATCCAACGAATAACTGAAACAATTCAGCCTCTTTCTTTTCTTTGTCTTCTGTCGGTTTCAATTAAACACTATCCAACGAATAACTGAAACTTGCTGGGCCGCACCAGTAGCATTGTAAAGCCAACCGTTTCAATTAAACACTATCCAACGAATAACTGAAACAACGTAGGCTACTTCGAAGCAGCGTTCGAGTAACGCGTTTCAATTAAACACTATCCAACGAATAACTGAAACGTAGTGAAGGAGCGACGCAAGACAACCAACCGCAAGTTTCAATTAAACACTATCCAACGAATAACTGAAACAAAGAATCGCACGGTAGTTAGCGACTAGATTTCTATGTTTCAATTAAACACTATCCAACGAATAACTGAAACTCAAGCCCGGCTGCCTTTTCAATAGCAGCCTTGAGTTTCAATTAAACACTATCCAACGAATAACTGAAACAACGCCCAATGCGCTGATAATGGCACGAATCTCGGTTTCAATTAAACACTATCCAACGAATAACTGAAACAGTGTTGATGTCCAACAAGGCGACAGTAGCTTCTTGTTTCAATTAAACACTATCCAACGAATAACTGAAACACAACAATGTGTCCTCGTTTCCAACAGTCAAGTTTCAATTAAACACTATCCAACGAATAACTGAAACTTCCCTTAGAAGAAACAAGCCCAACTTGCTTTGTTGTTTCAATTAAACACTATCCAACGAATAACTCAAACTTAATTAAAAGAAATCAGTTGTGACGCATAATCTCGATGATCTTTTCATCGGTTTGCTGCATCCCCTTGGTAATCATCGCACCAAGGTTATCAATCGTCTGTTCGACATCGGCAGAGACGATTCCCTGACCTTCAACGCCGTGACCAGCGAGCGCTAAGAAGCAGCATTTATAGGCTGTTTGTGCGGCCGTATGAACCTTCATGGCGCAGGTGGATTTGGCACCGTCGCAAACCATGCCGGAAGTGTCACTGATCACGTTGTTGATGGCCATGCAGCATTGCTCAAATGTACCCGAATTAAGGTAAACGAGAGCCATCGCTACGGCCGAAGAGGTGGCAGTGTTGCCGCAGAACGCTGACAGTGATGGGTAGTGCGATTTAATGTAAATAGCTCCAAGGTGCGAGAGGATGAGCGCCCGAGCCAATTTTTCATCATCCGCTTTAACGTACTCGGCCATTTTGACAACAGGAATGGTTGCCGTGATGCCTTGATTGCCGCTGCCGTAGTTACTCATGGCAGGCAGGGTTGCGCCGCCCATTCGAGCATCAGAGGCCGCAGCTGTACAGGCGGCCATATTGTTGATCAGGTCAGAACTCAAAATACCGGCCTTGATTTGCTCATTGATGGTTCGGCCGAGTTCAAGACCATATTCGTTTGCCAAGCCTTCAGCGGCCAAAGCCATATTGATATCACGTGCCTGGAGAATAAAAGCGATATCCTCAAAGGGAGCTTTCAATGCGAAATCATAGATAGCCTTTAAGTTGATTTCTTCTCCGCCCACAGCGCTTTGTCCTTCCGCATTGGTACTAATAGCGGGTTCTTTTTTGAAAACAACTTCGCCATTTTTTCGTTCTTCAACAATACCGGTATGGTCACCTTGGACGGTTACTTGCGCGGAATCACTTCCGGCATACGCAGTGGCGCTGCAGTAGACGGCATCAGGGCTATCGGCTCTTTCAATGCTGACGCAACCGTTTTCAATCATTGTCATGGCTTCTTTCACATGAGCGGGTGTAACGGTTGCCAATACTTCAAGCCCGGCGTCAGGATTGCCGCCCAAAGCGCCGACGGCTGCGGCGATGGGTAAACCGATTTGACCGGTTCCCGGTACAAAAACACCCATGGCATTTTTGTAGAGATTGTCACTGACTGCGACAGAAAGACGTTCAGGCTTTTTCCCTAAAAGTCTGGCTGCATGGGCTGCAGCATAGGCGATGGAAGTTGGTTCCGTGCAGCCTAAAGCGGGTTGAACTTCCTTTTTGATAATCGCGATAAAGTGTTCCCACTGTCGCATGTCTTTCTCCTTATGAGTCAATGGGCGCAGAACCGTGAGATTTTGCGCCCATTATTAAATGATTATTGAATCGCTTTTTGCTCGCCTTTCTTTTTCTTTAAGAACTTTGAAACGGCGATGATGGCAGTCGGAATTAAAGCAAACCCGATACCGCAAAGCAAAATCGTTGTCAGGTGGTCACGAATAAAAGGCATGTTGCCAAATAAGTGACCGGCCCAAACTAAACCGTAAACCCATGCAAAAGCACCCGTGATGGAATAAAACTCAAAGCGCCAAACCGGCATGGAAGCGGCTCCGGCAATTAACGGAGCAAATGTTCTGACGATGGGTACAAAACGGGCGAGAAAGATAGTTTTCCCGCCGTGGAGTAAATAGAACTGATGCGTTTTGTTAAGGGCTTCTTGGTCAATCCAGCTGATCGAGCCATCGTAGATTTTATGTCCAAGCCAAGAACCGATATAGAAGTTGGACGTATTGCCGAGAATAGCTCCAAGTGTGACAACCCCCGTAAGCCACCAGGGATCAATTGCTCCCGTTGCTGTCACGGCGCCGGCAACAAATAAAAGTGAATCACCCGGTAAAAAGGCCATGACCACAATCCCTGTTTCCAGGAAAAAGATCATGAACATGATGATATAAATCAGAATGCCGTAATCGTTGGCGATCGTAATTAAAAAGCGATCGGCGTTGGTAAACAAATCAATGAATAAAGACCAGTCCATAAACGGGGGAGCCAATCAAAATAAGGTTATTTTTATTAATTTAACGTTGGAGAGTTTACTCATTTTTAGGCTAGTTTTAAAGAGCTGTAAACGCACGAATTTGTTAGGCCCTATGTCCGCTGGCAAGAGCAAATTGTGAACACACAAAGCCCGGCGGAAAATCCAATGCTAAAATCCCGTCATTATGCAAGTACTGAATAACACAGAACATTCCCCAAAAAGAGCGATTAAAGAGCTCTCGGATCAATTGGTCAGTCAAATAGCCGCCGGCGAAGTGATTGAACGCCCGGCCTCCGTTCTCAAGGAGCTTGTCGAAAATGCCATTGACGCGGATGCCACCCGCATTGAGGTAAGACTGGAGTCAGGAGGAATAAAACGGCTGACGGTGACAGACAATGGTCGGGGGATTGCCAAAGAAGAGCTGCCTTTGGCCCTGAAGCGGCATGCAACCAGCAAAATTCGAGATCTAAACGAACTGGAACACGTTTTAAGTCTTGGGTTTCGCGGTGAAGCTTTGGCTTCGATTGCCTCAGTAAGCGCACTGACCTTAACGTCCAGAACACAGGATCAATCCTGTGCATACAGTATTCATGAAGGAGAGGTGGATGTTGCGGCCGGCACTCAAGGCACCAAGGTGGAAGTGGAGGATTTGTTTTTTAAAACGCCTGCCAGACGAAAATTTTTAAAGTCAGAGGCAACGGAGGCGGCGCATTGTAAAGTGGCTTTGGAGCGAATCGCCATCGCCCACCCAACTATTGAGTTTCGTCTTGTCAATAACGGCAAGCCGGTTTTGGTTTTACCTATTGAAGAAAGCCGCTCGCGTGTCAACAGGATTCTGCCCGATGAGTTTGCTCGCGCACAACGCGAGGTCTACGCCGAAACGGCTTCTGCGCGTGTTTATGGATGGGTAGGATTGCCAACGGCCGGTCGTGCTCGAACCGATGCTCAATATTGCTATGTCAACGGTCGCTTTGTTCGCGACAAGCTCTTAGCCCATGCGGTCAAGAGCGCCTATGCTGATGTGCTGCACAATCAGCTGCAGCCGATGTACTGTTTGTTTGTAGACATCGATCCCGTGAAGGTGGACGTTAATGTTCATCCGACAAAAAGTGAATTGCGCTTTAGGGATTCTCAGTGGGTTCACCAGTTTGTGATGCACGCGGTTCAAAACGCTTTAGCTCCCGCCTTATCGGCAATGGAAAGTGATGCAGGCGCTTCAGATCAATCTCAACCGCACACTCAAACGGTGCAAAAACCGATATCGGAGGGGACGGGCTCAACTCATGCCCGCGCATTTGAGTTGCGTTCCCAAGCCGCACCGGCTTATGAACCGTCGCAATTGAATCGGTACTTAGACTTTTATCAGACTAAAGCAGAACCGTCTCGAGGGCGTGTTATTCCGGACACTGTTCAAGCTATCCGCTCGGGTACAGCGTTTACTCAGGCGCATGATCAGGAGCAACTGACTTATCCCTTGGGAAGAGCTTTAGGGCAGGTTGGCGGCGTATTCATTGTGGCCGAAAACGATCACGGTATGGTGCTTGTGGATATGCACGCAGCGCATGAGAGAATCGTTTATGAAAAATTAAAAGCACAGATGGACGCTCAAACGCTTGCTGTTCAGCAACTTTTAATTCCGCTTGTGTTTCAAGCTGATGCTGAAGAAATGGCAACCTTTGAAGACAATCAGTCATTGCTTTTAAATCTTGGTATAGAGTTGGAAATTGCCTCTCCTACACATCTGCGATTGCGCGCTGTTCCCGCTGTTTTGGCTGCAGATATTGAGAAAACTGGAGAAGCGCTGATTACAGAGTTGTTGGCTGACATTAAAAAGTTCGGGGCGAGCAATTTGGTGGAAGAAAAGCGCAACGAGATTTTGGCCACCATGGCCTGCCATGGCGCAGTTCGGGCACATCGTTATTTAAGTATCGATGAGATGAATGCGCTTTTGCGTCAAATGGAGCAGACCGAGCGTATTGATCAATGCAATCACGGCAGACCGACTTGGGTGCAGATGTCCATGTCTGACTTAGATAAGCTTTTTATGCGGGGCAAATGATGGCCAAGGCTGTCTTATTGTTGGGACCGACAGCAAGCGGGAAAACAGCTTTAGGGGTGAAGCTTGCCCATACATTTAATGCGGAGATCATTTCCATAGACTCGGCCCTAGTGTATCGAGGGATGAATATTGGAACAGCCAAACCCACCGAAGAGGAAAAAGAAGGCGTTCCTCACCACTTAATTGATATTCGCGATCCCTTTGATAGTTACAGCGCGGCCGATTTTTTTAAAGATTGTGAAAGATTGATCGAAGAGATTACAGCTCGTGGCCGTTTGCCTTTAATCGTGGGCGGTACGATGCTTTATGCCAAGGCACTGAAAGATGGCTTAAATCAAATGCCTTCCAGTGATTTGAACGTGCGTGAAGAAATTGAACGGCAAGCGCGGCAATTGGGCTGGCCGGCCATGCACGAAAAACTCTCCGAAGTGGATCCGCAGACCGCTCACAGGCTTCATCCGACGGATTCTCAACGTATCAGTCGGGCTCTTGAAGTGTATCGACAAACTGGAAAGCCGATTTCCTATTATCAAAGTCAGCAAAATAAAGGTTCAGAGCACACTTTCCTGACATTAGGGCTCTTACCCAAGAATCGGAAGCTTTTGCACGAACGCATTGAAAAACGTTTTTTAATGATGATTCAGGCGGGCTTTCTCGATGAAGTCAAGCATCTCATGGCCGATGATCGTTTCGAGCGTCAAAGCCCCTCCATGCGAGCTGTCGGCTATCGTCAGGCCATCGATTATCTGAGCGGTGAGATCGATTACGACCGATTTGTTTTGGCAGGCATTGCTGCCACTCGCCAATTAGCCAAGCGTCAGATGACATGGATGCGTTCGATGCCGCAACTGGTGACCATTGATCCGTTTGAAGAAGATGCCAATGCTTTGGCAACCGAGCACATTAAAGAATTCTTGATTCCAAACTAAAAGTGGCCGCCCGGGGAGGCGGCCCAGCTTTATCCATCAATCCTTCAGATAGTATTCAACGGTTGTAACCACCCGAACGCGTTTAATGTAGGGCGTGTTGCTGTCTCGGTCATAAATTGAGAATTGCCCCTGAGAGGCGCGTCTGATTTTTCCTAATTCACTATCGCTGTCTTCAGCAAATTTTTGAGCGGTGGATCGGGCGTTTTTAGTGGCTTCTTCAACCATCTCCGGTTTGATAGAGTTCAAACCGTTAAAGGAAAATTGCGTACGGTAATTCTGCGTAAAAAGAACCCCTTTTTGAATCAATTCGCTTTGGTTGACCATGGCTTTTAAAACCGTATCAACATCGGTGGTTGCCACAGAAACGGCCATTTCCATACGGTATCGCTCGGGCGGCAGGTTATTGCCGTAAAAGTCAGCATGCAGATCCTGGACAGAAGGAGTGCCCTGAGAGATATCTTGAGCTTTTATGCCCTGGCTGATTAAAAAGTTTCGGATTTCTTCGCTTTGTGTTTGCGCTTTTTCATAGAGCGCACTCAAATCGTTGCCGGTGACGCGGAAGGTGACAGGCCAGATGACGTAATCGGCTTGAACGTTTCTTTCAGCCAGTCCTTTGACGGTAACGACACGATCACGATCGACAAAATGGTCAATACCGGCCTTTAGAGAAATGCCGACAGAGGCGATACCGATGGCCACACAGACGCCGGCGATTAAATTTTGTTGAACACTCATCTGCTTCTCCTTTAACCATTGCTCTTAGAAAACATGATAGGGAACAGAGGATGGTTCAGGGAAGAAAATTTTCAAATTGTTTTGAATTTAACAAAAGCTTTGATATTTTGTCTTTTTGACTAATCGCCTGAAAAATTCAGAACTTTTTTTGAAGATTCAAAGGAGAGACAACGGTTTATTAGGATATTTGTCTCTCCTTTGTGATTAAGAAGCCATTTCAGCGGCTTTCTTGGCGACCGCTTCTTCTTCCTTGGTACGGGTTCGGGCAACATAAAGTGCAGTTATGGCAAGCGCAACACCGGCTAAGAAGAGTCCGAGAGCTGTCATGCCCCAGAAACCGTATGCAGCAAGAGGAGTGCTGAAAGGTTCGCCAATAAAAGCCATGTAGTAGCCGCCGAAAAGTCCTACCCCCCAAAGCAATACGCCATAAATGACCATCGGCCAGAATGTGACCCGATAACCTCTTAATGCAAAGGAGCTCACGCATTGCATGGCATCAAAGACGTGATAAAGGATGCCAAAGAGAATAAGCGAAAAACCGATGCGAATAACGGTTTCGTCGCTTGTGTAAAGTGAGAGCAAAAAGCTTCTGCCAAAAAAGAGAGACAAAGCGACAATGGAGGCGACCGATACGGCAATAGTCAGACATTTTTTTGTTGCCTTTTCAGCGACGCTGGGCCAACCGGCTCCCAAGCACTGGGAGACCAAGACCGTACAGGAAATCCCGATTGCCAGTGCGAGCATGTAGCATAGACTTGTGATGTTGGCGACAATCTGGTGCGCTGAAACAGTGACGGCTCCAAAGCGCGAAATGAAAATGGCCATCAACGTAAACGAGCTCACTTCAAAGAAGGTCGACAGTCCAATCGGAATACCGATTTTCAGTTGCGCCCACATGGCACGAGGGTCTGGACCGTAGAAGCGTTTGCAGCGCATGAGCTGGTAGAAAGAATCTTTCTTCCAAACGTAGATATAAACGAAGAACGAAAGCCAGGTCAGAATCGTAGAAGAGACGGCAGCGCCGGCGCCGCCCAATGCGTCAAATCCCAGCCAGCCATACATGAATACCGCATTTAAAGGCGCTTTGAGCACCAGCATGGCCAAAGAAACGTACATCGTCACCTTGGGACGGGAGACAGCGGCATTCAATGCGATAAAAGCGCGTCCGCCCATAGCCGCGGGCAACCCCAGCATGCTGATCAAAAGATACTGAGAGGCCATGGTCTTTACCGGGCCTTGGGCTTGAGCCAGATTGGTCCAAATGTCCGTGCAGCCTAAAAGCGGCATGCCGATAAAGCATAGGAAAAAAGCAAGCCAGAGACACTGAGAGAGTTCAAAACCGATTTTCTCGAATTTCCGTGCGCCGAAATGGTGTCCGGCCAACGGGCTCATGCCTTGAAGAATGCCGACCAACCCCATGAAAACCATGATCATGGAAGCCAGACCCAAAGCGATGGCGGCCAGGTGGTCTGCGCCTAAATGGCCGGCCATAATTGTGTCGATGGTGCCGCCGCCCACAATAGCGATATTGGCAACGAAAATGGGGCCGGCCAATTTAGCAATGGCACGACCGGAAATATCAGGTGGGGTCAGACGTTGCGGAAGCGGATGACTCATTATTCACCTTTTTTATATAACACAAAGCGTTCACGGTCTCGCGGACGACTGTAGCGGCCGAGAACAGAAGATTCTTTTTGAGAACTGTCTTTAAAGGCCTTGTCAGTCGTGAAAACGAAACGACAAGTGTTGTCATCTTTAAATGTCAGTCCGTAGTAGTTAAAGAGGATCTCTTTGACAGGATCAACTTCCTGAATGCTCAGACAGTCTCGTTTTTTAGCGTGAGCTGATAAGTCTGTTGTCACTTCATGGACAATCGGTTCATAGCTGCGAGCGCGGTCGATGACCGGCTCAAATAAATAAACCGTGGTGATGCTAAGAGCCGTGATGCCGGCGGCGGCAAGCCAAGGGCCCTTCCAAGCCACCACTTGTGAGTGGTTCATACGCCACAAAACCAGGGTAAGCCATCCTAAAAGCGTGACAAAGCAGAGTACAAAAAGCAATCCGTGAAGCGAGGGGACAAGTCCAGGTGCCAAATTCACAATGGACTTAGACATCTTGGGTGGCCACCCGGTTTGCCAGGCAAAGAAGTAAAGCCATATGGTGATCAGGGCTAATGTGAAGACGGTTGCAGAGAACCAGTCGAGGATATTTTCGCGTGATCGTTTGGCTGACAAGAGACCAAATGCGGACAAGATGCAGAGCGGAACGGTCAAAAGCATCAGGAAGCGCTCACCGGGCAGGTGACCGGCGGCGGAAAATACCAAAAGTCCGATGAAAATCCAAAGCGGTATTTTGATGTGTGTGCGGTCCAGCTGTTTTCTGAAAGCATAAAGGCCCAAAAGGGCGAAAGGCCACAACGGCCAGAGAAACCAAATAAAGTTTTCCAGCATCCAGTAAACATCAGAACTTGCGATAAGACCGAAAAAGCCTAATTGCGTTTGCCACCAGATATCAAACCAGGCGTCAACCGTTTCAATGGCCACGGCAACGGCCAAAATGGGCCAGACGAAAAAGGTAGCACAGGCAGCCACAATAATGAGTGTGGCTCGGTTTATAAAGGGTGTTTCGTAGGCATGCACTCTTGCGTGAATGAAAAGCGCAATGATTAAAAGAGAAATACCTGCAAAAAGATTAGAGGCAAGAACAGCAGCGCCGACCGTCACTCCTGTTAAAAGAGGGGCTAAAACATCCCTTCTCAAGGTCCATGCCAAGGAAAAGAAAAAGGCGGCAACGATTGCTAAAAGCGCCGTTTCAACATACAGCTGCCGAATCGGAACAAAAAGGCCGAAAGTCGCGACAAACATAAGCAATGCCGCATCGGCGACAACCCGTCCGTAATCAATAGGCGAGGCTTCACCGCCGAACGCTAAAACAACGGGTTGAGCTTCTGAACGACGGGCAAGATACCAAGTCCCATACCAAATGCTTGAAGTTGCAATGGCAAACCAAACCAGAACGCTTAAGCGGCTTGCGCTGGCTTCGGAGAAAAGCGGTCCGAAAATTTTGGCAAAAAGAGCCGATACCCATAAAGACAGAGGGCCATCGGTCACATAGGCGTTCTCTCCCAATTGCGGCAAAAGCCAGCCGACCGCATCACTTTGCAGCATCGAGTGCACAAGCGCAAAACTGGTCAGCTCATATGAACTCCAAAAGTCGCGTGACAGCAAGCCCGGAATAATGAATACAACCAAAAGGGCCAGAAGCGCCATACGAGGCAACTTCCGAGCCGAAGCAGCCGAGGCAACAATCGGGGAGGGACGTTCTTCAAACATGTGAATAGGCTAATGAATTTGACTTAGCTATTGTAACGAAAAGAGGCAGTCCATATATGACAGACTGCCTCTGTTTGCGAGAAACTTTCAAAGAGAAAATTACTTCGCAGCCTTCTTGCCGAGGTTGGCGTACTTGGCGCGGAATTTTTCCACGCGGCCGGCTTCAACGATGCGCGTTTGAGCGCCCGTGTAGAAGGGGTGGCTTTCAGAAGATGTATCAAGCTTAACGAGCGGATAGGTCACGCCGTCGATTTCAACCGTTTCTTTGGTTTGAGCGGTTGACTTGATGATGAACGTCTTGTTGATGGACAAATCGCAGAAGGCCACTTCGCGATATTCGGGGTGAATACCTTGTTTCATTTGTAAAGTTTTCCTAAAAAATTATCGGCCGCCCTGAGAGCCTTGCGCACGAGCCCGGTTAACCAAGGTCTTACCGCGGGCATGCATCTCCACGTTCCGACAGAGAAGCGGAATTATCCAATAAATTCCTATAAATATCAAATTTTTGCAAAACTGTTGAGAGAAAAACGAATTCCAAATTTTTATCCCTTCAAAGATCAGTTAAAAAAAATTAAAAGCCAACTTTTAAAATTTTTGAAACTGTACTTTTAAAAATTTTAAAAATATTAAACGTGACTGACCTTGATCTTGCCTGAAAGTCACAAGTCTATTTTTTCCTTGGGTATCTTTCTATAATTTGCGCCTGTATTAAATTCAAAGAAAGGAAAGCGCCATGGCTCAACAAGAAGAGACTGGTGCTCTCAAACTCTGGGCTCCGGTAGCAGGCCTTACTTTATCGGCCTTCATCTTCAATACGTCTGAATTCATCCCGATTGGACTTTTAAGCGATATAGCCCGTGATTTTCAAATTACAGAATCCCAGGCCGGTACGATTATCACAGTCTACGCCTGGATTGTGACAGTTTTATCTCTACCTTTGATGCTTTTAGCCTCAAAAGTGGAATTTAAAAAATTGCTTTTGGGCATTCTCGGTCTATTCGTAGTAAGCCACTTTTTGTCAGCGGTGGCGCCTAGTTTCATCACGCTGATGCTTTCAAGAGCAGGCGTTGCCTTTTCGCACTCCATTTTCTGGTCCATTGCTTCGCCGTTAGCTGTGCGCATCGCTCCTCAAGGTAAACGCGCCACGGCGTTGAGCCTTGTTGTAACAGGGACAGCCGTTGCCATGATTGCCGGTCTTCCTTTGGGTCGCATGGTCGGTCTTTACATGGGGTGGCGAGCCACCTTTTTCTCAATCGGTTTAGTGGCTTTGGCGGTTGCCATATTTTTACTCTTTATTTTTCCGCGCGTGCCCGCCAACACCCAAGGCTCTTCTGTTGCAAAATTGCCGGGCATTTTGAAAAATCCTGCCTTAATTGGGGTGTACGTTCTGACCGCTTTGATCTTTACGGCTAACTTTACGGGTTACAGTTATATCGAGCCCTTTATGGCTCAGGTCGCTCATATGCCCGAAAGCGAGATTACCTTTTCGCTGACTTTGTTTGGTGTGGCAGGTATTCTTGCCAGCATTTTCTTTTCTCGTTGCTATGAGCAACAGCCCAAATTCTTTTTTGCAACCGGTACGTTTGGTGTCGGTATTTTTCTGGCATTAATGGAATTGTCTTCGGCACACATCTGGTCAGCTATGCTTTTGTGTGTTTTCTGGGGGATCACTTTCACAATTTTCGGTTTGGTATTTCAGGCCGTTGTGATTCGGCTGGAACCGCAATCCACTCCTATCGCCATGTCAATTTATTCAGGGATTGCCAACGTTGGAATCGGCAGCGGTGCGCTGGTGGGTGGTTGGGTGTGCTCGATACCGGCTATTGAATGGATCGGTTATGCGGGTGCGGTCTTTGCCTTTTTAGGCGGAATCATTTGCTTCGCAATGATTAGACGTTTTCTGGGTTGAGGTTAAAAAAACGGCTCTCCGGTTGATTGGAAGAGCCGCTTTTGCCAGCTTTTTAAAGCTTAACCGCCGCGACGCATTAAATCGAAGAAGTCGGCATTGCTCTTGGTTGCTTTCAAGCGTTCGAGCAAGAATTCCATGGCTTCGACTTCGTCCATGTCGCTCAAAAGTTTTCTCAAGATCCAAACCTTTTGTAAAACATCCGGCTTCAAAAGCAGTTCTTCGCGGCGGGTACCGGAACGCAGAACATTGATAGCCGGGTAAATACGTTTTTCGGCCAAGCGACGTTCCAAATGCACTTCCATGTTGCCGGTGCCTTTGAATTCTTCATAGATCACATCATCCATGCGGCTGCCGGTATCGACCAAGGCGGTGGCGATGATCGTAAGAGAGCCGCCTTCCTCAAGATTACGGGCGGCACCGAAAACGCGCTTGGGGCGATGCAGAGCATTGGCGTCCACGCCGCCTGAGAGCACGCGGCCGGAGGTGGGCATCACGTTGTTATAGGCACGTGCCAGGCGAGTGATGGAGTCAAGCAAAATCACGACATCTTTTTTGCTTTCGGCCAAACGCTTGGCTTTTTCGATAACCATTTCGGTTACCTGCACGTGGCGAGATGCCGGTTCATCAAAAGTACTGGCGACCACTTCTCCCTTAACTGTACGCTGCATTTCAGTGACTTCTTCAGGACGTTCGTCAATGAGCAGAACAAAAAGCACGCAGTCGGGATGGTTCGCTGTGATGGCATGGGCGATGTGTTGCATCAAGACGGTTTTACCGCTCTTGGGTGAAGCAACAATCAAGGCACGTTGACCTTTACCGATCGGGGCGATCATGTCAATGACGCGGCCGGTTAAATTTTCATCGCCTCTGATATCGCGCTCAAGCACCAGATGTTCATTCGGAAAGAGCGGCGTGAGGTTTTCAAAAAGCATGCGATGCTTTAAGTTTTCCGGCGGCTGACCGTTTACCTTTTCAACTTTGACAAGGGCGAAATAGCGTTCGCCTTCTTTCGGAGTGCGCACTTCACCTTCAATGGAGTCCCCCGTGTGCAGGTTAAAACGTCTGATTTGTGAAGGAGAAATGTAAATATCATCAGTGCTGGCGAGGTAAGAGGTTTCGGGGCTACGGAGAAAACCGAAGCCGTCGGGCAGAATTTCTAACGTTCCATCACCGAAAATTTGTTCACCGTCCTTGGCGCGTTTTTTCAAAATGGAGAACATGAGTTCTTGCTTACGCATGCGGTTGGCGTTTTCGACACCAAGGTCAATAGCCCAGTCCAAGAGCTTGGAGACATGCAACGATTTGAGTTCGGAAAGATGCATTTGAATTTTTGAAATTGTGTATTGAAAAGGCAGGGGAAGGCAGACAAGCTTTCACCGCTGTTCTGATCGTTAGGTATAAAAAGGATTTAATCAAAAGATTCCGTTCCGGATAATGAGCTCCGGAACGGATTCGGAGGGCATTTTAAACAAATTGATTTAAAAAATCTTCCAACTGAGATTGACCCATGGAGCCGACGTGCTGTTGGATGGGTTTGCCGTCTTCGTAAACGATTAAAGTGGGAATGGAGCGGATGCCGAGTTTGGCTGCGTATTCATTGGCTTCGTCAACGTTATATTTGGCAATGCGAAGCTTACCGTCAAACTTTTGAGCGGCGGCTTCCAAATGCGGAGCAAGCGCGCGGCAAGGTCCGCACCAAGGAGCCCAGAAATCCACAACCACAACACCTTGTGCCGTTTCGGTTTCATAGTTGGAGTCATTTAAGTGAACGATATCGCTCATGATTTCACCTTCATTCAATAAAAAATAAAAACTGTCCTGACAGTGATGCCACTGTGTCTGATGAGACGAGCATAACGGATTTTTCAGCGATTGGGAATTTGAAATTGTCTATTTTGGTAATAGTTTTCAAGGAACTTTGACGTATACAAAAAAATCGCCCGAAATTTCGGGCGACTTCAAACAAGTGTTTCGTTATTAGGCTTCTTCTTGAGCCTGGACTTGACCAGCCATGGCTTGGAATCCTGCGTCCACATAAAGCGTTTCAGCCGTAATGCCTAGTGCATAGTCAGACAGCAAGAACGCGGTCGAACGACCCACATCTTCAATCGTAACGGTCTGACGCAACGGCGAGATATCGCGAGCGTGAGCGAGCATCTTTTGGAAATCCTTAATGCCGCTTGCCGCCAACGTGCGGATCGGACCGCTCGATAAGGCGTTAACACGGATACCCTTGGGGCCGAGATCGGCGGCCATATAACGAGTGACGGCTTCAAGGGCGGCTTTAGCAACACCCATCGTGTTGTAATTGGGAACGACCTTTTCAGCGCCCAAGAAAGAAAGCGTCACAAGGGATGCTTTTCTGCCTTCAAGTTGTGGCAGGAAGGCTTTAGCCAAGGCGGCGAAAGAATAGGCGGAAATATTGATCGCCGCCATGAAGCCTTCACGGGAAAGACCTTCTAAAAATGACCCTTCAATGGCTTCACGCGGAGCCCAGGCGATGGAATGCACAAAACCGTCAAAACCTTCCGGCCACACTTCCTTGACACGGGCAGCCGCAGCTTCAATGCTTTCATCACTTGCAACGTTTAATTGAATAACAGCAGCGGCACCGAAATCGTTTGCGAAGCGTTCAAGACGCTCGCGGAAACGTTCGTTGTTATAGGTCAGAATCAGTTCGGCTCCTTCTTCCTTACATGCTTTTGCGATACCGTAGGCGATGGAGCGATTCGAAGAGATGCCGGTAATCAGCAGCTTCTTGCCCGTTAATAAAGCCATTTTTAAGTTCCTGAAAGTTTAAATCTGACTTAATTTACTGAAAAAGAGTGGCTTGTCAAGGGTGATTGCCTTAGGGGAATGTCCTAGTTTTTCTGTTACGGTTTTTACAAACTGGACTGTCATACTTTTCAGATAGTAATTTTTATCCATGAGGATAGTCTCTGATGAACGCTTTAAGTGATGTCTGTCTTAAGGACTTGCGAATTCGTCTGAAAGATAAAGAATATGTTCCGCTCATGGTCGGCGGCATGGGTGTGAACATTTCCACGGCTGAGATGGTTCTCGCCGTGGAGAAGTTGGGTGGTATTGCTCACATTTCCGATGCCATGCAAATGGATTTGTCCGACCGTCTTTACGGCACTGATTTTACGGCTAAGAAAGTTAAGCGCTATTACGGATGCCAAAAAAATCCGGATAAATCTGACAATCATTTTGACTTAAATGATGTGCGCGAGGCCTCTTTGCGTTATGTGGGCGATGTGATGAGCCGTGCTACGGGCAAAGGCTTGGTATTTCTCAATTGCATGGAAAAACTGACCTATAACGCCCCTCATGAGTCACTCGGCGTTCGTCTAAACGCTGCCTTGGATGCAGGTATTGACGGTATTACGCTTTCGGCGGGCCTACATTTGTCAAGCTTCAATCTCATGAGTGAGAACAAACGCTTCAACGATGCTTTGCTCGGTATTGTTGTTTCGTCTGTTCGCGCTTTGAATCTTTTCTTAAACCGCAACCGTCGCCTTAATCGTTTGCCTGATTACATTGTGGTGGAAGGTCCGCTGGCTGGCGGACATTTGGGCTTCGGTGAAGACTGGAGAGAATTTTCGCTTGAAGATATTGTCAGAGATGTAAAGGCGTATCTGGCCCATAATCACCTTAATATTCCGGTGTTTGCTGCCGGTGGTATTTTCACGGGTGGTGAAGCCGTCAGAATGATTAAAGAGGTTGGAGCCGATGGAGTGCAGGTAGCCACGCGCTTTACGATCAGTAAGGAATGTGGCCTGCCCGATGCGGTTAAGACCGCTTACATCAATGCCAAGGAAGATGACATCGAAGTCAATCACCTCTCGGCTACGGGTTATTTGATGCGTATGCTGAAGTCGTCTCCGGCCATTAAGATGCGTGTGCCGCCTAACTGTGAGCCGTACGGCTATATGCTTAAAGAGGGTAAGTGTCCGTATTTGACCCAGTGGTGGGACATGATGACAAAGAAGGCTATGCCTAAGCCTGAAGAGATGAAGTGCTGTTTGTGTACGCATATGAAGCTCTATAACGTCTGGACATGTGGCGCTAAGACCTTCCGACTTAAGGAAACGACGGTGAAGCTCCCGAATGGCCAGTGGTACTTCCCGAGTGCCGAAGAAATCTATAACGACTACATCACGAGCACGGGCGATCAAATTCAGTTGCCCAAACCGCTCTAAGTCGTTAGAGCTTTAAAAGAAGGCGGCCTGCGAGTGTTTTTTCGTAGGCCGTTTTTCTACAAAAAGTTCAACGAAAAAATCCTGAAATTTCAGGGGAAATTTGATAAACTGCGCTCCCGGCGGGTCCCCTCGCATGCATTCGTCGTGAACCTGGTCAGGCCGGGAACGGAGCAGCCACAGCGAAGTGAATGTAGTGCCGAGGATAAGGCTCGCCACTTCTTTTTTTGGTTTATTATCTCATTGATTTTAAAAGAAATTCAAAATCAAACTGCTAAAGAAACTACTAACGTATTAGATCAAACTTTAGCTTTTTTTGTTGTTTTTGCGCAACGTATATATAAGTTGAAAGGTGAAACACGTTTGTGAATCACCTTTAGTTTTGATGTTAAGGTTTAGGATCGGATGACCATTTTTGATAGTCACGCATCAATTCTTCGTAAGCTCTCAAGAGACGTCTGCAAGATTTTTGACGGTAATGGCACCAGATCTCATGTTGCTTAACAATTTCAGCAATTGCGGGCGATTTTGCCAAATATGCAATGAATGGCTCCAACGTCCCTTCCTCAAACAGGTCGACACACCAACCAATACCATCAACTTTTACAGCACCAATTTGATTGGCTACTTTGTTTGGGATTGAGTGTAAGGGCAAGTATTGACACGAAAGCAGTGAGTTGAATACTTCCGTTTGCTCAGCCAACAACGCTTGATACGCCGGGAAAGAATCTCCGACATATTCCATGAGTAATGAATAAACGCCAGCTGATACACAACCAACGCTTCCATCGTTCAATTTACGTTGGAGGTCAAATTCAATTTTAGGAAAGATATCACTCATGCGAATGATGTTCCCCAAATTGAAGATGCTTTGGAGCTCACCGACTCTTGAGCAAATCAATTCGTGTTCGCTAACACCAAGATATCTGCTACTGTCAAACGGCAAGAATAAGCCAATTCGATCAGACAAAAAGTCTTTACAGATTTCTTCGCCTAACGACGGTTCAATTGGTTTAGCTCTAATCGCTGAAATGTGGCTAGGGCGAAAGTGAATGTGCATGCCCTCTGGATCATCCAGATCAACTCGAATGGATTCGAGCTCTAATTCGTCAGCCAGATAAGGCACATCGAATATTGGATAAAGTCCAACACAATGGCTGTCGATGGCAGTGCAAATAACCGCCTGATCGATGTTAAATGCTTGCTTTAACATTTTTACCTCTCAAATGTGAATTTTCCCATCAACCAGTTGGTTGAAAAAGGAAATAATCTTCCGGTACTCTTCAACCGTTTTGGTTGAAAGTTTGTATTCTTTGCAGAACGCGATGAAGGTCCTTTTGCCAATTTGGCCAAAGTCCCTTGCCCCTCGCTTTTGAGCAAAGGCGATAAATTTCAATAACCTTGCACACTGAAGATGTCGGTACTTTTTGGCACCTTTTTTTCGGTAGCCGGCTGTGGCTTGCCAGGCCACTTGTCTTAGGTTCATTTACTACTCCCTAAGTAAGCATTAGTAACTGATAGGCGGCTATGACCTAACTCTTCTGTGATCTCTTGTCTGGTCGAGATATCAAGCAGTTTGGGAGCATTTCTTTTGCCTTTGATGACAGGTGCTTCAAATGACGATAGTGCTTGATATCTGTTGCAGGCATAAGCAGCTCTAAGAGCTTGTAACCCTGTGGTTTGAGCTACTGTTTTCACAATTTCCCTTGCGTGCCTCATATCTCCCTCTCGCCACTGCTTGTAGGTTTTGTGTTTTGGCACTAGACACAAGTCACTGTTTTCGATGCTGGAAAGTGCAAATTTCAATGCTTCGATTTGATTTGCATTAGTAATACGGACAATTCGTTTTCGACCGCCTTTTGTACCTTTAATAACGGTAATTTGTTGTTCTTTTTCAGCTTCTTTAATGGCCTGACGGATATTTAAAAGAGAAGCTTCTTTCGATCTAAGACCAAAGGCAAAACAAAGCCAAACAAGTGCTTTTTCTCTAGGGCGATTCCATAAGGCAGCAATTGCTTCCCAGATCAATTTATCGGTACGGGGAGGTGTTGTTCGTACAAAAGATCGATGACCGATGCCACAGTCTTTTGTCGGTGAGATTCTTTTCCATTGTGTTCCAATGATCAGTCGCATAATGGTATTGACTGAGGAAACACAATTTTGAGCATAGGCTACAGAAAGTTGCTTCTGTTGTGATTGCTCTGCTAGGGTTCGGCCGTAGTCAATCAGAGATTCTGAGGTGATGTTTTCTAGCCGACCGATACCCTTAGATTTGCAGTAGTCGCAGAACTTAACCCAATGTTCAAAATGCGTAGCACGGGAGGAGAAGGAAATTTCTTTACGCGCAACGGCGCGCTTTAATTCAATTTCCCCAATTCCTCGCAATGACCGGGTTCCCCAGCCTTTATTCCTCATACAACCCTCGTGGCAAAAAATAGGTTAGTGTTATTTGCACAAAAAAGAAGTGCTGAACAATGGTTTCAAAATCAGTCGGTTCAAGGCGTTGCCAGTCATCCTCTCATCACCGTAAGTGAGTGAACTCACTATCTGATTTTTTACAGATCGCCTGATATCCAAGGTTTTTATCCTTATTAGATTTCTGCGTCTCTGTGTATGAGGCAGCAAGATTTTTAATCTTGGGTTCTTAATGGTTGTTCAAAAATTGAACAACTACTACTGCCGTTTTTTGTCATCGCGAAGAGACAAACGGAAACTCACCTGAATTTAACGTTACTTACAGGCTTTATAACGTCCAATCAATTGATCGGAGGTTTGAGGAGATTGTATGGTTCAAGCGGAAAAGTATCAATATAAACAAATAGATAGATCGTATATTAAATTGATCATGCTAACCATGTTCACCATGTTCAATCAAATGGAAAAAACTTTTTACAAAAAATCTTCGGCTATAGCCTGTTAAAAAATGAGCAGGGGTAATTTGATTTCTCAGAATAATTATCTTTGAGGCTTAACAAAGAACAAAGTTTTGTTCTTCTCGTAGATCATTGGTGGCATACGATAGGTGTATTCCTTTGTCTTAGCTGGAGCAGAATAGATGTACGCGTATTGCGGCAAATACTTAGCGATGATTGGATAAAGGTCGTATTTGTTATAAGGGAACTGATCGCTATCGCCACGATATAAGGTTAAAGAATCGTATCCAAGAGCAGCGCGGTCGATATCTCGGGATTCAATCTTCCAAGCAGGGATGACTTTGCCGTTTGCAATAACAGGGGTGATTACGGTTTGTTGTTCGGGATGCGAAACGTAAACCTTCACTAGGCAACTGTTTTTAGGATCGTCAGTAATTTTGCAGCCTGAGCGTTCGTTGACAAAATAAATGTTCTTGCCAGCATAGCGATCAGGTTCGCCCCAAATATAAGCATCTCTAACAACAATTTTGAACTTTTTAGTAATGCCTAATTCCTTGGCGGCTTTTTTAGTTGCAGTCACGATGTGGTCAAGGAATTGTTTGCCAGCTTGATCACCCACCTTGGCTTTCGATACAGGAACGTAGCCGAAGTATCCGTCTTGCATTTCAAAGGGATCGCCACGCAATGCGCTATCAAGAAGGGCGAAACCGAAGCCCCAACCTAAGGCACCGACACCAGTGGCACCCGTCCCAAAATGACTGCCCCAATGCAATAAGCCAGAATTGATAGAACCGTTTAAGAGGATGGAGTCTTTGTCAATCTTGGCGTCTTTCGGCAGTTCAGCATCCGAAACACCCTTTAACCCGAAGACATCACCGATGTTTTTGGCTCGGCTTTCTGTTGTATCGTATTGCCAGTCATAGGCCTTATCGGTTAATTTGGTCATGCTGCACGCTGTCAGGGAAAGACAAGAAGCGCAAAGCAGCGTTAACGAAAGTTTTGAGAGAGACATAAAGCACCTGCAAAGTTAGTTGATACCCTTGTTAAGCTCAAGGGCGATGCTTGTTTCCAAGATCGCCCTCTCACGTTTAAAAGCAATTGTTATAAACCCCAAACCCACCCTCGCAAATCAAAATTTGTCAGAACGTTGGTAGTTAATGTGCTCGGTAAGCGTTCTCGCGTACACCGTAACGGCTTGACTGTTAATCATTGGCCGCCGTTAGCCAGACTCCAGCCCTCAACTGGTTGCTCATACGAGCTAAAGCTTTTCAGCTTTGTGTCCTCGCCCAAATTTCGTTTGCTACAACCGAATTGTTTACAGCAACTCAACCTCCCAGTTCTTGCCTTGGATCTTGGCGTCTAGAGCCCGAGTGTCGTAGCAGAGACGATCCACGATTTTTTCTTCCTTCTGGACATCCAGAGGCGTTAACAGGCGGATCTCTTTTTGAGAGTACCTGCTGGGACGGTCTGCGGCTTTCTTGAGAGCAGAGCGCAGGATGCTTATTTTGCGAAGATTCAGATCTCGTTCCGTGATTGCGTCCGCCAGAGGCCGTCCATCCATCAATGTGCTCGAGTTAGTCTTGTTGATGCGGCAAATTAAGGTGTTCAATTCGGCGCATGTTTCGTTCAGACGCTTGATAAGTTCAGCAGGATCCTCGCTGGGGCGGTCACCCTCCTGAACCAGCACATTGGCATTTAAGCGTTCTTGTATGCGAACCAATCGGGTTTGCAGATCCTTTCTCAGGATCAGGGCTTCAGCTAATTTCATGCTATTACCTCTCTATTCTTTCCTTTTAAAGTGAGCCTACAAGGGCAGGCTTCAGAATTTGATGCATCCAGCCCACCTGATTGCAGATGAGCCGGATGCCACCCTTCTTTGGAGATAGCGGGTTATTTGAAGTACCACTTGCGGCAGTACGCATACGTTTCAGCAGAAGCAAGCTTGAGCTCATTCTTTTGCCTTTTGTAGTGTGTGAAACAGGCCAAGTCAGGCCAATAGAGCTTGCCCTCTTTTCTCATGGTCCAGCGGATTGAAACATCCAATACGACCGTGGTGTTGTAACCGGGAGCTCTCCCATCGGCATAGCATTTATAGTTCAGTCGGTGACTAGATCTGGAGACGGGTAGGGGTATCGCAGTACTGCTCAACAATTTTTTTAGTTAATGTAATAGCTTTTTAGGCATAAATTTTCTCGATGAATAGTCTGTTTACTCCTGTTTTATCATCGGTATAAACTGCTATCCAGACTACTAACGCTACTTGTTTTTTGCTGATTCAACTTAGATGAAGTTTTTGCTTAATTTTTATAACTAGTTGAAAAACAAACGAAAAATATTTTTACCTTTTTCAAGTTAGTAGCACTTAAAAGTTTCGCCACTTCTTTTTTGCTTATTAGCACAATCAGACCATTTCTCTAAACCTACCCCACAGTAGTGAACTACTTCGCACAGATAAGGTTTATGACGCTGATAAATTGAGAATAAATCTAGTGAAAGATTTTTCTGGTTTTATCAAAATCTTTCACTAGTAATGAAATATATTTAAATTCCCGAAAAAACTTTCACTATGAGGCGTGTGATGATTAGGCGTCTCTATTTCTACCCTCAGACGTTGGGAATCCGAGGGGAAATTAGTTCCCCAGCGAACCAAAGGCAATCAGAGAAGGTATTCGGCTGAACAAATCATGGGGTTTGTCCGGAAAGTTACTCCTAAGCCAGATCGTATAACGCTAGCTTACGCTCGAGTCTCAAGCGCTGATCAGAAAAAAGATCTAGAAAGACAAAAAACCGTTTTGGAAATGTACTGTGCCGCGCAAGGTTGGAATTTCGAGCTCATCAGCGATCTTGGCAGTGGAATGAACTATCGAAAAAAGGGATTGCAGTCTTTACTGCAAAAACTTCTTAACGGTAAAATTGAGCGCCTGGTGATCACTCACAAAGACCGTCTCCTGCGCTTTGGCGCAGAGCTGATTTTCTCGGTTTGCGAAATGAAAGGCGTTGAAGTGGTGATCGTCAATAAGGGGGAAGAAGCCTCTTTTGAAGAAGATTTAGCTAAAGATGTTTTAGAAATCATTACCGTTTTCAGTGCCAGACTTTATGGTTCACGCAGTAAAAAGAGTCAAAAGTTGATTAACGGGATGAAAAAAGCAGTGAAAGCCGCGCAATAGATTGAAAGAATAGGAAGATGCAGATTCATCGAGCCCATAAAATCGAGCTCATTGTCAACGACAGTCAAGAGCTGTATTTGAAAAAAGCGGTCGGTTGCGCCCGATTTGCTTTTAATTGGGCATTGAATGAATGGATCGAAGAGTATGAAGCCTACAAGAAAGATCCGACTCAGCCCGAACCCAATCAATACAGTATTCGCCGCAAACTCAATGCTATAAAACGTGAGCAATTCCCGTGGATGATGGAAGTGACCAAGTGCGCTGTGCAGATGGCCATCATTCAATTAGGACAAGCGTTTGCGAATTTTTGGAAGAACCCCGAGCATTTCAAGTACCCAAAATTCAAGAAAAAGTACGTCTCTGACAGTTTCACAATCAGCAATGACCACTTTGAAGTCAAAGGTTCACGCATCCGTATACCGAAATTAGGTTGGGTGCGGATGCGTGAGCCGTTGCGATTTAAAGAAGCGAAGCTGCTTTGGTCAACGGTCTCGCGACGCGGAAAACGATGGTATGTGAGTCTGACTTGTGAACTCGCCAATCTCAACCACTTAAAACCGGCCAAAAACCAAGGCACGGTGGGAGTGGACTTGGGGGTGAAGTCACTGGCGGTGCTCTCGAACCACAAGAGGTTTGAAGCGTTGCAACCATTAAAGAAAAGTCTGTCGAAGCTTCGTCGACTGCAAAGGAAGCTCGCACGAAGTCAGAAAGGCAGTAAAAACCGTATCAAGTTGGTATTGGAGATCGGTGAGTTGCATCGCAAGATTTTCAATTACCGACAGAATGCTTTGCATCAGCCCACTAACTACCTGACCACTCATTTCTCTCGGATTGTGATTGAGGATTTGAATGTGAGTGGAATGCTGAAAAACGGGAAACTGGCTCGTTGCATAGCCGACGTTGGTTTCTACGAATTTCGGCGTCAACTGGAGTACAAAGCCGAGCAAAGAGGCTGTGAGGTGATCATAGCGGATCGGTTTTATGCCAGTTCTAAGACGTGCGGTTATTGCGGTCAGAAAAATGACGAGTTAAGGCTTTCGGACAGACGATGGAAGTGTGCGCATTGTGGGGCAGAGATCAAGGATCGAGACTTCAATGCGGCGATCAATTTAAGAAGATATACCGAGCGGCCGGGCTGATTTTAATGAGTCCGGCGGTGCCGTGAGTTACACGGTGAACGCCTTTGCCTGCCAAGAAGAGGGGAAAACTCGGGACGTGACCTCAGGTGGGCCTGAAACGATTCTCGCAAGAGAGTTTTTCGGTGAGGGATGAGCGCTGGCTTCGGAGTGATCTGAAGTGAAACTGATCTCGATGATGGAGGAAGAAAAACCTGAGACTGAGTAGGTATTTTGAGTATAACTACTCAACTTCAGGTAGGTTTTTCATAACGGTGACGCTTCAGATGACCAACCCGATGCTTATCATGTTTTTCGTCTCGCTTTTTCCCCAATTCATTGACCACGAACTGTCTTTTCTGCCTCAAGTTTGTGTGATGACGGTGACATACTTTTGTACGGTCTTTCTAATTCACTGCGGATACGGTTGGATAGCTTCCAACTTCCGACGGCTCTTGTCTACGCCAAATGCAGCAAGAGTGATTAATTGCGTGGGAGGCGCTTTCTTTTTGTTTTTGGCTTCGCGAGTTTTCTACGATATGCTTTTGGAAATCGGTGTTTAATCGAAAAGATTTTCGCTAAACTACACCTGTTTGAACCAAACTCAATGAGCAAAAGAAATGTTTGAAATTCGTCCGGCAGAAGAAAAAGACTGCGAATTGGTTTTAAATTTTATTAAGAAACTCGCCGACTACGAAAAGCTATTGGACCAAGTAACAGCGACGGTTGACGATGTGCGTCGAGAATTATTCGGTGAATCGGTGACGGCGCATGCCGTGATTGCCTACGAGGATGACACCCCTGTTGGTTTTGCGCTTTACTTCCATAATTTTTCAACTTTCCTGACCCGCAAGGGCTTGTACCTTGAGGATATATTCATTGATCCGGCCTATCGTGGAAAAGGCTATGGGAAAGCGCTTATGCGTTACTTGGCTGCCTTGGCTGTTAAGGAAAAATGCGGTCGTTTCGAGTGGGTTGTTTTGGAATGGAATACGCCGGCGATCGGATTTTATGAAAAGGTCGGTGCAACGGTTTTGCCTGATTGGAGATTGTGTCGTTTAACGGGTGAGGCGCTTGAGCGTTTTGCCAAAGGTTCATAGGTTGATTATGGCTTCTCAGGTTTTGGCCCGTAAATGGCGCCCTCATGATTTTGAAAGTGTGGTGGGACAAGAGCCGGTGGTTCAAGCGCTCACACACGCTTTGCGTGAAAATAGGCTTCATCACGCTTATCTGTTTACAGGCACTCGTGGTGTCGGTAAAACAACGCTTTCACGTATTTTGGCTAAAAGCCTTAATTGTGTAGGACCGGACGGTAAAGGCGGGGTGACGGATCATCCTTGCGGAGTTTGTGAAGCGTGTCGTGCCATTGATGAAGGGCGTTTCGTTGATTATATTGAAATGGACGCGGCGAGCAACCGCTCGGTCGAGGAGATGACCGCGTTGCTCGAGCAGGCGATGTATGCGCCTACCAACGCCCGCTACAAAGTCTACATGATCGACGAAGTGCATCAGCTCACTTCTCACGCTTTCAACGCCATGTTGAAAACGCTCGAAGAGCCGCCCGAATATGTGAAATTTATTTTGGCAACGACAGATCCTCAGAAAGTTCCTGTTACGGTTCTGTCTCGTTGTCTGCAATTTAATCTGAAGAATGTTTCGCCGCAGACCGTTGCAGAACATATGGCACACATTCTGAAGGAAGAAAATATTCAGGCCGAACCCGCCGCTTTGAAGCTTTTGGGCGTGGGGGCCCGAGGCTCTATGCGTGACGGTTTGAGTCTGCTCGATCAAGCCATCGCTTTTGCGGGCGATAAACCGATTACTCTCGAGAGTGTGCGGGAAATGTTGGGCATGATGGACAGCGACGTGCTCATCAAGCTTTTGGGTTATCTGGCTGAAGGAAAAGCCCATGAAATGATGCAGGTAGCCGAGCAGATGTCCATGCGCAGTCTCTCGTTTAGCCAGGCGATTCGTGACTTGGCCTCCATTTTGCACAAAATTGCTTTGGCCCAATTTGATGTGGCGAGTATCGCAGCCGATGACATGGATCGTGAGGCGATTTTGACATTGGCGCGAACCTTCACGCCGCAAGAAGTTCAGCTTTACTATCAAATTGCTTTAAATGCCAGGGCAGATATGAATTTGGCGCCCGATGAGTATGCCGGATTCACCATGGCGCTATTGCGTATGCTTGCCTTTAAACCGGCCGGCAGCGTACAGGTCAAATTACCTGAACGCTTTAAACCTCAAAGCGCAAAGGAGACTGAACAAAGTGCGGTTCAGATGCCGCCATCACAACCGTCAGCGCAATCTCAGGAGCAAAAGACTGCTCCTGAAACTGAAAAAAAAGTTGACGAAGAACCTGCCCCATGGGAGGAAGCTTCTCTGGGGGAGTCTGATCGGAGCAGTCGCCTTGAGCCGACTCCTCCGCAAAAAGAAGAGAAGAAAGTCTCTGAGCCAAGTGTCATTGAAGAAGACGATCCTCCGTTCGTCGATGACTATGATGAGTATGCTTCTCAGATGCAGGACTCAATTGAAGACTTCGGCTACGTATCAACTTCGGTTGAGCCTTCTTTAGCGGATGCGCAAACCGCTGAGGACGAGTCTTTTGCCGATCAGTATGATTACGCCGAGGATTATGATCAGATTCCCGAATTTACAGAAGTCGGTAAACGTTGGTACGAGAAGCTTCGCTACACCTATCCTGCAACCTATGCCAAGGATATTTTGGAGCGCAGTGAGTGCGTTTCGATAGAAGGTGATCTGATCAAACTGCGTATAGATCCGCTCTATGAAAACCGGCTGAAAAACCAAAAAGCGATGCTTTCGGTTCAGCGAATTGTGGATCCGCTTTTTGGCCGCCGGATGCGTTTTGAGTTTGAGTTGGAGACGCCGCGCTCACGCACTATCAGCCAGGAGCGTGCCAGGTTGAAAAAAGAGCAGAAAAAGGCTCAAGAGGCTGAGCGCAAAAAGAATAAATTTGTCACAATAACCGACGAGGCTGAGCGAAAGGAAGCGATCGAAGCGCTTAAGCAAACGCCGTTGGCGAGAACCGTCATGCGACGCTTTAACGCTCGCATTGATCCGATGTCGGTAAAAAAGAAAGTTTCTTAACCTATTGATAAAAAGAAAGGAAAGATTATGCGTGGAAACATGGGAGCGCTTTTAAAACAAGCCGCACGAGTACAGGAAAATATCAAGCGTTTGCAGCATGAACTTGAGCACCTTGAAGTGACGGGCAGCGCAAGCGGCAATCTCGTTCAGGTGACGATGACCTGTAAGCACGCGCTGAAGTCTGTGAAAGTGGATCCGAGTTTATTGCAGGAAGACGTGGACATGGTTGAAGATTTAATCTTCATGGCCACAAAAGATTGCTTGGATCAGATTGAAAAAATCACCAAGGAAAAAATGGCAGCGGCAACGGCCGGAATGCCCCTTCCTCCGGGAATGTCCTTCTAAGGATTAATGATGCCAACGCTAAGTCCCACATTGGATGACCTTGTGGATGCGCTCAAGCGTCTGCCCGGTTTGGGGCCGCGTTCGGCTTCCCGTATCGCCGAACAACTCCTGTCGGATGACAGACGACAAGCGGCGAAACTTTTAAAAACGCTTGAACGGGCTGTTAAAACCGTCAAGCACTGTGAACTCTGCAACACACTTACCGATGAGGTGGTTTGTCCGATTTGCGCGGATGCGTCTCGGGATCGTACGAAGATTTGCATCGTAGAGACGCCGGCAGATCAGCGGGTGATTGAAGAAACCATGGCGTACCGGGGACTTTACTTCGTTCTGATGGGCCTAATTTCTCCTGTAAAAGGCATTGGGGCAGAGGACATCAATATGCAAAAGCTTCTGGAGCGTGTGAAAAAAGATAAACTCGTGCGTGAGGTACTCATAGCGACACCCTTTACCCCGGAAGGGGATGCTACGGCACACTTTATCGCCAAAGCGATGGCTTCAGTTGCTCCCCAAATTCGAGTTACTCGCTTGGCCAGAGGTATTCCGGCAGGAGTTGAGCTGGAGTACACGGATGCCAACACCATTGCCGGAGCTATTTTTGGCCGCCGGTAAAAAATGAGGCAAAGAGGATAGAGATTATGGCTAAAGAACATGTCAAAGCGGCACTTTTAGAGGCGCGGTCTGCGCTAGATGCTTTAATTGAAGCCGATCAGACTCAAGAGGCCATTGTTAGCGCCTCCGAAT
Source organism: Parasutterella secunda (assembly GCF_024733725.1). NCBI lineage: Bacteria > Pseudomonadati > Pseudomonadota > Betaproteobacteria > Burkholderiales > Sutterellaceae > Parasutterella > Parasutterella secunda. The sequence continues at coordinate 331,669 of NZ_JANRHP010000002.1, forward strand.
TAATGGTTGAGGCGATCCGTAGCGGCGGGAAAATTTTGTCCTGCGGCAACGGTGGTTCCTTGTGTGATGCTATGCACTTTGCCGAAGAAATGACCGGGCGCTTTAGAAGTGATCGTCCGGGTTATGCAGCCATAGCTATTTCTGATCCGTCTCATATGAGCTGCGTGGGAAACGACTACGGCTATCATGCTGTTTTTTCCCGCTATGTTCAGGCGGTGGGTCAAAAAGGCGATGTGCTTTTAGCCATCACTACTTCCGGCACAAGCGGCAACGTTCTTGATGCCGTTGAGGCAGCTCACGAAAAAGGAATGAAAGTGATCGGTTTAACCGGCAAGGTCGATAGTCCCTTGGCTCAAAGGGCGGATGTGGCCATTGTGACGCCGGCGGGCCGTTGGGCTGATCGTGTGCAGGAATTGCATATCAAGACGATTCATATCATGATCGAGTTGGTTGAACGTCAATTAGCTCCACAAAACTATATCTAAGCTGAGCCTTTATTTTTTGAGTCGGTTATTTTTTGGGTTTGAGAAGCCACGGGGCGATCTTTTTGAGTTCAGGCGTAATTTCGTTATTGAAGATCTCTCGCGAGACTTCTCCAACCCGGGATATCAGACGTTGAGATTCATCAGGTCGGGCGACCAAATAAAGTGGGCGAGAGAGCTCCGGTGCAGGCAACGGTAAAACGATAACGTCTTTTGCTTTTTCAGGGTTTTGCAAAATGGCTAACGCTCTCGTAATGGTCCATCCGATACCATTAGCGACGAGTGAAAGCATAGTACTGGTGGAATCAACTTCAATTCGAGCCGGGATATCCAGGTGCAGCAGACTGAGATAAGTGTCATTCAGGCGTCCTGCGCCACCATCACAGAATAATCACGAAGGAAGCCCCTTGTTTTAACAAGGGGAGGAATTCGTGCAACGACCTTGGTCGTTAAAGTAAAATTCAGTCCCATGACTAGCCCAACCTTTATCATTGAGCTTCCCATTCGTGTGAGTA
>NZ_JANRHP010000020.1:0-744 GCF_024733725.1 Parasutterella secunda
GACGCAAATGTAGGATTACTCTCCCCATTACTCGATGGTTTCAATATCACATATCCCGCGTCTCTCAGGAGCTGTTTCACACCTTCCAGAGTTTTAATCACCTCTGTCGGAATATGTTTTTCTTCTTCCAGGTCTGCGCATTGCAACAACAATGCGCTCATCACATCACGTTGTATCCACTCCGAGCTCTCACCCAAACTGTGCCAACGTTCATTGAGCGACTTCTTCCGATATTGATCCGTATACGGATCATATTGGCTAAGTTTTAATTTATAGGGTTTTACTTCAGTTACCTTTAAACCGGCGCTTTCAGCCTTGCTCTTCAGTCTTTCAATAAAACCCGAGATGCCGCTTTTACCTAAACTTTTTCCAAAATGACCTCTCTGAAAGGCCTTCCATTGGTTCTTTTCTACACGAATGTCTCCAGCCATGGACAGCAATAAATTGATGAGCTGTCCATGTTCACATCGACGAGTGGCCGCCGCTTTTCGATGGCATTCTTGTAAACGTTGGATGCGTTTTTCATAACCTTTTGTTTTCTTTAATACGCAACCCTTTCTTAATGTTCCGTCGCTTTCATAACAGTCCGGATTACTCTTTCTCAGACTCCTGTCCATTGAGCGTTGTATGCAACGTAACCTCTTTTCGTCTACTTGTGCGGTCGGAGACACTTTAATTTTCCCAGCCCAAACATCACTAAAAACAGCGATTGTTTGAGGTCCGGGATCAATTGATAGGCGTTCA
>NZ_JANRHP010000021.1:0-583 GCF_024733725.1 Parasutterella secunda
ATGTTGCCGATCCGTTGATGCAGTTTCGCGACTTCCCTCTGAGCCTTTTTCCAATTACTGCTGAATTTCTCCTTTCGGGATAGTGCTCTTTGCATTTGAGCCAATTTCTTCAAATGTTTTTTCAGCGCGTTGCAAGGCGCAATCTGTGTTCCGTCCGAGAGCGTGCAAAACCACGCCACTCCCATATCCATTCCAACTTCATCGCCTTTGTGTACGGGAACTTCTTTTTCGTATTCCGTTTGAATAGAGACATACCAACCGTCAGCCTTACGAATAACAGTGATATTTTTCGCTTTGCCTTCGATGTATCGACTGCGTCTGTACTTCACAAAACCGATCCCGGGCAGATAAATCTGCTTGCCGGTTTCATCAATTTTGAATCCTTGCGGATAGCGAAAGGCATCATTTGCCCCGTACTTTCTATGGAAAACGGGAAAAGCAGTTCTTCCTGAAAAGAAATTGCGATATGCTCGAGACAGATCCTTCATCGATTGCTGCAGGCACTGGGAATAGCATTCTGAGAGCCACAGCATCTCAGGATCTTTTTTCCAATCAGGCAATAAAGCAGAAAGATTCTTATAGG
>NZ_JANRHP010000022.1:0-489 GCF_024733725.1 Parasutterella secunda
TATAACGTTGTACGCTGTTTCTCAATTCTTAAGGTTCTCAAGAACTCTTTTCTTTGAGTTTGAATGCAATCACAACCCGTTTCCAATCAATCCATTCCGGACTCTCATGAAATCCGAAACTTCTTCTTGATTGAAACGCTTTGTTTCACCAAATTGTTAAAGAACATTGACTCTTTCGAGACGAGTTTGTGAGTATATCACAATCATTTCGATTTGTCATTTAAAAAAGCTCGTTTTTTACGAACTCCTTTAAATGACAGATCTTGGTGGAGCCGAACGGAATCGAACCGATGACATTCTGCTTGCAAAGCAGACGCTCTACCAACTGAGCTACGGCCCCGTCTGTTTTGCCTGGTGGGTCAGGAAGGATTCGAACCTTCGACCCCCGCCTTATCAAGACGGTGCTCTAACCGACTGAGCTACTGACCCAGCACACCAAACTCTCACAACAAACCGATAAGTGTGAGCATCACGCTTCATGCGGACGAC
>NZ_JANRHP010000023.1:0-425 GCF_024733725.1 Parasutterella secunda
GAGCGTGCAAAACCACACCACCCCCATATCCATCCCAACTTCATCGCCTTGGTGTACGGGAACTTCTTTTTCGTATTCTGTTTGAATGGAGACGTACCAACCATCGGCTTTGCGAATGACGGTGATATTTTTCGCTTTGCCTTCAATGTATCGGCTGCGCCTGTACTTCACAAAGCCGATCCCGGGTAAATAAATCTGCTTGCCGGTTTCATCAATTTTGAATCCTTGCGGATAGCGAAAGGCGTCATTTGCCCCGTACTTTCGATGGAAAACGGGAAAAGCGGTTCTTCCTGAAAAGAAATTGCAATAAGCTCGGGATAGATCCTTCATCGATTGCTGCAGGCACTGGGAATAGCATTCCGAGAGCCACAGCATCTCAGGATCTTTTTTCCAATCAGGCAATAAAGCAGAAAGATTCTTATAGG
>NZ_JANRHP010000024.1:0-375 GCF_024733725.1 Parasutterella secunda
TTGGGGGCTCAGGCCCCCAAATTTTTTTTCGAGTAGAGGTCTTGACAAAGCCGATTTTGGGGTTAAAATACGCAACCCGTTGCTCAATGAGCGACGAAAGTCCAGATCTTGTGGAGTTAAAAAATTTTTCTACAAGGCTCTTGACGGTGGAAAATTCTTCGAGTAAGATTCCACTCCCTGTTTGAGCGAGAGCTCAAGCAAGTCAAGTGAAAAAGAAAATAAAAAATATTTTCAAAAAGACTTGACAAGACGAATTTGAGTCTTATAATTCTCAAACTCGTCAGCTCGAAAAGAGCAACGAACTGTTCTTTAAAAATTGATCAACGAACCGATAAGCGTGAGTATCCGGTTGATGCGAAGATGACTCAAGAAGCA
>NZ_JANRHP010000025.1:0-357 GCF_024733725.1 Parasutterella secunda
TAATCGTTGGAAAAATTTCCCCCACGCTTGATCCAATATCGCTCGGTTTAAGCCCGATTTTTGGGCCACATTATGACCCGGCTCCTCCACTGTCCCGGCCGCACTCGCTGTCATGTTCTTTATTCTCAAGTCTTCACGATAGATCACCGCGTGTTTTTTGCTTAAATCCAACGCGACTTTATTAATAAAGTCCTGACGTTTGTTGCCGATCCGTTGATGCAGTTTCGCAACTTCCCTTTGAGCCTTTCTCCAATTACTGCTGAATTTCTCTTTTCGGGATAGTGATCTTTGCAATTGCGCCAATTTCTTCAAATGTTTTTTCAGCGTGTTGCAAGGCGAAATCTGTGTTCCGTCCGT
>NZ_JANRHP010000026.1:0-344 GCF_024733725.1 Parasutterella secunda
ATCTTCCAAGCAGTTAATCGCTATAAGCTAGGTCTTGGAGGCCGTCCGCGATTCAAATCTCTCAGTCGTGGATTAAGAAGCATTGAAGGCAAAAGCAATAAAACAGGATTGAAATTTAATATTGAAAAATCTGTTTTAAGTTGGTGCAAACATGACTATCGTGTTTTTATTGATCCTCAGGATGACTTTCTTCAAAGGGCGTTGCGTAGTGAAGGTCGCAGCGGATTCAAAAAGGTTAAATATTGCCGTTTAGTTCGCAAAACAATCAAAGGAAAGAATCGCTTTTATTTGCAGGTTGTTTTAGAGGGGCAGGCGCCAATTAAGCATATCTATGCGTCAACTAA
>NZ_JANRHP010000027.1:0-344 GCF_024733725.1 Parasutterella secunda
CTGGTTGACGCGTAGATATGCTTAATGGGTGCCTGCCCCTCTAAAACAACCTGCAAATAAAAGCGATTCTTTCCTTTGATTGTTTTGCGAACTAGACGGCAATATTTAACCTTTTTAAATCCGCTGCGACCTTCACTACGCAACGCCCTTTGAAGAAAGTCATCCTGAGGATCAATAAAGACACAATAGTCATGTTTGCACCAACTTAAAACAGATTTTTCAATATTAAATTTCAATCCTGTTTTATTGCTTTTGCCTTCAATGCTTCTTAATCCGCGACTGAGAGATTTGAATCGCGGACAGCCTCCAAGACCTAGCTTATAGCGATTAACTGCTTGGAAGAC
>NZ_JANRHP010000028.1:0-287 GCF_024733725.1 Parasutterella secunda
ATTCTGAATCTCGAACGATTCTCAGAAAGCTAGAGTTCGCTCGCCAACTTCATAATGCTACCCTGGGTACTGCCTTGGGCCAGTTGCAACAACTTCGTCAAGATAGCGAATGGGAAAAAGCTTGCCTAATGCCTAAAGGTAAAGAAAGGTCTGAACTATTCAGAAAATTGGACAGGAAATACCAACTGACCGAATACGATTTGCATACTGTGATTGCTAAACATCGCCAGAGGAGCGGACGCAAAACAGAGCTGGGGATCAATGAAACACAGAAAATCGCCACGCGA
>NZ_JANRHP010000029.1:0-224 GCF_024733725.1 Parasutterella secunda
CATAACGTTGTACGCTGTTTCTCAATTCTTAAGGTTCTCAAGAACTCTTTTCTTTGAGTTTGAATGCAATCACAACCCGTTTCCAATCAATCCATTTCAGACTCTCATGAAATCCGAAACTTCTTCTTGATTGAAACGCTTTGTTTCACCAAATTGTTAAAGAACATTCTGTTCACTTGATCACGAACAGATAAGTGTGAGCATCGCGCTTCATGCGGACGACT